>JBARVU010000418.1:0-7708 GCA_049646425.1 Phormidesmis sp. | reverse complement strand
ATATTCCGCTGTGGCAAGGTCAGCTATTTGACCTGTTTGATGCCCCTAGCCAGAAGTACAAGTTTGACTGGCTCGGCGAGATGCAGGCAGCGATCGCCGCCGGCAAAGCTGACGTAGAGCACTACATGCTCACCAGCCACTCCGATGGCGGCGGCACCACTCAGCTAATTCACAATCTACGCCCGCAGCACATTATTTTCGTTCATGGGCATCCTCAGCAGCTCAGCGATTTGGCCAGCCTGGAAGATTTGCAAAGTCGCTATCAGCTTCATCTGCCCACCGCTGCCCAGGTGATCGATCTGCCTCTGGCCGAGAAGTTTTGGCAGCCAGCGCCCCCGCGCGACACGCTTTACGAAGGAGAGGTCAATAGCAGCAGCGACCAGGTGACGCTCACCTTGCCGGCCAGTCTAGAGAGCGATCCTCGCTGGCTGCAGCTCGCCGACACCGGCATTGTAGAAGCCAGCTGGCAGGGGGATCAGCTGGTGGTTCGCGGCCTCAATTCGCAGGAACTCAGGCGAGTGACGCCCAAAGATCCGGTTGCCTCAGCGCAAACCTGCTACTACTGCCGCCATTTGCGCGGTCAGCGATGCCGCAACCCCGACTCGCCGCTGGTCGGTTTGCAGGTCACCTCGGACGGCTCCTGTGCCGCCTTCGAGCGCGCTAGCCGTTCGTTTGGCCGCTAGTCATTGGAACGATTTGAGCTGTGGCATCTTGGTACGACGGCAGTTTTTTTGCGAAGAATGCAGCAGGGTCAGCATCGGTGCCATTGGACAATGCTGGACTGCGATTTGGGGCGACCGTTTTTACAACGATGCGGGTGTACGGTCAAAATTTGGATCATCCGCTAACGCAGTGGCAAGGACATTGCGATCGCCTCCATCACTCCATTCAGCAGTTTGACTGGTCGCCGCCAGACTGGCAGTCCATTCGCAGTGGCTGTGAGCAGCTCAAAGCGTGCTTCCCAATCTTACGGATCACGCTCTTTCCAGATGGCCGGGAGTGGATCACGGGGCGATCGCTTCCCCCTCAGCTCGCTTCTCAACAGCAAACCGGCATCCGCTGCTGGGTGGCCTCACCCGACTATGCGCGCAGCCTGCCTGCCCACAAAACCGGCAACTACTTAGCCTGTTGGCTAGCTCGCCAGCAGGCCCAGCGTCACGGCGCTGACGAAGCCATTTTGACCAGTTCTCAGGGCCATTGGCTAGAAACCTCTACCGGCAATCTGTGGGGCTGGGCAGCAGGGCAGTGGTGGACACCGATGGGGTCTCAGTGTCTGCCGGGGCTGATGCGCGGGCAATTGATCCAGCTTTTGGCAAGCGATGGTCAGCAGCCCGTCAGCCATGCCTGGACGCCAGAAAGGGTGGAGGGCTTTGAGGCGATCGCCTACAGCAACTGCGCTGTCGAGCTTTTGCCAGTCCACACGATTTTCAACGGGGCGACTACACTGGAATATAATCCCAAACATGCCAGTATCCAGGCGTTGCAGAGACAAATTGCCAGGCTTAGCAGCTAGGTCAAACCGCTAGGCAAAAATCCCCGCTTACCTAAGGGCCACTCAGTGATCCTTAGAAAATGGGTTAACATAAATTAATAACAAGGAATTAACGCCTAGACGCTAGGCATCCTCACTCACACACAACAGGAGGCTTTCCCTCAGTGAACAAGCGCTGGAGAAACGCAGGTCTTTACGTACTACTCGTCGTCGTTGTCATTGCATTGGCAACTGCATTTTTTGATCAACCCCGTGTCGAGACTCAGTCTTGGCGCTACAGCAAGTTTATTAATGAAGTTGAAAGCGGTCGCATCGAAAGCGTTGCTGTCAGCTCGGACAAGTCTCAAGCTCGGTTCGCCTCTCCAGATGGCACAGGTCGGATTGTGGTCAATCTGCCCCAGGACCCCGGCCTGGTAGACATTTTGACCAGCAACAACGTCGATATTTCGGTACAGCCGACCCAGGATGAAAGCGCCCTGGTCAAGGTATTTAGTGCCCTGATTATCCCGGTACTACTGCTAGTTGCGCTCTTCTTTTTGTTTCGTCGGGCTTCCAATGGCCCTGGCAGTCAGGCCATGAACTTTGGTAAGTCCAAAGCTCGCGTTCAGATGGAGCCGCAAACTCAGGTCACGTTTGGCGATGTCGCCGGGATTGACCAGGCCAAGCTAGAGCTAGCCGAAGTCGTCGACTTTCTAAAGAATGCAGATCGCTTTACGGCGATTGGCGCCAAAATCCCCAAGGGTGTTTTGCTCGTTGGCCCGCCTGGAACCGGTAAGACCCTCTTGGCTAAAGCAGTAGCCGGAGAAGCAGGCGTACCTTTCTTCTCGATCTCCGGTTCTGAATTTGTCGAAATGTTCGTCGGGGTGGGCGCTTCCCGCGTCCGCGACCTATTCGAGCAGGCAAAAGCCAACGCTCCCTGTATCGTCTTTATCGACGAGATTGACGCCGTAGGTCGGCAGCGAGGCGCAGGTCTAGGCGGCGGTAACGATGAGCGTGAGCAAACGCTTAACCAGCTCCTGACCGAGATGGATGGCTTTGAAGGCAACACCGGTATCATTATCATCGCAGCGACTAACCGCCCTGACGTACTCGACGCGGCCCTGTTGCGCCCCGGTCGCTTTGACCGCCAGGTTGTGGTAGATCGCCCTGACTACGCTGGGCGTCTAGAAATTCTCAACGTGCACTCGCGCGGTAAGACGTTCTCCCAAGATGTGGATCTCGAGAAGATTGCGCGCCGTACGCCCGGATTTACCGGCGCGGATCTTTCCAACTTGCTCAATGAAGCCGCTATCCTGGCAGCTCGTCGCAACCTGACCGAAATTTCGATGGATGAGGTCAACGATGCCATTGATCGAGTGCTGGCTGGCCCCGAGAAGAAAGATCGGGTGATGAGTGAAAAGCGTAAGATCCTGGTGGCCTACCACGAAGCGGGCCATGCTTTGGTCGGAGCGCTGATGCCTGACTACGATCCCGTTCAGAAGATCAGCATTATTCCGCGTGGGCGGGCCGGTGGTCTGACCTGGTTTACCCCCAGTGAGGAACGTCTGGAATCGGGTTTGTACTCGCGCTCTTATTTGCAGAATCAAATGGCCGTTGCCCTCGGCGGCCGCTTGGCTGAAGAGATTGTCTTCGGCGATGAGGAAGTTACAACAGGCGCTTCCAACGACCTGCAGCAGGTAGCCCGAGTGGCCCGTCAAATGGTAACCCGCTTTGGCATGAGCGATGTGCTGGGGCCGGTGGCGCTGGGCCGTCAGCAGGGTAATCCCTTCCTGGGCCGTGACATCGCCAGCGAGCGCGACTTTTCTGAGAAGACTGCTGCCTCTATCGACAGCGAAGTGCGAATGCTGGTGGATCAAGCCTACAACCGCTGCAAAGCGGTGTTGACTGAAAACCGTCACATTTTAGATAAGCTGGCCGATATGCTCGTCGACAAAGAGACTGTAGATTCAGAAGAGCTACAGACCTTGCTAGCGACTAACGATGTGAAAATGGCCAGTATTGCCTAGTAGCCAAGCCGAGCTAGCTACTGGCGTGTGAACAATCCGTACAGCGCTTGAAAGCCACCTCCGAATATTCGGAGGTGGCTTTTCTGATGTTTGACAGGTGTTTGATAGATTTTGGCTTAAACAGCAGCTAGAGACTGAAACTTAGCCCAGGCCGGAGTTTCTTCAAAACTGCTGGCAAAGACTTCGGCTGAGTTGTTGTGGCTTTCGATCAGCTTAACCTTGTGCAGGGTCGCCCCGATGTCTGCGACTGGCTGACGTAGCAGGTCACAAATGCGAATGACGATATTCTCAGCGGTCGGGACGACCTTTGTAAAGTAGGGTAGGTCTTTGTTTAAGAAGGTGTGGTCGAACGGTTCGATCACGTGCTCGGCGATCGCCGCTTGCAGCGCCTCCAAATCCACCAGCATGCCGGTACGCGGGTCTACTTCGCCTTTAACCGTGACTTCGACTTGATAGTTGTGACCGTGGCCGTTGGGCCGAGCGCACTTGCCGTAAACTTTGGCGTTTTCTTCATCGCTGAGCTGTGGTAGGGCGAGCCGGTGAGCCGCGCTAAAGTGAGCTGATACGGTCAAATAAGCTTCCATTCCGTCTCCTGTGTAATCAGCCCAGAGTTCGGGCGTTTCAAATAGCTGAACGTTGACAATTCGCAAAGGCGGCGGCAGATGCGGGCTCAGGCGCTGCCAGATGACTTGAGCGATATGTTCGGTCGTAGGCAGCGTTGCTTGAAATTCTGGCCAGGTTTCGTTGAGATAGGAAAAATCGAGCGGCTCGATCACTTTTTGGTGAATGATGGCTTTCGCCTCGCTGAGGTTGAGCACCATTCCGTAAGCATCTAGCTCGCTTTCAATCGAGACATTGAGCACATAGTTGTGGCCGTGCCCTGGCGCGCGGGCACATTTCCCAAAGCGCTGGTGGTTTTCCTGGTCGCCGAGTTCTGCTAGCCAATACCGATGGCTGGCCGAAAATTGCGATCGCCGATTAATAACGCACTTCATAAAGAATGCCTGAGAGGGCTGTCAGCTTCACACCACAACGGACGTTTAGCTCACAAAAAGCAGCCTCTTGAAGGCAGATGAGCGGTAGATATGGCTAGACGATCACCCGTTGTTTAACTATTGTAAACAATTACGATTTAATACAATCTTCTCATACAGATTCTTTTTCGGGGGCCGCCAAACCGCTGTATTCCTGTTATAGCAAAGAAAAATCAGTGGATATCCGTATATCCGACAGGGTTGCCAGAGAAAATCAAAACTGTAAAACTGTATACAGAAATAGATACGACTACGTTCATTTCAGAGAGTGAACTTAAAGCCGGTTTTAGCATAGCTCGTAAGGATTTGGCGTTTTAGTGCCGCTTTGTAGCTATTCCCAAAGGCTGGTTCTTAGAATACTGCATCTGAGACGGAAGTAAGGATTATAGGCTTTTGCTGTTGAGCCTTTTAACCCTGAAGGAACGCGTTAAATCACGCTTAATTTTTGGGGAATAAAAAATGAAACTCACTTACCGCGGCATTGAATACGACTACAACCCACCGATGTTAGAGGTGACCGAAAGCAAGATTGCCTGTCGCTACCGAGGACACGCATCTCGCTACACCTACGTGCGCCACGTGCCCATCCCGCAGCCTGCTGAACGGCTTACCTATCGCGGTGTCGCTTACCAAACGACCCGCCAGGGCCAGATAGAGCAGCTAACTGGTCAGAAGTTAGCCGGACAGCCCAGGCCAGGGGTGCTCTCAGGACTTCGTAATAAGCTCGTCGGCGTGAGTCCTGCGGCCCGAGTTCGCCTTGAGCTTTTGCAGGAAGCTAGTCAACATCACAAGGAAAACATCACTCGCTCATTGCAGCATCGCATCGAGGTCGCTAAAGCCCAGGGCAACGACACTTTGCTTCAGCAGCTAGAGTCTGAGAGACGGCAGAGTGTTTAGTTTAGCTTGCTGTAAAAACTAAGGTTTGGGCTTTCTGAACGCAGGCCGTCCAAATATCTCCGCTGATAAATTTGGCAAAAAGGGGGTGGGATCTATTGATCCTGTCCCCTTTTACGATGGATAGACGGAAATTGGACTCCTCTAGAACTTTGAAGAGACTTCTGAAGGCGAATTTTCGTTGTTAGAAACGGGGCCTGCTTGCCAACACTGAACCAGCAACGATTGGTTTAGTCAGTCGGGTCAGAGATGCGCTACAGCTGATTGATTGGGCCAGGGCTTAAGGACGGTTTAAAGCTGTTTAGATGAGAGCTTCAAAGTATGGGAATTTTTGATCAGACATTTAAGGTCGAGGCAGAGTCTAAAGTTGCGATGAATTCTGCAGAAGCGTTTGCGGCGATCTGTTTGGTGGCGATCTCTGCGGATGGCTATCTCTCTGATTCGGAAGAAGCAGAAATGAAGATGCGTCTCAGTCGGATGCACCTTTTCAGTGACGCTACTGATCGCCTGGATCGAATGAAAGACTACCTGGTCGATAGACTTAAAAAGTATGGCCCTAAGGAGATGATTACGAGCGCTAAGGCTTCCTTACCGCCTCAGCTCGCGCCAACTGCTTTTGCGATCGCCGTCGATCTGGTCTTTGCCGACGGCTCGGTTTCTGTAGAGGAGCAGGCGTTTATTGACGATCTGCGGTGCATTTTGGAAATTCCAGACGAGATGGCTTTGAAGATCGTCGAAGTGATGACGATTAAGAATAAGGGCTAAGGGGGGCGACTGCGCTCAACCCAAGGGCTAGCTTAGGTCAGCGGCTTTTTGGCCGGTACGCCCACCGCTCGGGGAAACTCCTGGGGGGTGGGCTTGTATTTGTGAATAAACAGGCAGTTTCGAGTGCTCTGGGTCAGCGGCGTTTGCCAGCTTTGCAGGTCGGTGATTTCACCGCCGAGTAGGTCGACAACGGGAATCAGATCTTCAGTGTCAGCGGGGCTCCACTGGCCGCGAAAGAGAACAGCCTGCCCGCCCACCTTTAAGAAAGGCAAGGCGTACTCGGCGCAGGTAGCGGCTGACCCGACGGCACGAACGAGCGCCAGGTCGTAGTGTTTGCGATGGCCCGGCTGCCGCGCTAATGTTTCTGCTCTTTCAGCGATGCAGATAGCCGTGAGATCCATCTGCTGGCACAGCGTCTGGAGGAACTGAATTTTTTTGCGGGTGGCGTCAACCAGGGTGAGATGGGTGGGGGCGAGGGCGATCGCTGCCGGAATTCCTGGAATACCGCCGCCTGTGCCAATGTCGATAATGCGGATAGGTTCAGCAGCTTCAGACGACGCTTCGGAAGATAGGGCGTCGGATGGCTCAGCGTCCGCTAGCCAAGGCGCTAGGCCGCTGAGCGAATCCCAAAGATGCTTTTCCCAGAAGTCCTCAGGTGTCGTAATCCGAGTCAGATTTAGCTGTTTGTTAGCCGTAACGATTTGCTCATAGAGCTGCTGAAACAGCGCCTGCTGAGCCGCTGTCGGTTGCCAGCTTAGCGTTTGCTGCCACAGATCTAGATGGGCCGGTAGCGGTTCGACCTGAGCTAACGGTTCGGAGACTGGCTGTAACCACGGATTAACAGTCATGAGCTTGCGGCCATAGATTTGCTGTGGCGATGGCGCAGGCTTTCGGGATCGGCAATGCTGAGCTGGCCATGGTCAATCGTCCAGCAGTGGTCGGCAATTTCAACAAGATCCTCGGCATCGTGAGAGACAATCAGCAGGCTCCATTCTTTTTTGAGTTCGGCCAGTAAACTGACTAGCTGCTGGCGCATCGACCAGTCGAGGCCGGCGGTGGGTTCATCGAGCAGCAGCAGATAGGGCTTGCGAATGAGCTGTACGGCTAGCGCTAAGCGTCGCTGCTGCCCGCCACTGAGCTGATGGGGAGCCGCTTGCAGGGAAAGATCGCCCAATCCGACTGATTTCAGGGCTTCGTAGACCCGATCAGCGCTGAGTTCGGGGTGGCCAAGGCGGAGCTCTTCAAAGACGGTGTGGCCGCAGAAGTGGCGCTCTGGGAACTGAAAGACCAGGCCGCCTAGCTGCTGGAGGGCTTCGGGGAGGAGGGGGCGATCGCGCCAAAAAAGCTTGCCACTGGTGGGCACCGCCAGCCCTGCCAAAATTTCTAGTAAGGTGCTTTTGCCGGAGCCGCTCGGGCCGACGATCAGCCCGAGCTGTTTGGGGGCGAGGTCGAAAGAGATTTGCTGCAGGATGGGGAGGGCGCTGGCGGTGGGGTGGTAGGTGATGTCGCGCAGGTGG
>JBARVU010000417.1:0-10676 GCA_049646425.1 Phormidesmis sp. | reverse complement strand
CAATACGGCAGGATTCTCCGACGTGATGGTAGTCTGGCTGCGGGCTGATCAGGCGATTGATGCGCCTGTTCATATTGCCAGAGGCGCAGTGGGTGAAGCGATTTCTCATCTGCGCACAATAGTGATTGTTGAGCGCCATGCGAGCTGCACGCTGGTGGAATCTTTCTGGGGCGATAATGACCATTCCCGCTGCAACAATAGCGTGACGGAGTTCTGGCTAGAAGCCGGCGCACAGGTCAACCACATTCGCCTGCAAGATGAAGGCGCTAAAACCTTTCATATTGCTAAAACTGCAGTTTCTCAAGCCACTGATAGCCATTATCAATGCACTGCGATAGATTTGGGTGCGAAGCTCTCCCGTCACCATCTAGAGATTTACCAAAGCGGATCACAGACGAGCACTCACCTGTATGGATTGAGCGCTTTGAGTTCGGACCAGCTCGCTGATACGCATAGCCTGATTGCGCTGACATATCCTCACAGCAGCGCTGAGCAAATTCAGAAAAATGTCGTAGATGACCGCGCTCATAGCGTCTTCAACGGGAAGGTATACGTTGCGCGCGCGGCCCAGTTTACAGACGCTGCTCAGCTCAACCGCAACTTGCTCCTCTCCAACAAAGGGCGAGTAGATACCAAGCCCGAGCTCGATATCGTGGCCGATAACGTGAAATGTGCGCACGGTGCGACGGTGAGCCAATTGCAGGCCGATGAGGTTTTTTACTTGCAGAGTCGTGGCATTTCGGCTGAACAGGCGCAGCGACTCTTACTCTACGGTTTTGCGATGGAGATTGTCGAGAAAATCTCTGTGGAGTCGCTGCGCACGGCTTTGAGCGATCGCCTGGCTCAATGGGCGCGTTAATATCTGCCCGTTAACACTATCTACACCACTACTCCCTTGACCATGACGCTAACTACTGCCCCCAAACCAGCCTTGCTCTTAGCGGACGAAGTGCGCGCCGACTTCCCTATTCTGCATCAGCAGGTGAACGGTAAGCCGCTGGTGTATCTGGACAACGCTGCCACGTCTCAAAAGCCGCAGGCGGTGCTAGATGCCATGCTGCACTACTATCGGGCCGATAATGCCAATGTCCATCGGGGGGTACATACGCTGAGCGCCCGAGCAACTGAAGCGTATGAAGGCGCTAGGGATAAAGTCGCGGCCTTTGTTAACGCTGCCTCCCGCGACGAGATTGTATTTACCCGCAACGCCAGTGAAGCAATCAACTTAGTGGCCTATGCCTGGGGGTTGAATGAGCTAAAGCGCGGCGACGAAATTCTGCTGTCAGTGATGGAGCATCACAGCAATTTAGTCCCCTGGCAGATCATTGCTCAGCGAACAGGAGCGGTGCTGAAGCATGTACCGCTGAGCGAAACGCAAGAATTTGACCTGGTTGCTTTTAAGCAGCTGATCAGCGACAAAACTAAGCTGGTAGCCGTCAACCACGTTTCTAATACGCTGGGCTGCATCAATCCGGTAACTGACATTGTTGAAATGGCGCATCGGTACGGTGCCAAAGTGCTGATCGACGCCTGCCAGAGCGTGCCTCATATGTCGGTAGATGTGCAGGCGCTGGGCTGCGATTGGTTGGTCGCTTCTGGCCATAAAATGTGTGGGCCGACGGGCGCAGGCTTTTTGTACGGCAAGCTAGACGTGCTTCAGGCGATGCCGCCGTTTATGGGGGGCGGTGAAATGATTCAGGATGTGTTCTTAGATCATTCTACTTATGCTGAGCTGCCTCATAAGTTCGAAGCAGGGACACCCGCAATTGGCGAAGCCGTTGTGCTGGGAGCAGCGGTGGACTATCTTAACCACATCGGGATGGATCGGATCGCCGAGTATGAGCATCAGCTTACGGCCTATTTGTACGAGCAAATTAGCGCTGTGCCGCAGGTAACGCTGTATGGACCTAAGCCGAATGCAGACGGCAGTGGGCGGGCAGCGATCGCTACCTTCACAGTAGAAGGCGTTCACGCTCAAGATCTGTCCACCTTTTTAGATCACGCTGGGATTGCTATTCGCTCAGGCCACCACTGCACTCAGCCACTCCATACGCTTTTAGGGGTGACCTCTACAGCCAGAGCCAGCCTTTACTTTTACAATACGCCAGATGAGATCGATACCTTTATTAGCGCTCTGAAGGAAACTATCGACTTCTTCGGCAATATTTTCGACTAGTGGATAGGGCTAAACGGGTCTTTGGGTGACCAATCAGGAAACCGGTACAACCATCGCTGTCAGGGATGGGGCGAACAGAGATTTACCTGAAAAGGCTTTAGAACACATCCAAACTTGAAGTATAAAAACCGTCTTCATATCTGAAGCGTTTTGTTTGTTTAGGGCATCAACCGGCTGTGGTTTTCTGAAGGTTTGTCGGCTTTCTGGGAATGCTAGCGAGTAGTCAGTTAACTACAAGGCATGGTTACTTTAAGTAAACAGAATGTCAATTTCAACAGAGCAGTCTGTCATGCGGTCTTCCCCTGATCAATCGCAGGGCCAATCTTCAGATCAAAGACAAGCTCTGCTGTTAGAGTCGCCGGTCGATCAGATACCAGTGCACTCAATATCCCAATCAATGTCGGTAGAGCAGCAGCAGAGCTTGCAGCTACTTTTCCAGCATCCTGCTATTTACAGCGGTAACCTGGCGAAAGCGACGGAAATTATTGTCCATACAGCGACCGTTATTTTGGCTGCTGACCGCGTTAGTCTTTGGCGATACGCCTCAGATGAACGATTTGAGCGACTATGTAGCTGCGATCACACAGCGGCTTCGCCGGTAGAGGGAATGGTGTTGGCAGTCGCTGACTATGCTGCTTACTTTGAGACGTTGGGCGATCGCACGGGGCTGGTAGTCGATCGGGTCACCAGTGCACAGCCTCTGGTAGGCTGCTTAGTCCAGCAGAATTTGGTCTTTCACGATCCGGGTGCGTTTTTGGAGGTGCCCATTCGCTGCCAGGGTAAAGTTGTCGGGGCATTATGGTGCGAACATACCGCTGCTCATCGCTGGACAGCGCTAGAGCATACCACCGCTCTAGCGATATCTTTGCTGACGGCAACTGCGATTGAGACGCAGCAGCAGCAGGAGACTTTGGTCTCATTGGCGCGACATCAGCGTCAGCTCAAGCGAGAGACCATTGAGCGCGAGCAGGTCGAACAGGCTTGGCAGGAAAGTCAGCGGTTTATTCAAGGCATTATTGACGCCAGTACCAATATTTTGTACGTAGACAGCTTCGTCGATGGCAGCAATTTCTACGTCAGTCGCTGGATTAAAAATGTGCTGGGCTACGATCCCGGTGAAATTCGAGAAATGGGAGCGCGCTACCTGGAGAAGCTCGTGCATACTGGCGAGAAAGCTCATATGGTCGCAGAGCGTCGCAAACTATCGACAAGTAAAGATGGCGAGGTGATAGAGAATGAATATCGCTTCTGTCATCGCCAGGGGCATTGGCGCTGGCTCCTATGTCGCGAGACCGTCTTTCAGCGAGATAGCGCAGGCCAGCCTACGCAGATATTTGGTACGGCTACCGATATCACCAAGCGAAAGCATGCCGAGGTAGCGCTGCGGGAGTTTAATGAAGAGCTAGAGCGGTTAGCAAATATGGACGGTCTTACGCAAGTGGCCAATCGGCGCTCGTTTGACCAGTACTTGGAAAAAGTATGGCAGAACGTTGGGCCGGGTCGCTCATCTTTGTCGCTGATTCTATGCGATATCGATTACTTTAAACGCTTTAACGATACCTACGGTCATCAGGCTGGCGACGTTTGTTTGATACAGGTTGCTCAGGCAATCGAGCGGGCGGTGAAGCGGGGGATGGATCTCGTCGCCCGCTACGGCGGCGAAGAGTTTGCGGTTGTTTTGCCAAATACCAGCGTGGCGGGTGTAGCTCGGGTTGCGGAAGAGATTCGCAAAGAAATAGCGCAGTTGAATATTCCTCACGGTCACTCAGAGGTGAGCGAGCAGATCACATTGAGTTTGGGGACTGCAACCATTGGCTCTACCGAGGAAACGTATCCAGAGATGCTGATCGCAGCCGCTGACCAAGGACTGTATCAGGCCAAACATGAAGGTCGTGATCGCGTTTGCGCCAGTGAAATACAGCCGCTGTAGGGGGGTTACCTTTAAACTGTTAGCCAGAGAACTGGTGAGTCGAGTTGAGGAGGCTGCCCCCCACGTGAAAACTAACGCCGCTCGCGTTTTAGATACGCTGGGCATAGCATACGACTTGCTCACCTACTCTGTAGATCTCGATGATTTAAGCGCGATTGCTGTGGCCCGCAAGCTAATGCTACCGGCCGATCAGGTCTTTAAGACTTTGGTGGTGAGGGGCGATTCTCCGATGGATAGGCTGAGCCATCGTGCTGACGCTTCAGGCGCTTTACAGGCGGTGATACTGGCAGTTATTCCTGGCAGCTTTCAGCTCGATCTCAAAGCGCTGGCCAGGCTAAGCGGTCATCGAAAAGTAGAGACTGTGCCGCTCAGGCAGGTACAGCCCCTGACTGGCTATATTCGCGGTGGGGTAACGGCGATCGCCTGTAAGAAGCCCTATCCCGTTTTTCTGGACGAATGGGCTGAGGTGTATGACCACATTGCGGTATCGGCCGGACTCAGGGGGCAGATGCTTTGGCTGAGCGTCAGTGACTATATCCGCGCGACCGCTGCTACGATTGGCCAAATCTCTTGTGAAGTAGAGACAGCAGCTTAACCGAAAAGCTGATGACAAAGCTGCTCTTAGAACAAGCGCAAGCAAACGTTAGCGGGTGGAATACACTGAGTCGGTGCGGCTCGATCAGCGGCCGATTGGGATCCTAGATGGGCCAGTCTAGGTAAGCCAGTCATGTTGGCTGCTCTGTGAGCTGATACGCTAGAGTGATCTGAAATCAAAGGAGACTTATGCGACTGTCTCAGATGCTTTTTGTCACGCTGCGAGAAGATCCGGCAGAGGCGGAGATCCCCAGCCATAAGCTACTGCTGCGGGCAGGCTACATGCGTCGCATTTCTAGCGGGCTATACGCCTATTTGCCTTTGCTGCTGCGGGTGCTTGATAAAATATCGACCATTGTGCGCGAGGAAATGGACGCCACGGGCGCGCAGGAATGCCTGCTGCCGCAGCTTCAACCGGCGTCTCTTTGGCAGGAGTCGGGCCGGTGGGATACCTACACCAAGGCAGAGGGGATTATGTTTGCGCTGAGCGATCGCCGCCAGCAAGAACTGGCGCTCGGCCCTACGCATGAGGAAGTGATCACGGCGATCGCCCGCGATATGATTCGCTCTTATCGGCAGCTGCCGGTGCACCTCTACCAAATTCAGACCAAGTTTCGCGATGAAATTCGGCCCCGCTTTGGCCTGCTGCGCGGTCGCGAATTCATCATGAAAGACGGCTACTCATTCCACCCCGATCCTGCCAGCCTGAAGCAAACCTATGACGATATGTACGTGGCCTATAGCAACATTTTGCGGCGAACGGGCCTGGCTTTTCGCGCCGTAGACGCTGACTCAGGAGCGATTGGTGGCTCGGGCTCGACAGAATTTATGGTGCTTGCTGAAGCCGGTGAGGACGAAGTGCTGTATACCGAAGACGGTCAGTATGCAGCAAATTCTGAGAAAGCCGTCTCTTTGCCAGCAGAGGCAGTCCCTTCAGACTTTACGACTTACGAAAAGCGCGATACGCCGAATACGCCCACGATTGATTCACTGGCCAAATTTCTCAACTGCTCGCCGACGCAGATTGTGAAAAACGTGCTGTATCAGGTGACCTACGACAACGAGCGTTCTGTACTGGTGTTGGTGAGCATTCGCGGCGATCAGGATGTGAACGAGGTGAAGCTGCAAAACATATTGACAAACCTGGCGAGCGAGTATGGTGCAAGCACAGTTTTATCAATGGCAGTTCCCGACCAGGCAGCTCAGGAGAAGTGGGCGGCTGAGCCTTTACCTTTGGGGTATATCGCGCCAAACTTGGCCGATAGCTATATCTCTGAGGTGAAGGGGCTCGCATCGAAGTTTTTGCGGCTAGTTGATGAAACGGCAGTGCCCTTGAAGAATTTCGTCACTGGCTCGAATGAAAGCGGCTTTCACGTGGTGGGTGCGAACTGGGGTGTAGAGATGACGCTGCCGCAGCAGATAGAGGTGCGGCTGGCAATGGCGGGTGATCGCGCGGTTCACGACCCTACTCAACCCATTCAAACGGCCCGAGGCATTGAGATCGGGCACATTTTTCAGCTGGGGCACAAATATTCCGAAGCGCTAGGGGCGACTTACACCAGCGAAGACGGTAAAGAGGTGCCGTTGGAAATGGGCTGCTATGGGGTCGGGGTTTCACGCCTGGCACAGGCGGCGGTGGAGCAGTCGTATGACAAAAATGGAATTATTTGGCCGGTGGCGATCGCCCCCTACCATGCCATTGTCGTCGTGCCGAATATCGGCGATGCCGACCAAATGGCCGCTGCTGAAAAGCTGTACGATGAACTCAATGCGGCGGGCATAGAAACCCTGCTAGACGACCGCAAAGAGCGAGCTGGGGTAAAGTTCAAAGACGCTGAGCTGATTGGCATTCCGTATCGGATTGTGACAGGGCGATCGCTTAAGCAAGGCAAAGTCGAAGTCGTCAAGCGGGCCGACCAAGGGGCCGCAGAAATAGCGCTCGACGACGTTGTCAGCACGCTCAAAGGCTGGGTAGCGGCAGCTGTGAGCTGATGGAATTAATCACCATTGTGCTCTCAAGTCTGCTGCTGCTGATTTCACCAGCAGGCATTGTGATCGATCAGGTCGCTGAAAATGCGATTCGCTCGCGGCTAGTAGATGCTGAAAGCTTAGCTGTGCGGGTAGATAATGGCCCGTCTTACCAGCTATTGCAGGGCCGGGTAGATCGAGTGCGAATCGCAGGTCGGGGCGTGGTGCCCAGGCCAGGGCTGCGGATTGCTGTCGCTGAGCTAGAAACTGACCCAATCGATTTAGATTTTGGCGGCTTGCGGCGAGGGGAGGTGTTACTAGACGAACCTTTGCAGGGCGCGCTGCGTCTGGTGCTGACCGAAGCCGATTTCAATGCCTTTCTCAACTCTCCAGAGGTAGCGCAGCAGCTCAGTGAGATCAACATTGGCTCGCTCAATCCGGCTCAGGCAAGAGAGCGCAATCGCTATAAGATCAAGAATCCGGCGATCAAGTTCCGGCCCGACGAGAGCAATGCCATGCGGGCAGATAATCGCCTGAGAGTGACTGTAGAGCTAGAAGATCTGGTGCAGGCGGAGACGCTACGGTTAGCCGGAGAAGTGAGCTTGAGTATTTCGGATGGCGATCGCCTGATGCTCATAAATCCTGTGCTAATGGTAAACGGGGTACCTGCGCCTCCGCAGCTAGTGAGCAGCTTACTCGGCAATGTGAATGATCGGCTCAGCCTCCAGCAGCTAGATCGGCGCGGTGTGATGATCCGGGTGATCAGCTTTGCAATCCAGCCCGAAGAACTCGCCCTCGCGCTGTGGGTGCGAATTGATCCCAGCTTCACTGCGACCGATCCAGCACTTTAGACCTCCAAACATACTTCCTGTAAGATTTGCTGTCGGTTCAGCCCAGATGCGAGGATTATGGAAGACTGGGTGATATGAGTATGCGTAGTTCAGTCGCTGATTATCAGATCATGAGTTAAAAATAAGGGCGATCACTTCCTAATAGTTCTCTTATGGGTGCTGCTTACACAGGTGGCTGTCAGTGCGGCCAGATTCGATATGAGTTGAAGGCCGAGCCGATCACACTCTACGCTTGTCACTGCCAGGCGTGTCAGAAGCAGTCTTCTAGCGCGTTTGGGATGTCGATGCCCGTACCGAGATAAGCACTTGTTCTTCTTAAAGGACATCCCCAAGAATGGAAACGCGGATCTGATAACGGCCGGGAGGTCGTCTGCTTCTTCTGCGGCAACTGCGGAACCAGACTATTTCACAATCCAGCTCGCAATCCCAGCATCACTAATATCAAACCAGGCACGCTAGACGATACAAGTTGGCTCGCGCCAGTAGGGCATCTATGGACTAGCAGCGCACAGAAGTGGGTGATGACCAGCGAGCAAGCCCTACATTACGAAGCTCAGCCATAGGACTTTGCTGCGCTAATCGAGAAATTTTCTAGGCAAACACCTCAAAAAGAGCAGAGCTAGTGTGCTGGTTGACTAACTTTTGTCAGTCGACCAGGCCACCATCCACAAACAAGTTGTCAGTTGGGCCAAATGTGCCCAACTCGTCTCTTGACCCAGCCAGACTTTCAAGGCATCGTAAAGACGGGAGTTTTTTCACAGTGTTCCTTTGGTTTTGAGTGGTATCTGAATCTTAGAACGCTGACTCCCACTTATTCGATTCAATCGCTACATTTACCTGACAGCAAAGCCTTCATCCCTTCACGCAAAACTTTTGTCAGTCAATCAGGTCGATGTCTCAGAATGGCCTTCTCAGAAGGCTTTATGCTTTTTGAGATAGGGTTGTGTGCTGATCGGCTAATTCATTTACCAACAGCGAGAATATCTGTTTGTGAGAAGTCGTTTCCTTTGTACAGGAGCGGCTCTCCGGTTATCTTCGCTAAGGCATAAGAGCAACAGTCGCCCATGTTCATCCGAGCGGGATGATGTCCTTTGCCGTAGGCGAAATAGGCGGTTTTGGCGGATTCGGCTTGAGTAGGGGTGAATGAAACAAGTGAGATCGCGTGGCTGCGAAGAAGGGCAGTTAGCTGCGCTTGCCCGGTGACGCCATATCGGCTGCCGATGACGATAGCGCTTTCAAGATGCGACACAGCAGACATCAGCCGGTATCGGTCTGCTGCTATCAGTTCGGCAAACTGTTGAGCTTCGTCTTCTTGCTGCAGAATGGCAATCACTGCCGAGGTGTCGATCACCATTTCTTTACTCAGGTAGACCGATATCGTTATAGGCCAAGATTTCGTCAGCGCTGCGGTCGTCCAGAACAGGCAAGCTGGAGCAGGCGGCACTGATAGCCATGATGCTAGCCACAACATCCGGCCCCACGGTGGGTGCTGCATATTGCTCTAGATTGAATTTTGTGGCATTAGCGGATGCAGACGGGAGTGACAGTGTCACGGTTACGTCCTGGTTAGCAATCTGCTCCAACCCTTCTATGTGTAAAACTCCATTTGGGTCAACATGAGTTTTGATACTTAGATTCATTGCTTTTGCGACTGACGCGCTGCTTTAGTTCAGTTTACACTTTCAAATTTCAACTTGCAGACATTAAGACCCATACTGAGAAAGCGATGTGCGATCGCCCGAATCATATCAGTGGATCATACCCTGCTTCTATTTGACCTTCGGCGGCATGGGCGATCGCCCGTAACTCATCAATCACTGCCTCACCTGCCCCCTGCCACAGACCGCGCTGATTGGCCTCCAGCAGTCGCTCAGCCATATCCCGCAGTGCCCAAGGGTTTGACTTTTCAATGAACTGGCGCACGGCTGGATCCAGTACATAGGCATCAGCGACGCCTGCGTACATGTGGTCTTCGACGCAGCCGGTTGTGGCGTCGTAGGCAAATAAGTAATCGACTGTAGCGGCCATTTCAAATGCGCCCTTGTAGCCGTGGCGCATGACCCCGGCTATCCATTTGGGATTGACCACGCGCGAGCGATACACTCTGGCAATTTCGGACTGGAGTGATCGCACTCTCGGATTTTCGGGCACTGCGTTATCGCCAAAGTAGGTGGCGGGTGCTTCTCCCCGATGCGCCTTGACCGCTGCAGTGAGGCCGCCCTGAAACTGGTAGTAATCGTCAGAATCGAGCAGGTCATGTTCGCGGTTGTCCTGATTTTGCAGCACGATTTGCATCTGCGCGAGACGCTGCTTAAAGGCTTCTGGCGCGCTTTTGCCATCTGATTGGCTGCTAGATTGATCGCCAGATTGACTGCTTTGACCGGTATAGGCGTAGCTGCTCCAGTTGATGTAGGCGCGGGCTAAGTCGGCGTCACTTTCCCAGTTCTGCGCTTCGATCAGGCCCTGAAGTCCAGCGCCGTAAGCACCCGGTTTGGAGCCAAAGATGCGATAGCGCGATCGCGTTCTGCTCTGCTCGTCATTCAGTCCCTGCTGCTGCCAGTAGTCACAGTCTTTTTGTACCTGCGCCGCCAGCGGATTCTGACTCTCCGGCTCGTCCAGTGCCGCCACCGCCTTGACTGCCTGATCAAACAGAGAGATCAAATTGGGGAAAGCGTCGCGGAAAAAGCCGGATATTCGCAAGGTTACATCAACTCTCGGACGACCCAGCAGAGACAGCGGCAAAATTTCAAAGTCGATAACCCGGCGGCTGGGGCCGTCCCAGACAGGGCGCACTCCTAGCAGGGCTAGGGCTTCGGCCATGTCGTCACCACCTGTGCGCATTGCCGCCGTGCCCCACATCGAAAGGCCGAGCGTGAGCGGATATTCACCATTTTCTTGAGCGTAGTCTTCTACCAAAATTTCAGCGGCTTTGCGACCAACATCCCAGGCACTTTCAGTCGGAATCGCCCGAATGTCCACTGAGTAGAAGTTGCGCCCGGTGGGGAGGACTTCGGGGCGATTGCGGGTGGGTGCGCCAGCAGGGCCGCTGGGGACGTAGCTGCCGTTGAGGCCGTGGAGGAGGTGAGTGATTTCGTCGGTGGTGTGGTGGAGGTTGGGGAGAAGGGTGTGGGTGATCCAGGTGAGGACGGTTTGGAGG
>JBARVU010000416.1:0-3334 GCA_049646425.1 Phormidesmis sp. | reverse complement strand
CTGCCTAGCGGTGCAGTCGTATCCAGTGGCAAATGCTCAGCAAATTGACGCCGATCTAGAGCAACAGTTCGAGCTGTTAATCGACACCATTCGCACGATTCGCAATTTGCGAGCTGAAGCAGGCATCAAGCCTTCTGCCAGGATTGAGACCATTCTCAAAACGGACAGTGAGGCTGAGCTTCAGGTGCTCAAAGCGACTCGCCCTTACATTCAAGATTTGGCTAAGGTCGAAACCCTTTCTATTAGCAGCACCGATCTGGCACCTGAGTCTGCCAGTGTCGCCGAAACGCTGTCGGTATCGAGGGCCGCAGAGATTGTTCGAGAAGGGAAACCGACCGGTAGTCTTGAGGCTTCAGCCGAGGATTCTACCTGGAAGCAAATCACCGCTGTAGTTCTACGGTTTTTGGATCGGCCCACTGACTATCTCACGAGCTTCTTCAGCGACTACAAAAAGCCCGCCCTGTCCGTCGGCATCATCCTAGGGGTCATCATGACCTACAAGGTTCTGAATTCAATCCTTGCAGCCATTGATGATGTACCTGGTCTAGCCAGTCTCTTTCAGGTCATCGGCGTTGTTTACCTGGTTCGGTTTGGCGTGAAGAAGGGGTATTCGGCTGAGCAGCGCGATCGCGTCATCACCGAACTCAAGCAAACTTGGGCTGAGGTCAGGGGGCAGGACAAGTCCCCTCAGCCTGTTGCTAGCGCCGACGCAGCGCCTAGCCTGAGTCCGACCTCGCCGGGTGTGACACCAGCGGAAATTATCCAGAGCGCTTCTAAAGCTCGGACGAAGTCAGGTTCACCCCAGGATCAGCGCAAGATGTTTGCTGGAGTAACCGGCACCGTGCAGGTGCTGATCCCGCTAACGGGCGTGGTGGACGTAGAGGCCCTACGGGCCAAGCTCGAAAAAGACTTGGGCAAAGCGGAAGGCGAAATGAAATCTCTCGGCGGGCGGCTGAGCAATCAGGGCTTTGTCAGCCAGGCCCCGGCAGCAGTCGTTCAGGGGGCAAAAGATGCGCTGGCGGAAGCCCAGAAGCAGGCTGAGCTGATACGGGAGCGATTGGCAATGCTGTAGGCTGAACCGCGATGCGGTTGGGAGACGCTTATTACAAAGTTATTAAGCCGTTCTTTTTACGAATGTGCCCTGCTTACTTCGAGCTGCTTTTAGTCAAGAGATGTTTGAAGAGGTCGTTGGCAATCGCCGTTCCCAGCAAAACCAAAGCCCCCCCTACCACCATCGTAGATGTAATCGGCTCCCGTAGCACCAGAGCCCCCCACAGCATTGCAAAGGCCGGAATCAGGTAGGTGACTGTCAAGGCTTTGGTAGATCCGACCTTTTGAATCAGCCGAAAGTAGAGGATGTACGCGAGCGAGGTTGAAAAGAGAGCCAAGGCAACCACAGACAGGATGACCGTAAGGTTCGGCGTTGCCTGTGGGATAGTAAAAGGAAGCGCTGGCAAAAGAAACAACGCCGCGCTGAGCTGGCTGACTGTGGTAATGGTCAAGGAGGGCACGCCTGCAAGCTGTTGTCTGATGTAGGGAGCGGCGATCGCATACATCACCGCCGCCGCTAAGCCCGCCCCACAAGCTGTAACAAAAGCAGGCGTCGCTACAAACGTCTTTAGCCCGACTAAGACAACAACACCTACAAAGCCCAGTCCCAATCCTACTACTTGTGCAAAAGAAAGCCTTTCTTTCAGCCACACGACCGCTACAAGGGTGCCAAACAATGGTGCAGTCGCATTGAGAATAGAGGTAAAACCTGCTGGCAACGAAATAGACGCGAATGCGAGCAGCAAGAAGGGCAAAGCTGAATTAAAACAGCCTACAACAAACAAAGGAACAGCTTTAGCTCGCACGATGGCCCCACTATTCGAGCGGATCAGCAGCGGCAACAGCGCCAATCCTGCTAGCAGCACTCTGATCTCAATCAGCCAAACCGGCCCCAATACCGGCGCAGCTATCCGCATAAAGAGAAACGAGCCTCCCCACAGCGCAGCTAGCAGCAAAAGCTCTGCAATCTCTGAAATTTGCATTTTCTTCCTCAGTTGTCTTTAGGCCAGCGCTACAGATGACCTGCTTCCCAGCCCAAGATGGCGCTCTTTCGCACCCATCCCCAGCGGTAGCCCCCTAGCTCACCCGATTCTTTGATGACTCGATGACAGGGAATTAAGTAGCCCACCGGATTGCTTCCAACTGCGTTGCCCACCGCTCTAGCTGCCGTGGGACGAGCGATCATCTCAGCAATCGTTCGATAGGTCGTTATCTCGCCCGCCGGGACTCTCAGCAACGCCCGCCAAACCTGAATTTGAAAGTTTGTTCCTTTTACCATCAGCGTGAGGGGCTTGCGACTTGAACCTGTAAAGGCACCAAAGATAGTTTCACATAGGGGACGGGTGGTTTGGCGATCGCTAATAATCTCGGCTTTTGGCCACAGATCCCTGAATAGCTGCTCAGCAGGTTGGCCCTCAGCCATTTCTAGAAAGTGCAGATTGCAAATGCCTCTCTCTGTTGTCGCAATCAAAGCATCGCCAAAAGGCGTAGGGTGGACGCCGTAGCGAATCTCTAACCCCGCGCCCCCTGCTTTGAATTCTCCTGGAGACATCGCTTCTAAGGTTACGAACAGATCGTGCAGCCTGCCCGGACTAGAGAGTCCGATATCTGACGTCAAGTCAAGCAGACTTTTGGTCTGAACAATCTTCGACTTGGCGTATTCAACCGTCAGATACTGCAAAAAACGTTTGGGACTGATGCCTGCCCACTCGGTAAACATTCGCTGAAAGTAATGCTCGCTGAGAGCCACATGGTGGGCCACAGCTGCCAGGTCAGGCTGAGCCAGATGATGTTGTCGCATGAAGGCAATAGCCCGCGCAATTCGATCATAGTTTTCGCTGTTATAAACGCTTGCAGCCTTCATCCAAATCACGCTGGTTCAATCAGTCTTCACAGACTTTACTCTACCGATATCGCAAATATAAAGCCACCCGTTTCTTGCCTTGTCCGAATCAGGTTTTCACTTCCTTTGAGCAATCAGCTCTGCTAAAAAGATATCAATGTCCTGCCGGATCAAATCATAGAGTTGCTGTGCGGCACTGAGGTTTGCCTGTAGCTGAGTCAGCTCAATCTCCGTACCGTAGGCGTCTCTGATCAGATGGCGAAAGCTTCTGAGTTTGTTCATCACCTCTAGAGAAGTATCGGACAAAAAGGCGGGCCGAATGCCTTCTACCGGTTGGCTCAGCCGCAGTAACAGCACCCGGTGCCAGTCTCCCCCAACACCGATTTGGTTTTCAAAGGAACTGGCAATCAGCTTGAGCAAATCTTCTGCTGAACAGTACAG
>JBARVU010000415.1:0-4825 GCA_049646425.1 Phormidesmis sp. | reverse complement strand
CGCTATCGGTAGGCAGATTGTCTTATCGCCGGCAATGCCTCGCTGCTTTTTCCTGGCCATAGCTCTGGCCTCCACTCGCTTGCTATGCCTCTATTTTACGCCACACAAACTTGCTTGGAACCAGAATTGCCCTTTAAATCGGTCAACAGACGACGAAGACTTCTGGTATTGATCCCGTGGGGCGTAGGACAGGCTACGTGAGGAAAGTCCTCCGGATCGATGACATCCAAATCGAGATGGATGTAGAGCCTGCTGAAACCACCAGTTGCTAGAGCTGCGAGCAGCCGACTGTTTTCTTGACGGTTTACAGCATTCGCAGAGACTATAGATAGTGAATTTTCCTGGACGAAACTACGCTCAGGTGGGTCAAGCTCTCTTGTCCCTATCAGAAATGCCTGCCTGGGTAAGACAGTTGAAAAGGCTTGATTCAGGATATCTTGACTGCCTTCACCCAGCAGTGTGCGTAGGGGCATCCCATGAAAATGACCGCTGGGTGATGAACGAGGGGTATTGAGATCCCCATGGGCATCTAACCAGATGATTGCGAGCGATCGCCCATATTTTTGATTGAGAAAAGAAACGGGTGCGATCTCAACACCGCAGTCTCCGCCCAGCGTTAAGATTCGCGCCGGGTTGTGAGTTTTAATAATACGACAGGCCGCTGAGAGTTGGGAGAGAATTTGACTGTGTCCAAGGATGTTCTCACGGAGGGTGAGCGAATAGGCTGAGGAGGTAGGAATTCGTGTGAAGGGTAGGCGATCACAAAGCGATTCGTACAGTAGCTGTGCTCCCTCGTACAGCTCTATCCTGCCTGATCCCTGCCATTGAGGAAAGAAAAGATTTAAAGTACTGTGCGAAAGTTCTAGCATGAGATTCTCCAGCTCTTTGCAATCACTCAGGAAATTGTTTCAGCTAGTCTGCTCAAGCTGCAAGCGAAGTCATTCTTGTAACCTGATCAAAGCTTCTCGATATTGCTGCTCACGGTTGTTCCAAAATTGCGCTGGAATTCCCAACACTCGCTCTAGCTGTAATGCTGTTTCAGACGTGAGTGCAGCCTTACCCTTGATAATTTTGTCAATCGTTGTATTGGGTCTACCAGTTCGTTCTGCCAGTTCCGCTGAGCTCATGCCTCTTTCTTCCAAAGCTTCGAGCAAAGTTTCACCCGGCGTAGATACATAGTCTGGTAAAACCTCGTTAACAGTTGAATTTCTCATAGATATCCTTCACACCAAGGATTCTAACAATAGAATTACTCATCTGAGTTCGCTGAGCACCTCGAAAATAGTGCGTTTGCTGAGAAGGTGCAAAGGCTGCATCGAGCTAGGGGTAGAATTGGTTGCGTTTGCTGATTACCGCGATTGGCCCGCCTCCTGCTGGCCCCTGGTGTTCACCGCCGCCTGATACGTAGACCATCGGGTCTTGAATAACGGAGGACACCACTGCACCGACTACGGCTCTGGCCATGCGGGTATGGCTAATATCCGAATCATCGAGCATGGTGTGACGCTGGCCCAGTATTTGACCAGAGGGGGAGGCTTCTGCCTTGGCAAAGACGTTGATGATGTTGCCGAGCTCGACTGAACCCTGAGCACTCTCTATTGCCTGCTGCACGGCAGAAGTGTCTAGCGCATGGGCCATGACGCTGTGACCGATCAAATAGTCGCTGTGAGAATCGGGCGAATTGCCTAAGACTAATATTTCGCAGTTCTGAAGCTCTACGCCTGCTGAGGTAGAGGCGACGGACGAGTACAGGGCGTAGTTTGAGCAAATGTCGGCGGCGGTGAGCTGACCGGGCTTGATTTCGCCTAGTGCCAGGGCCACGCCTAGGGCAGAAGCGCCTCGGGAATAGGCCATAGATTTGTAGCTGTCTTGAGTGATGGCA
Organism: Phormidesmis sp.; assembly: GCA_049646425.1. Classification (GTDB taxonomy): domain Bacteria; phylum Cyanobacteriota; class Cyanobacteriia; order Phormidesmidales; family Phormidesmidaceae; genus Phormidesmis. The sequence goes on along the minus strand of JBARVU010000415.1, from coordinate 2,943 downwards.
TTTTCACTGGCGCCAGCCGGAATCAGCGGACATTTGATCTGTACGAAGTGCACATCTTGCGGGGTGAGGCCAGCCGATATCACGGCCTTCTCTACGCCGCTGGCGACGACCTCTACCATGGCCAGCGTCCCCACTTCTGCTGCGGAAAAGTCTCGCGTATGAAAAACCCCTAGCGCTAACCCTAACCGAGGGGCTCCTTCCGCCGCCTGCCGGGTAAAAACGGTTAGATGCGGGCTCAACACGCCTTCGGTGCCGCCAGACATGACGAATACAATCTGGTCGGCTGCGGTGCCAAGGCGATCGCACAAATATCCCTTCAGTATCGCCACCGCAAAGCCGCGCGTAAAATCATTCACACAGCCATTCCCCTCGGTTTTACCCATCACGGCCACGATGGTGTGGGGATCGATAGCCTGTTGTTCAACCAGCTGAATCAGACCGGTCAGATCGTCTGGCGCACTTTGAGGAATTTTGAAAACGTCAACCTTCATCGCGCTTAACCAAACCGCACGGCAGTAAAGACAAACCGAGCGATGAAGACAATGGCCAAAATCCAGGTGATAACCGGTATTTCGCTAGCGCGACCGCTGGCTGCTTTGGTAAAGGGGTAGAGAATTAAGCCAGCAGCAAGTCCTTCGGCAATCGAGAAGCCCAGAGGAATAAAGAAGATGGTGACAAAGGCAGGAATAGCTTCTGTCAGATCGCCCCAGCGAATAGTCAGAACGCTGCCCATCATCATCACGCCGACAATCAGCAGCGCCGGCGCTGTCGCAAAGGCCGGAATCGCCTCAAAGATCGGCACAAACAACAGCGCGACTAAGAACATTCCGGCGGCAACGACAGCCGTCAGACCGGTGCGACCGCCCTCGCTCACCCCAGCGGCAGATTCGGCAAAGGTAGTGACGGTGGAGGTGCCCATAATAGCGCCAGCAGTGGTGGCGATCGCATCCGCCGACAGCGCTTTATTCGCCCGAGGCAATTCCCCATTCTCATCGATGTAGCCTGCCTGGGTGCCCACGCCCATCAGCGTGCCAATCGTGTCAAACATATCGACGAACAAAAACACCAGCAGCACCGCCAAAAAATCGATAATGTTGCTACCGTTAATGCCGCCTAGCCCAACAAACGCCTGCCCAAATAGGTCAGACGGAAAGGCCGGAATCTCGAAAATGCCTGTGGGCGCAGGCGCTACCTCAAATACCCAGCCCAAAATCGCCGTCCCGCCAATACCCCAAAGCAGGGCCCCCTTGATGCGTCTAACGATAAAAAACGTTGATAAGAAAATGCCAAAAGCAGCCAGCAGAGTCGCCGGTTCGCGAAAGCTACCAAAGGCGGTCTTAGTAACTTCATTCGCGACAATTAAGCCCGCCCCACCGGTCTCTGTCGTTCCGCTCACACCGATGTACGCCAAAAACAATCCGATGCCGACCGTTGTCCCCGCCTTGATGCAGCTCGGAACGGCGGCAATCAGATGGCGGCGAATGTCGGTAACCGTCAGCGCGATAAAAATCAGACCCTCAATCAGCACAGCCGCCAGCGCTGTTTGCCAGGCAATGCCTAGCCCCAGCACCACCGAGTAGGCAAAAAAGGCGTTGGTGCCCATGCCCGGTGCCTGCACGAAGGGGTACTTCGCATAGAGCCCCATGACCAGCGAGCCAATGACAGAGGTGAGCCCGGTCACGACCACCAACTCGCGAAACAGATCCCCCGGTTCAACCAGAAACACCGCGTCAGACAGAATAATAGGATGCACCACCAGGATGTAAGCCATCGTCATGAACGTGGTCAGCCCCGCCAAAATTTCAGTCCGAAAAGTGGTTCGATGAGCTTCGAAATCAAAGTACCGAGCGATAGTTGCCTGCCAGCCTGAGTAGGGTGGGGGCATTCCTGGCTGCTCAAGCTCTAGATCACCTTGGCTCATGGCATCATCCTCACGTACAGTCTGCAACCGGTATACTCGAAAGACCGTAGGCCAGATTGTGCCGCATCTTACCGTTTGAGCGGCAGCTTCACGGAGGTTAGCGATCACACCCCTGCCGTCTATTCGCCGCGATCGCCTATCTTAGATTGAGACTTTTGGTATATCTTCTCCAGCCAATCTCGCGCTTCTTCTGTAGCGGGCAGATAAGGATAGAGCCGAGTTTTAGACGCGTAGCGCTTTTCCGATTGCGTTGGCAGCGCGTCCTCAGGCATAACCATAAACGAGGTCAGCCGCTGCCATTGCCTGTACAGCGGTGTGAGAATATTTCTTACACCACTCTCTGTATCTGAGGAAGCACCTTGATTGAAATCATTTTTCATGCGAAACCCGAAAAAACTAACTGTATATTTAGATACAATTTTAGAGCTTTTATATGGGTTCTGCCATGTATCTAGGGCTCATCGTCAGGGAAACCTGACAGAAGCGGCGTCATTTGCCCAGCGACTCTTGAGCGAGCAGGGGCGTTTTAATTCGATTACGCCTTTAAGCGGTAAGGGCAGGGTGTTTGGCCGTTTTCTGAATACCTACCCCATCTTTTGCATTGCCGAAGCGGCGATCGCGCCCTTGAAAAACCTGTAGTGCCCGGTGAAACTCTCCACGGTCAAAATCGGGCCAAAAAGCGTCTGTAAAATACATCTCGGTGTAGGCTAGCTGCCACAGGAGAAAGTTGCTAAGCCGCTGTTCACCGCTCGTGCGAATGAGTAAATCGGGATCGCTGCCAGCGGTATATAGGTGCTGAGCGATCATGTCTTCACTGATAGCACTGGCTGAAAGCTCACCCTGCTCCACTTTTTGGGCGACCTGCTGACAGGCTTGAACAATCTCGCTGCGGCTACCGTAGTTGATCGCCACATTGAATTCAATTGCGCTGTTGTCTACAGTCTCTGTCATTGCCCGGTCTATCTCTTTTTGTAGGGAAGGCGATAGCCCAGAAAGATCTCCTAAAAAGCGAATGCAAACCC
>JBARVU010000414.1:0-14875 GCA_049646425.1 Phormidesmis sp. | reverse complement strand
CCTAAAACCAACGACAGTAGAGCAAGCAGATATCCTGGTTTTAGGAGGTTGCGTGACCAACAGTGCTACTCCGGTTCATACCCCAGGATTTCAGAAGTTTATCGGGATAGTCTCATAAGAAGTATTGATTGAAGCTCAAGTTTAGAGGAGATTTTTTCATGCAGCCGACTGATCAAGAGGACATACGTCCACTTCCCCTATCTCATACAATCTATAAAGATGACGAAATCGATGTCGATAAGGCTGAGCGACTAGTTGTCTATCACTATCCGCTCACAAAGAGCTACCGTTGGAAAGAATGGCAATCTCATTTGGATACTGAGTTATCTGACCGATACTATCCTTATCTCATGCGGAGCTATAGAGGGCAGTTTGGCTTGTTTGTTGCGCTTGATTCTGAAAATGATACTGCACCCACTATCAAGAATAGTGATGATGTCATTCTTTCTCCTGAGAGGGTGCGCTATGCACCTGAAATGAATCCAATCTGGATACGGCTTATCATGCGCAAAGCAATGGCGTTTGGCAGCCATTCTCAGGGTAGTCATACGCTAGGTCGGCCTTTGCTAAAGATCGACGTCTGGAGTGGGAGGAAAAGTACAGGAATTAATGCCATCAGCCTAGATTGTCGTACTCAGCAGCTGCCTGATAGGAATACAACCGAGATTGTCCTTTTCTATGAGAATGTACCTCTTAGACCAGTTGTTGATCATTCAGAGAACCAGGAAGACAATGGACAGTATCGCGGTTCTTTGTGGACATATGGTGAAAATAATATTCTTGTTCGATGGATATCTGCGCATGGAGAAGCACCAAAAGGCACGATATACAAAGAGATTAAGAAAAGCAAGAACAAGAGGAAACAACGCGCTTTCTTAGATCTGTCGTCTGTTAAAGCAGCAAAGTCAAGTTGGCCATACATTCTCAAAGCTGTTCAGGATAAACTGATTGAGCAAGCGAAGGAATTTGGCTTCGGACTGAAGCCTAAAGTGCTAAAATTGAGACGCTTGCCAGCAAAGACAAAGTACAAGCCGAACCCTTCTACTCGTAAGTTAATTCCTAGTATGAACTTGGATGTAAAGGTAGAGGTACTAGATTTGAGAGTATGCAAGACTGTATCTTCTCCAGAGATAGTTGAACATATTCAGCACCTTCTAAACGAGAAAGGACTAGATACGCAGCTTAGTTTGCTACCAGAAGTTGAGCTTGATGACATTGCTAATCTCGCTTTTAGAAAGAATCGAAGAGTTCTGGCGCTGCTCGATCAATTGAAAGGAGTTGTTGATGACCGCTATCCTTTGACGCGATCGCTACATTCAAAAGTTGCCTGTCAACACATCAACGTGAATCCTAACGATTTAATTGGTGACTCAGTAGCAGAGAACCTGCTGGTTGAACAAAGTGAAGGTGAAGACAGCAATACTTACCTGATACCAGAAGTAGATTCTCCGTACTACAACTACGATATTACACAGCTTCAAAAGCCGCTGTGCAAAGATGCATTGAAAAGGAACGCAGAGATCGCTATCAAAGAGCTTGAGCTTAAACATCTTCTACTAAATGAAGAAGCAAAAATAAGCGCATCGCTACCTGAGCAGAGGGAGTTACTCACTGAAAATCTCGTTGTGATAGTGAATGGATACCTGTTTACGGTTAGAGGCGATCGACCAGTCATTATGCCTTTCAATCCGTCTATTCCAAGATACGTTGCCGATTGCGATAACGTCTTACAATCTTTTGATACATCGGTGAATGGATTGCTGAGTCTATTGCAGCAGCGCTGGCCGTACAGCTATAAACCTCAGGTTGTTATGCAAGGATTCGGTAGCGCAGATGAGAAACTTACTCGGTTCGCACGTCGGCTGACTATCGTTCTTCATCGCACCAATACCGTCTCAATCTATCTCCAAGATCCAAAGTATGATACACCGCATATGATTCCTTATCACTTGAATGAAGTGATTGAAGCTATCAACTGCAAAAACATAAGTTTACCTCTTGTGAAATGGAAACTCCCTGAGAAAAAAGATTTACTTACAGACATAGACAAGTTCGCAGAAGAAAAAGTGCTGAGCAATAACAATAGGAGCACGTTGTTGAGGGAGCTAGATGACCTATATTCTTGTTGGTATGACACTTTGAAAAAGTTTGCCCGCGAGGGTGAAACAGAAATAAGCTACAAGAAGTTGAAGAAAGATTTCTTTGCTCGCTTCCTAGCGTTAAAGAACAGTAATTTGAGACAAGAGGATATGGCCAAGTCAAGAAACAGCACGGCGCTGGTATCTGCCTGGACAAAGCTGTTATCCAAATTGTTCAACAGATATCTTGAGGATGACAGAGTGTGGTTGCGCCATAATGTTCCGGGAATACAGCATCTGTGGCACGATCCAGACGAGGGGTACTACGTAGTAGGCGGACTTGCTTCTCCCAAACGAAAAATTTTACGTCAGCCGAGTATCCGTCAGTGGCACGCTCTACAAGGAAGTCTCGATACTGAGTTACTAACAGCTTTGGTTGATGTAGACTGGGTTCGTACTAATCAGCTAGCAGGTAATCCCTGCGTTTCAACCTTAGTAAACCGTTGGCAGGAGTGTCAAGATGATTCGGTTAGTTAAAGACCTATATCAGATGATGGAGTTTAGGAATCATTGTTGCTATCCCAAGGATTGAGCAACTTTGCACCTGTTCTTTCAAAGTCGCCTACGTTCCGTGTGACGATCATTAGACTGTGTTCTAGCGCTGTTGCTGCGATTAGAGCATCGTAGTCTGGCATTGGATCAGGGACATGCAAGGATGCACAGCGCTGAGCAATGCGAGTACTGATAGGAATGATGCGATCGCTATAGTGGGTCAGGACATGATCGTTTAGCCATTTCCTTAGAACACGGCCTTGCTGCTCATCTCGCCGTTCCATCAGCAGTACGCCGCGCTCAATCTCAAAAATTGTAATCGTAGAGATGAAAGTCTGCGTACCGGGTGTAGATTGTGCCCATTTTTCTACCTGGCCGCTAGCCTTCTTAGATCCAGTCTTTCGCAGCTCAGAAACGACGTTTGTGTCCAACAAAAACATTACGACAAATCAACCTCTCGCAAAGTCACCTCGCTTGACCGACTGGGCACAAATTCAATCTCTGCACTCTCTGGCATAGACAATAGATCCGCCACACTATCAGTCTTATTGACTAGATTCTGGTAAGCCTCTATGGTTAGCAGGACGTGGGCAGGTGTACCACGATCAGTTATGAATACAGGCCCTTGCTCGGCAGCCCGTTTAGCCTTGCTGACATCTTGATTGAATTCTCGGCTAGAAATGCTGTGCATGACCCTCATTAAAATGTAGCAACATACCTACATTATAAAATGTGGCAATGGAAAAGTGAACATCGGAGGCGCAAATGTGGCGTTTTTACAATTGCAGACAATGGACAGGTAGCTCAGTCAGCTGGAGCGTACCCTGGTACATCGATACGCTCAGTCTTCCGCGTGTAAAAATCCAAGCTCGGTAGATTGAGCCAAAAAAGTTCATCGGTTTTGGCAATTTATGGGGGGACGGTTGGGGTACGGCAAATAAAAAATCTATAAAACTATTTATGTACATAACCAAAGCGTTTGCTTCCCAAGCAAAATGTCGCGCGTTCGAATCGCGTTACCTGCTTCCTTCTGAAAGCCCTTACAAATCAAAAGTTTCAAGGGCTTTCATCCTTTTGGAGAAAGATTTCTAAGCGTTACTGCATTCTAACTTGTGAACATGGGTTGGACGTTTTCAGATGGTTTTAGCCAGTTTAGTGGAGTACAGATTTTGCCCTGCACCCCAACGTTTTACGATGGTTAACCTAGTGAAACGTCGGAAAGCTGCTACAGGAACCGTCAAAATTAAGAACCCCCGTGGATGGCTGCAACTGGTTTTTACCTTCGATCAAGACGACGGGCGAAATCCTGGCAGCGGCGGTCACTCCGAACTCGGCAGGCGATAGCGAAGTGGCCGATGAACTGCTCGATACTATTGAAGACTACGTTTTGCCACTCACCTACGATTTCAACGCTGTCGATGTCGATGGCAGCGTCTATCCCTTTGTAGGGGCAGGCACTGGCGGCGAACTCGGTGACGAACAGCTGACACCCGACAAAATTACGATTCATCGCGTTGTCTTGAAGACGACGGATTGCCCGGTACTGATCTGGCCGATCAGTGCTGACCTTTTCTAAGTAGCGAAAAGAATGGTTTCAGGTATGAGCGATTCCTCACAGTTTCTTCAAACTGACGTTCTATAACCAAAATATTAGTCTAAGGAGGCTCACCATGCTCACCGTTAGAGACATTATGACCCGGCCTGTCGTAGTGATTCGCAGCTCTGCGACCGTGGCAAATGCCATCTGGATGATGCGAGCGCAGCGGGTGCGATCGCTCGTCGTCGAAAAACTCACCCCTGAGGTGTCCTACGGGATGCTGACTGAAAAAGATATCGTCTATAACGTGATTGCCCCTGGCCACAATCCCGGGTTTGTTCGCATCAGCGATATCATGCGGTACCCCTGCATTTACTTGCCGCCTGAGACTTCTGTTCAAGCGGCCGCGCAATTGCTTTCCGACGCGGGCGTTCATCGGGCTCCGGTCATTCAAGACAATACGCTGCTAGGCATCGTCTCGGTGACCGATATTTTGGATAAAGGCAGCTTGCCTGCACCGCCTCATGACGAACTGTCCAGGCGTATTCGTGAGGCGCTGCAGCACACCCGCATCATCGATGATCCTGAGGTCAGAATTCAGCAGGAGTGTGACATTGCCTGGCAGGTATTAGAAGATATGAGACGCACCGCTACGGCTGCTGTTTAGCCCTGCTCAGCCTCATACAGTTCTCGCATCTGCTCTGGAGGCTGCTATAGCCTGCTCACGTTTAAACGAGGAAGGCAGCCACCTGTGTAAAGCGCTATCAACCAACACCAGAAATAACCTTTGGGGCTTTTGCTTCATTTCAAATCATGCTAGCTGCTGCTGTTTTGTCTGACCTCACATTTCCCTCACAAGTTCTCTATAAGCTGAAAGCTGTAGTTGTTCAAGAGAAATCTGCGATGAGCACGAATCCTGATGAAGCTGTCTTGGTGACAGAAGCCTTATCAGCGACTGGGTACGGCCCTGGTCTCGCGTCTTTCGGCAGCGTGAGTATTTGCTTATTCGTGTTTGAGTGAGTTTATGTCTGCATCTATTTCGCCTCTGTCTTCAGCTTCAGACTTGTTAGATTTGGATCAGCGTTGGCATCATCTCCCCTTGCAGAAAGCTGCCGCAGCGTTAGGCACTCATCTCACCACAGGGCTCACAACAGAGGAAGCTACCCGGCGGCGATCGCGCTTTGGCAGCAACCAGCTTACCCCGCCGCCACCCGCTAGCTTCTGGATCAAATTTTTGCGACAGTTCAATCAGCCGCTGCTGTACATTCTTTTGCTGGCCGGGCTGATTTCACTGTTTCTCCGAGAGTGGGTAGATGCCGGGGTGATCTTCGCGGTGGTGGTGATCAACGCGGTGATTGGCTATGTCCAGGAAGCGAAGGCAGAAGAAGCGATGGCGGCCCTGGCTAAGTCCATCGTCACCGAAGCCACGGTGATTCGTCACGGCAAGCAGCAGAAAATCTCGGCAACTGACCTGGTGCCGGGCGATTTGATCCGTCTGGAAGCGGGGGACAGAGTGCCCGCCGACCTGCGGCTGGTCGAAGTCAAAAATCTTCGCCTCGATGAGTCGGCGCTAACCGGCGAGTCTACACCTGTCGCCAAAGCGACCCAGTTTCTGACGGTCGAGGTGCCGCTGGCTGATCGCACTAACCTGGCCTTTGCCGGTACAATCGCGGCGGCGGGTCAGGGCCGGGGGCTAGTCATTGCGACTGGCGAGGAGACGGAAACCGGACAAATTTCAAAACTGATGGCACAGCAGGTGAGCCTGGCGACGCCGCTCGCTCGCAAGCTAGAGCGGTTTAGCTGGCAGCTACTGTACGTCATCATGGGTCTGGCAGCACTGATTTTGGCCATTGGGATGGGGCAGGGCAAGTCCCTGTCGGAGACCTTTCAAACGGCGGTGGCGCTGGCTGTGAGCGGCATTCCAGAAGAACTGCCGTCGCTGGTCACGATTGCCCTGGCCATTGGGGTGTCTCGCATGGCGGCGCGTCATGCGATTATCCGTAAGCTGCCAGCGGTCGAGACGCTGGGCAACGCGACGGTAATCTGCTCGGATAAAACCGGCACGCTGACTGAAAACCAGATGACGGTTGAGCGGATATACGCGGGCGGCCAGTGCTATACCGTGAGCGGGACAGGCTATGACCTGGAAGGCAAGATACTCCACCAGGATCAGCCGGTTGAATGGGCAGTCGAAGGGGCAAAGGCGCTAGCGCTGCGAGACTGTTTGATCTGCGGGCTGCTGTGCAATGACTCGGCGCTCACCGTAGAGGCGGGGCAGGTGAAGGTAGAAGGCGATCCGACTGAAGGGGCGCTGATCGTGGCTGCTCACAAGGCGGGTCTGAACTCAGACGAGTGGAAGCAGGCCCAGGCGCGGGTGGATATTATTCCTTTTGAGTCGGAGCATCGATATATGGCGACTCTGCACCAGGGGAAACGGGCCGAACGGATTGTCTATGTTAAGGGGGCAACAGAAGCTGTTTTGCGCCGATGCCGCAGTCTTCAAAGCGAGCAGGGTGAGGCGACAATTGACATCGCCGCGATTGAACAGATTGCCGATGACTTCGCTCAGGGCGGGCTACGGGTATTGGCCTTTGCTAAAAAACGGTTGTCAGCGGAGACAGAGACTTTAGACCCTGAAGAGATTGAGTCAGACCTGGTCTTTTTGGGGCTGCAAGGCATGATCGATCCGCCCCGTCAAGAAGCCATTCGGTCGGTTCGGATCTGTCAGGCGGCAGGCATTCAGGTGAAAATGGTGACGGGCGACCATGTAAAAACGGCCAGCGCGATCGCTCAGATGATGCACTTGAGCGATCCGGCAGATCAGCCGACAGATGGATCGGTTCTCTCTGGGCTGGTTCTCTCTGGGCAAATGATCGCTCAAATGGACGATGAAGATTTTCAGAACGCGGTTGAACGCTGCGCTGTTTTTGCCCGAGTCGCCCCTGAGCAAAAGCTGCGGCTGATAGAAGCGCTCCAGGCAAACGGCCACGTGGTTGCCATGACCGGCGACGGGGTAAATGATGCCCCGGCGCTGAAACAGGCCGATATCGGGATTGCGATGGGCATGGCGGGTACCGAAGTCGCTCAGGAAGCTGCCGATATTGTGCTTACTGACGACAACTTTGCCTCTATCGAAGCTGCCGTTGAAGAGGGGCGTACGGTTTACCTGAATTTGAAAAAGGCGATCGCCTTCGTCTTGCCGGTCAATGGCGGCGAATCGCTGACGATTCTGGCCAGCGTGCTGCTGGGCACAGCGCTGCCGATTCTGCCCTTGCAAATTCTCTGGCTAAACATGGTCAGCTCTAGCGCCCTTTCCATTCCGCTGGCCTTTGAACCTCAGCCCCAAGGGGTGATGCAGTCACCGCCCCGTCCGCCCAACCAGCCCCTGCTCTCTGGCAGTATTCTCTGGCGCATCGGTCTGATTTCTCTCTTTAACTGGGCGGTTACGTTTGGCATCTTTGAATGGGTCGTCTCTAGCACAGGAGAGGCCGCGCTGGCTCGCACCATGGCCGTCCAAACGCTGGTCGCCGCCGAGATCTTCTATCTGCTGTGCATCAGTCGCTTTCTGCCTTCGCTGGTGGCGCGGATGCAACAACCACGTCAGCCGCTGGTCTATGCGCCCGCTATTGGGATTGCCTGTGTGCTCTTGCTCCAAATTTTGTTCAGCCAGCTGCCGCTGCTCAATCGCCTGTTCAGTACGGTGCCGCTCAGTGGGGAGCAAGCGCTTGTTTGCCTGGGAGCGGGGCTGCCTGTGGTTTTGATCGAGTGGGTCTTGAAGCGCCAAAAGCCGTTGCAATAGCGTCTGGCAGCGACGGTCAAAAAGAACTTATCAGCACTGGCAAAGAACTGTCACCCCTCCAGCGACGGTACATGCTTACACCGCTAGCCAGAGAATGGTAGATCGCCCTGCGAAAAAGCTGCGGCGGGGGCGGGCGGCAGCCACTTCTGGTTGTCTATTGTTCATGCGTCTTTTCCCAGCGCACCCGGTACTGCTCCATAATAAAGATTCCTGCCAGCAGCAGTACCTTTACCGGCCAGGGAGCAACGCCCAGGCAGATCATCATGCTACCGAGCGCTACCAACCCTTCTAAGAGCCGGTCGCGTCTGTCGCTCGCAGTAAAAAAGAGATAGCCGGCCCCCAGCGAAATTGTCAGGGCGATCGCAAATATAGTCCACATAATAGCTCCTCAGCAGAGGCGGGTTAAACGAAGACTGCGGAACCGACGCCGTCGATCTTAGCCCCTTCTGTATACTGTCAGACTAACCAATAAATGTGAGGAAGCTGTCAGGATATTGAGGGGGTTGAAGCGACCATTTTTCATGGCTGAAGCAGCAGGGCCGCTCGAAGCGCCTATTGATAAAGTTGCAATATCCGCAGATACTCACAGGTTCTTCAACTCCTTTGCCTACACTTCGGGTTATTAAGGATCGAGGATTAAATAACTTGACCATATGCACAACTCCTTGAGAGCCAATCCTGCGTCGAAGGGATGAATGATAGAGCAATTGCCCTTACCATAGGTCATACGCGAAAAAGAGAGACTTATATTTATGAAAGTAGCTGTTTTTAGCACCAAGCCCTACGACCGCGAATTTCTGACGGCGGCAAACTCAGCGCAGGCCCATGAGCTTATCTTTTTTGAGCCTCGCTTGACGCCAGAGACGGCGGCTTTGGCCGCTGGTTTCCCGGCGGTGTGCGCCTTTATTCACGATCAGCTCAATCGGGAGACCTTGAGCGCGATCGCCACTACCGGCACCCGACTCATTGCGCTAAGAGCGGCTGGCTTCAACAATCTAGATCTCAAAGCGGCGGCTGAGCTAGCGCTAACCGTTGTCAGAGTCCCTGAGTACTCTCCTTACGCGGTTGCAGAACATGCCGTGGGTCTCATTCTCATGCTCAACCGCAAGCTGCACAAAGCCTATAATCGCGTCCGTGACGACAACTTCTCGCTGAATGGCCTCCTGGGGTTCGACCTGCACGGTGCGACAGTCGGCGTGATTGGGACGGGCAAAATTGGCCAGCGATTTTGTCAAATTATGCTGGGGTTCGGCTGCCATGTGCTGGCGCACGATCCTTACCCTAACCCGGTTTGCCTGAAACTAGGCGTAGAATATAAAGCGCTGCCTGAGCTGCTTTTAGCCTCCGATATTATCTCGCTGCACTGTCCGCTGATGCCTCAAACCTATCATCTGCTCGACGAGCAGTCTCTAAAGTGGTTAAAACCGGGCGCTATGATTATCAACACCAGCCGTGGCGGGCTCATTAATACAAAGGCCGTCATTCAGGCGATCAAAACGGGTCAAATCGGCTACTTGGGGATTGATGTGTATGAGCAAGAAGAGAATCTGTTTTTTGAAGACTGGTCTAATACGATAGTTCAAGACGATGACATTCAGCGATTGCAGTCATTTAACAACGTAGTAATCACCGCCCATCAAGCATTTTTCACCCAAGAAGCGCTGACCAACATTGCTAAAACAACTATCAGCAGCCTGAGCCAGTTTGAGCGGGGAGAGTCCTGCGACTGTGAAATTAGCTATCAGAAGAATGTGGTTAACAAAGGTAAATAGCGGACTCGATTCATCAACCGAGTCCGCTACTCACGAGCTATTGGCTTTTCCAAAGGGTTCCTCCCGAACCATTCTCAGGTTTACAGAGAGCCTGTAGTCTGTCACCTATTCCTTCCACGGTTAGCTCTTCCAGAGCTTTTGGTTTGGCGATGTCTCTTTTTCGACCCCTGATATGAGACGATGCCACCTGTCTCTGTGGTAGAGGGAGATCATCTACAACCTCCATATACACAATAGCAATTTTTAGGGAGAACGGTTGTGTTTTTGCTCAAGTTTAATATTCGCTCGCCCTTTCTCTCACAGGCTTTCCTATATAAGTTTCGTCACGTTTATGAGACTTATCTGGCCTCAACTTTTCGCCCGGATTCGAGCTGTTCACCGGGGTGTAAGACGACGGTCTCTCCAGCTTGCAGGCCAGCGTCTACGGCGGCTAAATTTGGACTGCGCTGTCCAATCACAACTTCTGTTGGATAAGCCCGACCGTTTTCTACTCGGAAAACGCACCAGGCGGTATCGCATCGGTAAAGGGCGCTCACGGGTACTCGCAGCGTGTCCGCAGCGTCCCAGATAACAATGCGCGCTTCAACCCGGTAGCCGTCTCCTAAAGCGGCTTCTGATAGCTGCTCACTATTCCTAAAGGTGCCGATAATGTTAACGCGCTGTTCTTCCACGCCGAGAGCAGAGACTTCTGTAAAGGCAGCGGGTTCTATGGTGGTGACAGTCGCCGTGAGAGTCTCGGAGCCGCCCCACTGCTCTACCAGAATGGTGTCATCGGGCTTTATTTTCACAGCGTCGGCAGAGAGCACGTCGATCACCAGCTCTAGCTTGGCGGCATTGCCGATTTCTAAAAGAGAATCTCCCGGCTGGACAAAACGAGCGCTGGCTTCGGGAACGCGCAGCACGGTGCCGCTGACGGGGGCAGCAATCGTGGTGCGGCCAGCTTCGTCAGCGAGGTTGGCGAGTTCGGCCTCGACGCCTGCGATTTGAGCTTCGTAGGCGCTGACTAGATAGTCCGGGTCGCGTTGTTCGGCTCTAAGCAGGGGAATGGCTTCTCGGGCGGCGGCGACATTGGCGATCGCACTCTTCAACCCCTGCTGCGCACTCTCCAACGCCTGAGCCTTGCTGGTTTCGACAAGTTCGGCAGCTTCTCTTTGCTGACGAGAAATCGCCCCTGCCGACTCTAGTTCTTGGGCGCGCAGGCGATCGCGCTGGGCCTGCGTCAGTGCTGCCTGGGCCTCTGCCACCTTAGCCGCCGCTGCCCGTTGCTCAGCCTCAGCCGCCCGCAGCTGCGCCTCGGCCTGTGCCAGCTCTTGAGACTTGGGCCGCTGAGTGTCTACTCCTGCTAGCTCTGCCTGAAGCTGCTGTAGCCGGGACTGGGCCGCCCGAACCTGCGTATTCAGCGGCAGCGGGTCTAGCTGAGCAACCACTGTATCTACTGTTACGGAATCTCCAGCTTCCAGTTCAATCCGCTGCAAACGGCCTGCTACCGGAGCCGCGATCACGTAGCGCGCTTGCACCTGAGTCTTGCCTTCAGCATCGATAGTGACCTGAAGCGGCCCTTTTGTCACCTGGCCGATATCGACCGCTAGGGGGCTGGGGCGAAAGGCGAGTGCCACTAAAGTGACCATTCCTAATCCTGCGAAGGCATAGAGGAGCCATCGCGGTAGACGGCGACGCTTCTTCTCAGTAGCCTTTTTCTCAGCAGGATTCTTCTCAGCAGCTTCTGTTGTCGAGTGGGGGCGCAGCCGTCGAAGCAGCGTTTTGCCTATCGCTTTCTCCTTTGTTTGGGCCATGACACAGTCTCCTAGTGCGTCGATACCTTGCTAATAGAAGATTTATTCACGGGTCTTGAGCACAGCTACGAGATCGAGCTGGTTAAGCTGACGGTGAATGAGGGCTCCCGAGACCAGTGCCGCCGACAGAATGACGATGAAGGCAAACGCATAGCTCGCCGGGGTAATCACTAGCGGAAAGCGAAACAGCTCCCAGTCGTAGAGGTTTGTCATCATGGCGGCCAGGCCAAATCCTAGCGCGAACCCAACCGGAATCGCGATGCCCAGCAGCACCGCCTGTTCGCCCAGCAAAATAAACGCGATCTCACCCTGCGTAAAGCCGATAATGCGCAGCGTCGCCAGCTCCCTGCCCCGCTCGGACAGGGCAATGCGGGCCGCGTTGTAAACCACGCCAAAAGCAATCACACAGGCGAAGCCCACCAGCACTACCGTGAATCCAGCCATGCTCTGACCGATGATGTCTTCAAACTGATTGATGGTGGTTTGCCGGAGGGCGACGCTTGCGACTGCCGGGGTTTGCTTTAGCTGGCTGTAGAGCTGGGGCTGCTGCTGAGTATCTACCTGGAGAAATGCCCCGGAGAGCGTAAAGCCCTCTCTCATGAGCCGGTTGAGGGCGTGAATATCCATGTAGGCGGAGATGCCGACAAGCTCATCGAAAATGCCGGTGACCGGTACGGTGCGGGTGGGGCGATCGCCTTCGAGCACTTCTACAGTGAGCTGATCGCCCAGTTTGGCCTGTAAAAGGTCGGCGAGCTTAGTCGACAGCACCAGCCCTTCGGGCGGCAGCGTGACGGGTCGTTGATTGCTATCCAGCAGACGGCGCAGCTCACTGTCTGCGCTGACCCCGGTGATACCGCTGAGCTTGCTGTAGTGGTCAAACCGCAGCCGGGCAGGCACCGTGCGGAAGGGCTCCGCCCGCAGAACGCCCGGCAAGTGATAGAGGTCGAACTGGGCCTGAGCAGAGAGCGGCGCGTTGAAAACAAGCGTGACATCTTCGCGCTGGATGGTGCGGAACTGAATATCGACAATGGCATCCATCGCATCGGTAAAGTAGCGGCCCAGAACTAAGATGGCGATCGCGACTGCCAGCCCCACCACCGACATTAGCCCCTGCATCGGGCGACGCTCCAGATTGCGCAGAATAATTCGGCTAGGGGCTGAAAACCATTGCTGCAATCCTAGCTTTTCGACCAGGGTGGGCCGGAAAGTCGCGGGCGGCTCGGGTCGCATCGCCTCTGCGGGGGGCAGCGTCACCGCTCGCCGCACGGCCAAAAATGCGCCTGAAACCGCCGCGCCGCCGCTGACAGCCAGCGCCGTTAGCAAAACCGCCGGACGAATCTCATAGCGCAATAGCGGAAAATGGTAGTACTCGGTATACAGGCGAGTCATGGCCGCACCCAGCCAGGCTCCGAGACTGCTCCCGGCAATTGCGCCGATGATCACAACCACCATCACCAGCTTGAGATAGTGTAGACAAACCGCCGCATTGCCATAGCCAAAGGCTTTGATCACGGCAATTTGGTCTCGTTGAGTGCTCACCAGGCGACTCAGCAACAGATTTAGCAAAAAGGCAGCAATGCCGAGAAAAATGATCGGCATCACGACAGCGTGAACCGAGAGCTGGTTGATCTCCTCGGAAATAAATTTGTGAGAGATTTGATTCTCTCTGCCGAACGCACCTAAGCCACCGTAGACTTCTAAGCGCTGATCGAGCTGAAAGATCACCTCTGCTTCACTGGCCCCTGGCATTAGCGCCAAGCTGAGGTCGTTAAAAGCCCCTTTGAGATCGAAAGCCGTGCTCAGGGCGTCTCGCGGCATCCAAAGAATGCCAAACCGTTTGTTGTCTGGCACAATTTCGGTGCCGCGAATTTCATAAATATACTCTGGCGAGAGGGCAGTCCCCACGATTCGCAAGGGTTGCCAGCGACCGTTGACAATCGCGCCGACGGTATCGTTGAGCTGGAGCTGGTTGGCGAGTACAAACGCCTCGCTGGCGAGCACCTCATCTCCCCGCTCGGGGTAGCGCCCGGTGCGAATGAACAGATCGTTGAGCATGGCCGTGGGCTGCGCTGGAATGCCAATCAGCCTGCCGGTCGCGGGTTCTGCCAAACCTTCTACCGCCAGCGTGACATCTTTGACCACTCTGGTCTGCACCGCCATCACGCCTGGAATAGCTTCTATCTGCGGCGTCAGGCTTTCGGGGGCTCGCTTCATTTGCACAAACACGTCGGCAAAGCGGTACTGGCTATAGTAGGCTTCCTTGGTGAGCTTGAGCGAATGGTAGGTACTCATCATCGTCACCAGGCTGGCAATCCCGCAGGCGACAATCAGCACGATCGCTAGCACCTGGCCTCGCATATGCAGCAAATCTCGAAATAGCTTTTTGTCGAGCGCTTTCATCACTGTTCACCATTCCAGCTCGGCCGGCGATCGCTTGTTCTCATTGCGCCTAATCTCCGCAATATTGCCGCTGCGCATATACACGACGCGATCCGCCATCGCAGCAATCCCGGCATTGTGCGTAATCACAGCGATGGTCGTGCCAAATTCTTTGTTCACCTGTTCCAAGGTTTCAAGCACGCGCTTACCCGTAGCGAAATCGAGGGCTCCGGTGGGTTCGTCACACAGCAGGACTTCGGGGCGTTTGGCAATGGCGCGGGCGATCGCCACCCGCTGTTGTTCTCCCCCCGATAGCTGCGCCGGAAAATGCTCTAAGCGGTCTTCTAGCCCCACCATTGCCAGCGCTGCTTCAGGCTGCATGGGGTGGCGGGCAATATCGGTGACCAGTGCCACATTCTCCCGCGCGGTGAGACTGGGAATCAGGTTGTAAAACTGAAAGACGAACCCGATAGAATGGCGGCGAAACCGGGTCAGCGCTTGTTCGTCGGCGTGGGTCATTGCCTGGTTGTGAAAATAGATATTGCCGCCGGAAGGTGTATCTAGCCCGCCCAAAATATTCAGCAGGGTAGACTTGCCGCTACCCGATGGCCCCAAAAACACGACAAATTCACCCTCGTAGAGATCCAAATCGACCGAGCCCAGGGCATGTACAGTCACCTCGCCCATCGTATAGACCTTGCTGACCTGCTCAATGTGAAAAACAGCCGGGGCGGCAGGGGCAGAGCGCGCAGGTGAGGATGACCGGGCAAGCATAGCGATAAGCGGGTAAGATGTTTTGCGCTGTAGATGATTGCTGAACAATAGCTTTAAACAGTCGTCCTAAACGATAGCTCTCAAACATGATGAAATTGTGATGACATATGCGAGCGACCTGTTAGATCTGGGAGCTATGCGGTTGATCCTCACAACTTTCTCAAGTCTTCACTGTAGGCTAATCCTATATC
>JBARVU010000413.1:0-27033 GCA_049646425.1 Phormidesmis sp. | reverse complement strand
CAGCTTTAGACAGCTTTAGATAGAATGGCCCCGCTCGGCAAAGTCGCAGGGCTAATATCGGACAGAAAATGATGGAAGGCTTCTTTTTCGGCAGCGTCTGCCTCTCTGTCGACCGGCATCGCCGCATCTAGCACGACTTCCTCCATCACCCAAATCGGCGCATTTACCCGCAAAGCCACTGAAATTGCATCGCTTGGCCGCGCGTCTAGCTCCTTTTTCTTCTCTCCTTTGCCGTATCCTTTCACCACGGTCATCACCGCGTAAAAAGTATTGTCCCGCAAGGCGTGGATCACGACTCGCTGGAGGGTCATCTCCCAGGCATTTAGCAGATTGGCGATCAGGTCGTGCGTCATCGGGCGGATCGGTTTTTCCCCTTCGAGCACCATTTGAATGGCCCGCGCCTGCTCAGGAGAAATAAAAATGGGTAGTTGCCGTCGCTGAGAGCCATCTCGCAGCAAAACGATTGGATTTCGGGATGCCGCATCGACTGCAATCCCGGCCACACTCATCTCAATCATCGCTTAGCTCCTCAGACTTACCGGATAAACCTTCACTAGACACGTGCTCCATTGAACATCGCCTCAACAAACCCATTACAGTCACCCCTGCCAACAATCCTACTATTGCCAACTTGTTTAAATCGGTGTTTGTTAATTCATTTGCTGGTTCGATTTAAAGCGATCAGCACCGACCCGCTAAAATCTAAGCAACACTGATAGGATAACCTTCAAAAGCTAGGCTGGTCAGGCGGTAGCTAATATTTTTGCCTTCTCTGTACAAACCCGCAGAAGTCTGTACAAACCTATATGAGCGTAGACAACAGATGCTTGTTATAGTCCTAGGCTAAAGCGATTTTTGCTAGATCTCAGCGTAAGATCAAAAATCTTTATCGAAAACATGGCATAGCGCAGCCGACTTGTCACAAAATTAACGGTGTGTCTCAACGGCCCAACAGCATCAGGCGGTCATTTATGTTTACAGGACTCATTCAAAGCGTCGGCCAGCTTCAGCACCTGGGCCAATACCAGCTAAAAATCACCTGCCCGACGGCTCAAGATCGGGCGCTCAAGGGCATTGAAATCGGCGACAGTATCGCCGTCGACGGGGTGTGCCTGACCGTCGAAAAAATCTTGCTCCAAGGCTTTATTGCCTCTGCCTCCCCGGAAACCCTAGACAAATCTACCTTAGGCCAGGTACTGGACAATGGCCAGGTCAATCTAGAGCCCTCGCTGCGAGTCGGCAGCAAAATCGGCGGCCACTTTGTCACTGGCCACGTCGACGGTATCGGTCAGCTAGAGAGAGCTGAGCGGATTGCCAACGCCTGGGAAATGAGCTTTAGCGTCAGCCCCAGGGTCGCGCGCTACATCGTCGGTAAAGGCAGCGTGGCTGTCAACGGCATTAGCCTGACGGTCGCAGACTGTAGCGGGTCAGGCGACTGGTTTTCAGCCGCTGTGATTCCGGTCACCTACGGCGATACCAACCTGCAATATCTGCGCCCCGGTGACTGGGTGAATTTGGAAGGCGACGTTCTGGGTAAATACGTCGAGAAATTTACTCGCCCCCAGCCTTCTGCCGCTCACGACGATCCTGCTATCGGGTTGTCTGCGTCCTTTTTGGCGGAGCACGGGTATTTATCGTGATGAGTATTGTGTGAGCATTGAGCTTTAGGGCTGACACGATAGGGGTAGGGGAGCGCTTATCTCCCCTACCCCTCTCCTCACTTAGGGACAATACAGCGTCTCCCGAGTATCCCTACCGGTCACTGGATTGGTGCCGCTTGCCGTTTCACACAGCATGTCGTTCACACGCGGATCGAGCAGTACATCTGTAAAGTCGGCGTTTTCGATATCTGCGCCGCGAAAATCGGCGCTGATGACATAAGCCCCTTCTAAAACAGCGTCTTTGAGATTGGCCCGAGTGAGGGTGGCGCCATCGAGCGCAGCGCCTTTCAAATTAGCGCCTTCCAGGTTGGCGCGATCCAAATGGGTGGTAAACAGCCGCACCTGCTCCAAATTAGCGTGGCTGAGGTTCGCTTCTGTGAGGTCGGCGCGGGTGTAGTCATTGTCCGTGAGATCCTGTCCGGAAAAGTCTTGCTGACGCAGGTTTTTGCGGTCAAAACTGGTGGCGTAGGCAGCGTCTCCCCAGCCCCATAGTCCCAGCGACAGACTCACTGAGAGCAGGATCATCACGCCTGCCTGCCACAGAGAAGGCGACATCAGCCGCTTTGCAAACCTGACTAATCCACCGCTCGATCCAGCAATTGACGCTACCTGTCGTTCCATATCCAATCGCGATCCCTTTACCGCTGCGTTCGTCCACAAGAGCCTGACTCCGTATCAGCGCTCTTTAGGTTAGATCTTACCGAAGAAAGGGACTGGCTCTAAGTGGATCGGCTAAATGTTCAAACGCTATGCGCCTGGAAGAAAGGACTTGCCCAGCTCTTTCAGCCGATTGAATATTGGCTGCTGTACGTTGAGCACTGTGCGGGCACAGTTGCGGCCGGGCATACCAGAAATTGCGCCGCCCGGATGCGTGCCTGCGCCGGTCAAGAAGAGCCCGTCTATAGGGGTCGTGTAGTTGGCGATTTCTGGCAGCGGGCGGAAAAAGACCATTTGGTCGAGGGTCATATCGACATGGTAGTAGTTGCCTTTGTAAGCGCCAAGGCGATCGCCCAACTCCGCCGGGCTCTCCACATTCCGAGCAATGATCGACTGCTTGATATTGGGCGCATAGTCGGCAAACTTGTCGATCACCCGATCAGCTACCTGATTTTTTAGCTCGTCTGTCCAGCCTGTCCCGGCAAATCCTGTGCCCGCTGCACCCTCAATCTGATACGGCGCAAAGAATTCGATCCACAGCGTATGCTGACCTGGCGGGGCCATACTCGGATCGCGCATGGTCGGCACCACCGCATAGAACGACGGATCGGCGTCAGGAATATTGCCAATCGCGGGCTCCTGATGCGCAATTTCAACCTGGCGCACCGAATCGGCAATCAGCACCGAGCCGATTAGATACTCATCGCGATGATTGTGTCCTTCAAACCGAGGGGCTTCTGAAAGCGCGCAATCAATCCTCAGAATGGTCTCGTTGTTGTTGACAATGCGGCGATCCAAGCGCTCTCTCAGGTCTTTGTCGACCGCGTTGACATCTCCTGGATCCATCAGCTGTAAGAACACCCGCTTCGCATCAATGTTTGAAATCACGCCCTTTTGGGCCCGGTACTCAAGGCCGTTTTGAACCTCTACCCCCACCGCGCGGCCACCGTCGACCAGAATGCGCTTGACGTTTTGGTCAGTGAAAATCGCGCCGCCTTTGGCCTTCACCAGTTTCACGAGCGCTTCGATCAGGGCCCCGGTGCCACCCCGAGGTCTGGCCATACCCGGATTGTGCCGCATCGACATCATCATGCCGCCGACCGAGATGGTCTTCTGCGAAGGGGGGGCGCCAAATTCAGAGGCCAGACGGGCCAGCGGCGCCCGGATAAACTCGGAGTCAAAATATTCTTCCAGCAGATCTTTTGGACTAGTTAGCATCGTGCGGATCAGATCGAGTGACTTGTGAGGCCCTCCCAGAATGCTCAGCAGATTTTGGATGCTCTTGACGTCGTAGTTGCCCAAAATATCGAAAATAGCCTGAGGCGGCGCGTTAAAAACCGGCTGAATAGCTTTAGTGAACCGCTGCCAAAAGTCGATAAATTCTTCGTACTTTTCAGCGTCGCGGCGATTGAACTGAGCAATCTCGGCGCAGGTTTTCGCGAGCGACCGGTGGGAGAGAAAATACTTTCCATCCGGGTGCGGGCAAAAAACGGTAGGGTCGCAAAACAGGTATTCCAGACCGTATTTTTCGAGCTCCAACTCTTCGACGACGGGGCCTAAATGGATGAATTCGTGGTCAATAGCACAGCGGTTGAACTTAAATCCTGGGGCGGCTTCTGGCAGTAATTCCTCAGTCGTGGCAGCGCCGCCTGGAATAGAGCGTTTTTCTAACAGAGCGACGCTGTATCCGGCCTTGAGCAGATACGCCGCACAGACTAAACCATTGTGACCGGCACCGATAATGACAAAGTCATACACTTGCATAACAAAGCTTCCTGAGAGAATAGAGCGCAGCAGTCTGGGAACCGCTTGTTCTTTCTTAACGAAGTTTTTGATCGGAAGAGTCTGTCGGAATATATAGATGGTTTAAATGCTTTCAATGAAGGGGCTAATCGAGCTGAGCGCCACCGTGAACTGCACTATTGCCGTTGTGATCGCTCGAATCGAATTTGCCCGCTAGCGGCTGGGCACTGCTGATCGGATGGATGACGTGGAACTGGTTGAAGTCGATGACCCGTCTACCGTGCGCGCCAGTGAGCAAAATATCGGCAAAGCGGTAGTCCCAGTAGATGTCGTCAGCGGTAAATGTGTGGCGGGCGTGAATAGTTTGGGCCAGGGTTTCGTCAAGGCCGGTGAGGGTGACGATAATTTCGGCGCGATCGCGTCTCAACGTCTCTACGGTATCGCCGTCGAGCAAATCCCCCGGTGAGATCTGGTGCATCGCTGTCCAGGATAGGCTGAAGACTGGGGTGTGCGATCGCATCAGCGAGATATCGTGAAAGCGCCGCATAAAATGGCCCTCATCGCTGTACTCGTCGCGCACCAGCGTCACCCATAGCTGCGCTTCTAAAATATAGTTTTTACGCTTGTTAGCCGTACGAAACATCAGCGTCGGCACGCTATTAAAAGGGGCAATCACCGCCACGTTGCTGAAGAGAATTCGCGCTGTCGGCAGTGAAAATCGGGCAAACACAAGTCCCGTCGTCGTTGCAATAAAAAACAGGCTAACTAGCGCCTCCACCACCACCAGCGAATGCGCGTACAGGTTGGTCGGATACATCGCCCCGTAGCCAATCGAGGCCATGGTTTGCACGCTAAAGAAAAACAGCTCTAGAAAATACTCGGGCTCATTCTCACCGACGGTCGCAATCCCGCCCCCGACGCTATAGGCCAGCGCAAACACGGCATTCACCAGCAGGTAGAGGGCGCAGGTGAGGCTGACAAAAGCGGGCCATGGCATCGTCAGCAGCAGGTGATAGATATCATCCCAGTAGGAGTGCGGATCGCCGATTCGCTCAATCTCTGGATAGGCGCGATCGCCGATAAAAAAGCGCTTTGAGGCGCGCCGAATTTGAGGCCGAAACATGGTCTCTCCTGAAGAGGAAGTTTTAGATGAAAACTGCGGTGCAACGGGGGCTTGCTGCCTTAGCCTACAAGATAACAACTCAGCCCAATTTGTTACAAAGTTACCTGGATGAGACCGTAACAGCGCGCTATTACCTAAAAGAATCCTATGGTTGATACCTAGATGCGCCATAATAGCTCAAAAATCAATTGGAGTTTTGTCGTCACTATGAAACAGCTTGCTCGCAGTATGGCTTGGGGCATCGGTGTGATGGCGCTGGTTCAGCTACCAGTTCAGCTGCCGGGGCTCGCCAGCAGTCCAATGCCGACTGCCACCCCTGACAACCAGACCGCTCAGTCGGGCCGGCAGCTATTGGCGATCGCCATCACCAGCCGCAGCCTACGGCCTAACGAGCAGAGCGCAGACGTGCGGGCCTTGCAGCGCTATCTTGCTCGTAACGGGCTCTATCCCTATGCAATAGACGGTTTTTATGGTCAGGACACCGTGGATGCTGTCGCCACCTATCAGCGCATCCGCGACCTGCCGGCGACCGGTGTCGCCAATGAAGAAACCTTGCGCGATATGGGCTTCGACTTTTTACCAGCTGCGTCGGCATCCTCAGTCACCCAGGCTGCGTCAGCACAGCCGACCCTGAGCGTTGGGGGTTTGGCCGCAGGCAGCACCGGCAGCGACGTGACTGCCTTACAGCGGCGGCTCAATAGCCTGGGTATTCCGGTTCTTGTCGATGGCAATTATGGCTTTGAGACGCAGCAGGCGATCCGTACCTATCAGCGCGTTCAAGGGCTCCCTGTGACTGGCAATGCCGACAGAGACACGCTCAAGGCGCTAGGCTTTTCTGCGCCCAGCTATCCCTATATTGCCGCCGTTATCGCCGACGAATCACAGCTCGCCCGCGTCCGGCAGTTTTTCCCCGATGCCTTTGTGGATAGGAACCAACGGGGCCGGTTTATTAACATCGGTAGCTTTGGCGATCGCTTCCCCGCCGAAGCCCGAGTCGATGCTGCGGCTGCTCGGGGCTTTAACACTCGGGTGCTGTACCGCTAGGACGTCTTTCAATGGCGCTGTATACGGATAGCGGCGACATCTATCGCGAGTGCTCGTCCGAGCCGTCTGAGCAGTGCCCGCTGAGATAGTGGCTGTGGCTCGCTCTCAGCGACTTGCTCCGCAGTTAGATAGCGATAGTACAGTTCCTGAGTGCGATACAGCGCCACTGGCAGTCGCAACTTCAGCCCGAGCGAAATCAGTCGCTCTATTGCTTCTATTGCGCTTTCGAGTTCGCGGTAATGGGCAGGGACGGCCTGCAAAGTCTGCGAGAGCCCTTGATAGATCAGCCGCTCCAAGATCGGGGGAGCGCCGGGCAGCTTCAGCTCACAGCGGAAGTGATGGGCTTCAATAGCAATCCCTTCTAGCTCGGCAATGCGACCCACGGTGATTTTGAGCAGATCGCCATTAGGTTCAGTGATATTCTGCTCTAAGCTGCGAATGACCTCTAAGGCTCGGTGGCTCAAGGTAATGTCAGCCGCGACCTGCAAGGCTTGGGGCACGGCAATGCGATCGCGATGAAACGCCATCAGCACGCCATAGTTTTCCCGGTAAACCTGTTCATAGAGCTGATCGAGGCGCTGCAAAGTCTCTTGGTTGAGCTGCTGCATAATCTGCTGACGCTCTTCGGCAAACAGATCTTGCAGGGTATAGGTCGGGCTGAAAAATTGGGTGACGGCCAGTACGCTCTGAGCAATGCTGGTGCTGGTGAACGCATCAATTACCGCTGATTTGGCTTTGCTGTAAGCGGATCGACTCGGAAAAGTCTGAATGCCGCAGTGAAAGTCCCAGCCACCCAAATGCAGCACGGCAAAGGCCACCGTTGTCGACTCCTGCGTCATCACCGAGATCACCTCAACCCGGCCAACCGCCAGAGTCATGGTGCCTAAAGGCTGTTGGTAGTAGTCTTGACGATTGAGCAAGTAGCAGTAAAGCGGATGCTGCTTACGATAGGTATTGAAAAGCGAGCCCATTGCATAGTGAGCGACCACCTGCTCCAGGCTGACCTGCTCAGGGTGAACCTGCTTGAGGTAGACGCCTGCGCCCGTCTCAAAGTAGCTGACGTTGCTGGGAGCAGCTTCCAGTCGGCCAATGAATTCGGCTTCGAGGGCAGTTCCCGAGGCGATTTCAGCAAGCTCTATAGCACGGGCCGCATAGTGCAGAATCTGAGTCCCTTCGGGCCGCGAAATTTCGTCAAAAAACCAGCCGCAGCTGGTGTACATCAGCAGGGCATGACGCTGCATTTCGAGCAGTCTCAGCGCTTGAGTACGTTCGGCGCTGGTGAGCTGATGGGTTTGGTGATCGCCGAAAAACTGATTGAGCGTGCGGGCGTTTCGCTCGCTGACCACTGCTATATAGTCATTGCGGGCCTCCCAGGGATCGACCAGGAGCGTTTCTGCCCGCTTTTCGTAGATTGCGCTGAGGCGATCGCGCAGCCAATCTAATGCCTCCCGCAAGGGTGCTCGCCACAGCTGCTGCCAGCCGCCGCCGCCGCCGCAGCCGCAGTCTCGCTGCCAACGGCCTACCCCGTGGGAGCAGCTCCAGGCAGTCACTGGTTTGAGCTGTACCTCCCAAGTCGGCGGGCACAGGCTGAGATAGTGAGCGTAGCTGGTGACCTGCCAGCCCCGCGCTGGGAACTCTTCAGTCATGGCATAGGCCAACGCCTTTTCTGCGCCGCCGCGATGATGGCCAAAGGTTTCCCCATCAGTGGCGACCGAAATGAGCTGTGATTGCGGCGGCAGGCTGTTACTCGCTTGCCAATCGGGATCGCCCTGCGCACCCGCTTCTGACGCCACCGGCCTGACTGCCTGCGCCAACCGATCTGCAAAGCTCTGAGACGAGCGCAAAATGTCATCAAACCCCATGTCTCCAGAGATGGGGCCGTCGTAGAAGAAAATATCAATGAAGTTGCGGCCGTTGGCCTGCGGCGGCAAAAAGCAGCGATAGGGCCGGGTAGGATCAATACTGCCATCGGTGACTTCCCGCCACTCGTCATAGCCATCGGGGCGACCGAAGCGACGGCAGCGGGCAGCCTGAGAAGGGGCCAGGACGACGAAGCGAATGCCCTCGTTGATCAGCACCGCCAAGCTGTCGTTGTCTACAGCGGTTTCAGCTAGCCACATGCCCTCGGGATCGCGACCGAAGCGACGCCGAAAATCGGCAATGCCCCAGCGTACCTGAGTCACCTTGTCACGCGGGTTCGCCAGCGGCAAAATGATGTGATTGTAGACCTGGGCGATCGCGTTGCCGTGACCTGCATGGCGATCACAGCTCAGGCGGTCAGCTTCTAAAATACGCTGATAGGTCTCCAGGTCATGGCGCTCCAGCCAGCTCATCAGCGTCGGGCCAATATTGAAGCTGATGTACTCATAGTTGTTGACAATGCGAACCACTTCGCCGCTGTCGTTGAGAACCCGCGCAAAGGCATTAGGCCGGTAAGACTCATACAAAATCCGCTCATTCCAATCGTGAAATGGCGCTGCGCTGGGCTGTCTGCCAACAGCATCTAAAGAAGGATTCTCCCGTGGCGGCTGATAAAAGTGCCCGTGAACGCAGACATAAACGCCCGTAGCAGCCGACTGAGTAGACGCGCTCGTGGCCTCTACAGTAGGGAGTGGTTGAGACTTAACCATAGATCGTCATTCGTCAAAGAACTGTTTAGAGGATGGGAGCGCAGAGATGTTTCGGCTAAAACCTTTCCTGGTGAGCGATCCCCACCGCAAGCGCTAGAGAGACGGGTAGCGCTCAGTTTTGTAAGCTAGCGCCAGTGTAGCGGTATCCTTCTAAAAATAGAAGATGCTAGTGATAGAGTCCTGTTGAAAAAGACTTAAAAGAAGTATGTTTGTTTCCCCTTGCCAACACTTTTGAGCCAATACGAAGAAGACTTTCTCTTTATACTACAGATCTTTCCGCCGGCGACGCTCTAAGAATATACTCAGATATTCTAAGGTATGCCCATTCGAAGAGGATGCCAATGTCTCAGTTAGAAGAGCGGTCTGATGGTCGAGCCGATGAGGTCACCGTTCAGGGCAGAGTCGTCTCAGGTCACGGAGTGGCCTCCGGTCAAGCTGAAGATAGTCCGTATCCTAGCGGCACCATCAAAATGCAGCTGCCTCATTTTCTGGCGCTAGGCGTTGATGTGTCTCCCTTTTACCCCGGCACGCTCAACGTTTCTATCGCGCCTCATCGCTTTGAGCTAGCCCCCAAGCAGACGCTTCATCAGGTTAAATGGTCGCCTCACCACGATGCTGAGAGCTTTTCCTTTGTTCCCATGCGTCTGATCTGGCAGCAGCAATCCTACAGCGGCCTGATCTACTACCCCCGCCCAGAGACGAAGATCGATCATTTCCAAGATCCCTCAGTTTTAGAGCTGCTGCTGCCGGCGATCGCCTCAATTACCAACGGCAGCTCGGTCATGATCGCAGCGAGTGCCAGCGAACTTATAATAAAGTCATAGCCTCTAAACATACAGACCCTATGACGCAGCCTAATATTGATACGCTCACTCAGCAGCTTGAGACCGGCGACCTAAAGGATCGCAAGCTGGCCCTAGCTGCTCTGCGGAATATTCCTGCCGAACAGGCCGTGCCGCTGATCAAAAAGGTGCTCAACGACAAAAATGAGCAGGTGCGCTCTATGGCCATCTTTGCGCTTGGGATCAAGCAAACGGACGAATGCTACAAGCTGCTGGTCGACATTTTAGAAGGCGACGCTGACTACGGCCTGCGGGCGGATGCGGCAGGTGCACTGGGATATCTAGAAGATCCTCGGGCGTTTGACCCGCTGGTGCATGCGCTGTATGAAGACGTCGACTGGCTGGTACGCTTTAGCGCGGCGGTTTCGTTGGGCAATCTCAAAAATCCCAAGGCTCACGATGCCCTGATCTCAGCTTTAGACAGTAAGGAAGTGGTGATTCAGCAGGCAGCGATCGCTGCTCTCGGTGAGATCAAAGATCTCAGCGCGATTGACAATATCTTAGCCTTTGCCCAGTCGAACGACTGGCTGGTTCGTCAGCGTCTGGCTGAAGCCCTCGGCAATTTGCCCAGTGAAAAAACCACTGCTGCCCTCCGCTACCTCGCCAAAGACGACCACGCTCAAGTGGCTGAAGCGGCCAGGATTTCCTTGAATAAGCTAGGTGAATGATAAAGAGCTGCTATCATCAACGAGTCCAACGAGTCACTTCGAAGCTGACACAATAGCTGACTTGTGTTGCTTGTGAGGTAGTGAAAGCTATCTTTACAGTATCTTTGAAAACGCTTGAAGAAGCGTGAAAAAAGCGTGGTACCTAACTCTATATAATAGGCTGACTATGAGAGGCTAACCCGTGGGCAAGCCCCCTCGCTTAGTTTCTACCTATCAACACGCGACAATATCCGGAGCGACTGTATGAGCGAACCAAAGCAGTATTGTTTTTGCACTCTCGCCGTCGGTAAGCGCTACCGCACCCATGCAAAAATGCTTGCAGAAGATATGCAAAAGCACGCTCCTACAACCGCTTTTGTGCTGCTGAGTGACAAACCTGATGAATTCAAGCAGTATGCTAACGTTCAGGCGTTTTTGCATCGAACCCAAAGCGTCAAGGGCTATCACGACAAACGCTTCGTGCTCGAAAAAGCCCTGTCGCTGTTTGAGTCCTGCATCTTTGTCGATGCTGACATTCGGATGCTCGGCCCCGTCCCTGAAGACATTCGCTTTCTACCGGGCATTGTCGCCCGGTATGGCTGCGGCATTGTCAAACACAACGCTACCATCAAGCTCAGAAAATCTTTTGAACCGATTCAAGTCGTGGCCAAGACGCTAGAGCTGAATTTAGAAGATGTTCTATGGTTTCACGAGTTTATGTTTTTAGTCAGTCGGCAACAGGGAGAGAAAGAATTTTTTCGACTATGGCAGTCAATTTCCTACTATTTTGAAAGCCAGGGCGTCTATGGCGGTGCTGGCAACGTCATGGGACTTGCAGCTGCCAAAGCAGGCTTCGATATCCACTTCCATCGACATGATTTTTTCCCTGCCTTCAAAGACAACATTCAAAAGGAGAAAATCAAAGAAGGCAAAGCCGATCCTAAATCCATGGCAGCTGAATTTAAAGTTCATCGAGAAATTGAGTATCCACAGCGATCGCTCCCGCAAAAAGTCACCCACAAAGTCAGCCAAAATGCCGCTCTGTATTACAGATTGCTTCGCAGGCGGTTTCAGTCGCCCAAAGATGCCCAGTTTCGAGCGTTCAGTTCCATAGAGTGATGTTAAGAGTGATTTTGGCACACAGGAGAGTTAGCGTTCGGGAGTGAGAACATCTGCGGCTGCTAGCATTGCCCCGCCGACGATTAGCAGGCAGGCCAACCACACTGACCGGCTAGACTCTGCTAGACCGCAGAGGATTAAGAGCATCGTTGACAGTAAGGGAGCTGTATAAGAGAGCGTTCCAAGGACTTTGATATTGCCGTGCTTAACGCCATAGTCCCAGGTAAAAAAAGCGAGCCCCACCGGCCCCAACCCTAATCCCAAAATGGCTGCCCACGCCCAGCCTACTGGCCAGACGGTCGGTTCAAACAAAATGTGAAAGATCCAGGCTAGTATCGCAGTCGCACCGCAAAACCCGCCTACTGCGCTAGTCGGAATTGCGCCGAACCGCCTGGACAGCAGCGAGTAGCTCGACCAGATCAGGGCGCAGGCCAAAGCTGCCAAGTAGCCTGAAGTGTATTGGGCATCGAAGCTGAGCGATCGCCCTTTGGTCACCAGCAGCATAACACCTGCAAAGCCAGCGATCGCCCCCACCCCATGAAACCACCGCAGCCTTTCACCGGGCAGCAGCGCTGAGAAAAACACAATCAGCAGCGGCCACAAGTAGGCAATCAGGCTAGCTTCTACTACTGGCGCGTGGCTCAGTGCAATGAAGTAAAAAAGGTGATAGCCAAACAGACCGCTCACGCCCAAAGCCCAAACCGCTGGCGGCAGCTGTAGCTGCTGCCAAGGACTGCCGCCGCTGCGCAGCCAAACCCCTACACCCAAGCAAAAAGCCACCGTAAAAGACATCGCTGTCAGCTGAAAAGGTGGAACCGCGCCACTTAGCTCAGTCAATAGCGCCAGCGTTGCCCACATTAAGATAGCCGTCGCGCCAATTAGGGTAGGTCGCTGACCGGCAGCCACGATGCTCATAACGGTTTCTAGAACAGGGGTTATTCTACCAGAGCAAGAATCTCATTTCCTCGATTTTTCCATCTGCTTGACCGGTAGCTGGGTAGGAGACTGTTGTTTTATTAAAGGTCTTTACACAGCTCTGAGTGCATCTCGATAGGACATCACCGCATCAAACTGCTGATCGGGGTTAACGAAGCTTGCTAAGAGCGCAATGTCACAGTTGGGGAGCAGTTCGCTCGTCTGAATACAGTCATATCCACTTGAGCGTAGGTGATGGATGGTAAAAGCGCTGGCCTCCCACACCCATACTTCGGTAACGCCCAAACCTCTGTAAATGTCTAATTTATCGACGATGCCGCTACTCAATACAATTTCTATCGCCAGATCTGGAAACTCTTTTTCTTCCCCAATGCAATAACATTCATCGGGTTCTAATCCTCTTTGCTTAGCAGCTTCGCGAAAAGTCGCCGAGCCGATAGCCAAAAAGCGAGTGCGCGTTTCTAAGAGGTAAGCTTCGACCAGCATCCCGACAATCTTTTTGAGTTTCTCGTGCAGCGGAGAATTGGTCATGATTTCTAAGGTGCCACCCAGATAACTCATTCGTAGCGCTGGGAAGTCGTTACCCAGTGTGGCTATCAGCGATTCGTACTGCTGCCAGCTCACACCTTCTAGCCGAACGCGCTGTTCTGACAATTCTTCGGCAGACTTAGGGGATAAAACTTCAGATTTCATAAGGCTGAGTATCTAACCTACCCTGTCATTGTACTAGAGCCTTAGAAGGCGAGTGTCACGGTCAACGGTGATTTACATTGCTTTTTGATCCTCGTTGCTTTTGAAATACGGCAGTGACATTGACAGACTGTCTGCGTATCCTCTTAAACTAAGCTTAATGTAAGGTCGATGCCTGTTTTTTCGACCTGTCGTGTCAACGTCCGCAGCGTTTCTCTATGCAGCCTCTTTTCAATCAGCTCGCTACCGTTTGGATGAAAACAGTTCACCCTCGGATTGCCTCCTTTGTCGCTTTTTTCGGCATTGCCTGGCTGGGAATTTGCGCGCTGACGCTGTACCTTTTAGCTCAGCTCTCAGACGAAGTTTTGGAGCAGGAAGCCTTTGCCTTTGACGAAACCGTTCTTTTGCATATTCATCGGCTGGCCAGCCCAGCCCTCGATACGCTCATGGTGGGCATTACCCGCATCGGCGATCCGAGAACGGTAGTGCCGCTAACAGCGGTTGTCTTGATCGTCCTATGGTGGCGACGCCATCGTTTAGAAGCTCAGTTCTTTGCGCTGAATGCTTTTGGTGGTGCGGTTTTGAGCTATGTCTTAAAGCTAGCTTTCAGCAAGCAGCGGCCTCAGCTCTGGGACTCACCGATTGTCGAGACGACCTTCAGCTATCCCAGCGGCCATGCGTTGGGGTCTATAGTGCTCTATGGATTTTTGTCGTATGTCCTGGCGACGCTTTATCCTCGCTATGCCGCTGCTTTTTACAGTGCTGCTACCGTGCTGATTATCGCGATTGGGTTTAGCCGGCTGTACTTGGGCGTTCACTGGCCGACAGATATCCTCGCGGGGTACGGGATTGGCTTTTTGTGGATTACGGTGTGCATCAGCCTGATGCGCTTCCAGCGGATGAGATCTGCCTAACGGTTCTTTGGCCTATTGCTATTGGATGATAAAAACACCTGACTATCCCCTTGTGTATCCGTCGCAACAGTCGATTAGAAAGTATCGCTACATTCTCATAAAGGCAGTTTTGCTTTGAAGAGGGCTCCTATTGAGCCCTCTTAGAGCGCCGTACCCTACGACCTTAAAGACTTGTTGACACCGATGCGCAAATCAATTTTCATTCCGACCTTTTTGAGCATTACCTGCCCCGTTATCCTGGCCTTGCCGGTCAAAGCTGCCAGCTTTGGATTTGGTGAAAAGGCAGTTGAGACAATTAACTATCTATCCGAAAACTTGGCGGGGCGCAGTGTGGGAAGCGCTCAGGAAGCAAAGACCGTCGACTATCTAGTCAAGCAGCTTGAGGGGTTTGACTATACCCCCTTGCTACAGCCAGTTGACTATGAGTTTCGAGGGGAGAGCCTAACGTCTTACAACGTGGTAGCCAAGCGCCCCGGCACCTCGGGTAAGCAAATTCTGCTGGGGGCTCACTACGACACGGCACCGAGCAGCTCAACTCTAGACAGAACCAATCTCGAAGGTACCAATGACAATGCTTCTGGGGTGGGGGTCTTGCTTGAACTCGCTCAGCGCCTCGAAGCGGAAACAAAGCATACGGTCGAATTCGTTTTCTTTGGGGCAGAAGAAATTGGCTTGGTCGGTTCAGAATTTTACGCTAACAGCCTGAGCGCGAAAGAGATTGATAATACGCTGCTGATGGTCAACCTTGACAGTCTGGTGGTCGGCGACAAGATGTATTTTAATGCGGGCCGAGGTGCCACAGACAATCCAGACTGGTTTGAGTACCGGGATCTAGCGCTCGAAATCGCGGCTGAAAAGGGGATTGCCGCTGAAACAAACCCAGGGCTCAATCCCAACTATCCTGAGGGAACCGGCTGCTGTAGTGACTTAGAGTCTTTTGATAGGCTGATGCCGGTGCTCGCTGCCGAGGCGACCAACTGGGATATTGGCGATAAAGATGGCTATGTTCAAACTGCGAATCCACTGGTGCCTGGCGGAGCGACCTGGCACGACCCGGCTACCGACAACCGCAAGTTTATTAACGAAGTTTTTCCAGGCTTGATTGCAGAGCGGGCTCGCAACTACACGCTGATATTTGATGAATTGATAGACCGAGTGAATGCACAGGCCACTGTCAAGAGCGAGCCCCAGTCAGTGCCTGAACCGATGAGCCTGCTGGGGTTAGCAACGGCTTTTGGGGCAGCGGGACTATGGCTGAAGCGGGCTCGAAATTGTTAGCCGTGCTGGTGGGGTGCAGTGGCTGCGACTTTCCTGGATCATTCTGATTTCCAATGTACGCAAGCAGAGTATTTGAGAGCCTCTGCCACTAGCGATCATTATTAGTGGCAGAGTACTTGTCATATCAGGCTCCGTAAAAGAGAGTTGTTCACATTTGGGAATTGAGTGTTCGTCTTGGATTTTCGTTTTGGCTTTTTAACGGTGCTGCGCTTCAAGTCTTCATCTGACGCTAGCTGTTACGGGCACGCCCGTTCCGGATGAAGAATATCGGAGACTGCGATACTGTGCCCTGCGGTAGGTCAACGTGGCAAAGCCTGCCGTCGTCGGTGGGTTCTCTATCTTTCTACGGTGATACTTAGCGCCGCGATAGATGCCTGTTTCTTCTGTTGGAACGGTCTTAATTTCAGAGTGGGTGTGCTGATACTCAACGCCGCGATAAATTAACTTCATAGCTATATACTCCAGGTAAAATGTTAGAACAGACAATTTCAACTGCCCGAGAGCAAGAGTTTTAACCCTGTGGCTTTGTTCTCTTTACTTTCTGCTTTTACGTAGGTGTATAGCTGAATAGCTTATGCGGAGAATGGACTGAAGTCTGCTCCAAAGCTATGTCTGGTTGCGGGAGAACATGTCTCAAAGACTAGTGGCGATCACGTCAATTAAGCCAATAGCGCAGGTGATGTCCAATCTGATTCGGCCATGAGAGGTCCATATGAGCGTTCAGTGGAACGCTGCCAGAACAGTCAGGCTCGTATCTCAAGCGCGACTTGCTGGCGCTTCGCCCACCACGCCCAAGCTGCGCCGGTAGCAAACATCAGTAAGCTATAGATTCCGGCGGGGATAGACAGGGTCGGGTTGTTCAGTAAGGTCGGGGCGCTGGCAACGGCGATCGCCAGTGTGCCATTTTGAATGCCCACTTCGCAGGTAATGGCGGTTGCACTTTGATGACCCAGTTTGGTCAGCGTCGCCAGCGCATAGCCCAGCGCCATCGTGAGTATGTTTAGCGTTAGCGTCACCCCGCCCACTTGCAGAATGTAGGTGGCCAGGTTGGCACGTTCTGCAAGTAAGATGCCAAAAACAATCAGGGCTAAGAAAAACATCGATAGCCACTTAACCCACTTTTCTAGCTTGGCTGAGAGCACAGGGGCACTGCGGTGTAGCAGCATGCCAAGCGTGATCGGGATTAAAGTGATGACGGCTATCTGGAGAACGGTCTGGAGAAAGGGCAGCTGCAAGGAAACGCCTGATCCCATGAACTGTCGCATGGAGAAGTTGACGACTAAAGGAATCGTAAATACGGTGATCAAGCTGCTGATAGCGGTCAGTGTGACTGAAAGCGCGACATTCCCAGCGGCTAGATAGGTGAGAAGGTTAGAGGTAGGGCCGCCGGGACAGGCTGATAAAATCATGACCCCGACGGCTAGCTCGGGCTTGAGTGGGAAAAGAGAGGCCAGAACAAAGCCTACGATTGGCAGCAGCAATAGCTGAGCAGCTAAGCCGATCAGGACGGCTTTGGGGTCGACCAATATGCGTTTGAAGTCATTCAGCGTAAGGCTGAGGCCCATGCCTAGCATGATGATGAACAGGGCAAGCGGGAGCAAGACAGCGGTGAGCAGAGATGAGTCCATGAGTAATTAGATTTGAGTGTTTGGGGGCTGATATTTGTATGCCTGGCTATGTAAGAATAGAAGCAAAGGCTCATTCTTGTAAGCTGAGCCGGTCGGTGGATCTTTTTACTTTGCTGATCCAACCTTGACTGAGGGTAAGAACTTCTGAATAACTCATGTCGCTGCCTAGCACCAGGTCGAACACGGAAGGCTTAAACCACCGGGGAAACCATTTGTTCAGCTTTCTGCCAATGATAAAGCGAAAGATAAATTCGGGAATGAGCCCTTTTGCTCGGGGAAATGAGTAGTCGAAGAGGGCTATCAGGGCGTGAGCATCGGCTACTCGCTTTCCCGCCCCCTTGCCAATCCTCAAACGTCACTGCGATCAGCCGGTGACAAATCCAGCGTGAGCTGCTGAAATCGCTGAGGATTGGCTAAATTTGACACCGTAATGCCGAGCAGTCTGACCGGTCGACTGAAATCTAGATGAACACAGAGCAGATCGCGGGACAGCCGCAAGATCTCCTCCGGCGCCTGGATTAAGCTGGTCAGCGTCCGGCTGCGGGTGATGGTTTCATAGTTGCCGTATTTGATCTTCAGCGTCAGGGTGTAGCCATAGCGATTGTTTGCTCTCAGCCGCTGATGTACCGCCTGGGCAATCTTTACCAGGGCAGCATCGATCTGCTCAGGCTGTCGCAAATCTTTTGAAAAGCTGCGCTCAGCGCCAATCGACTTGCGAATGCGATGGGGATTGACCGGTCGGTTGTCCTCAGCTCTGACAATTCGATAGTAATGGCCTCCGACCTTGCCAAACGTAGCTATCAGCTGCGCCCTGTCCCACTGCTTCAGGTCTGCGCCATTCTCGATGCCCTGCGCCTTCATCTTCGCGGATGTCGCCGGGCCAACGCCGTGAAAAGCGTCTATCGGCAGTCGTTCTAAAAAGTCTTCTGCCTGCGCTGGCGATATCAGCGAGAGCCCGTCAGGCTTGTCTAAATCTGAGGCAATCTTGGCCAGGAACTTGTTGATAGAGACGCCTGCAGAGGCGGTTAGGTGCAGATCTGTTTTGATGCGGTGTTTGATTTGCTGAGCGATCGCCACTGCCGAGCCCACCCCCTGCTTATCCATCGTCACATCCAGATAGGCTTCATCGAGAGACAGCGGTTCCACCAGGTCTGTATAGTCGAAAAAGATCTTTCTGATCTCGGCTGAAGCCGTCTTGTAGGCGTCAAACCGGGGCGTGACAAACACGAGCTGCGGGCAGCGCAGGAGAGCACTGCGAGAGGGCATGGCTGAATGAATCCCAAACGCTCTCGCTTCGTAGCTAGCAGTCATCACCACCCCGCGCTGTTCAGGCGATCCGCCGACGGCTATCGGCTGACCGCGCAGCGTCGGATTGTCTCTTTGCTCCACTGACGCATAAAAGGCATCCATATCCACATGAATAATCTTTCTGACGATGGCCTTGTCACTGGTCAATAGGGGCACCGAAAAACAGGCTGAAAACCAATCCTCACTTTTGCGCTTGAGTACTTTGCGCTTGAGTACTGTCTGCCTAAGTAGTATAACAATGAGGGCGCGATCGCTGTCGAACCTTCCTCTACCCCATACGCCCGCAATTGTGAAGACATGGATCTTTGGATACGTGTCCCCTCCTAGTCTTTGACCGATGATTATGAAGTTTATATACTTCTTCTAATTTCACCCCCCCTTACGGAATGTACTGATTATGGCTGCACCCAATGGCGTGATGATGCAATACTTCCACTGGTACAACGAGCCAGATGGAACGCTGTGGAACGAGCTGGCTGAGCGAGCTGAAGACCTCGCCAAAGCTGGCATCACCGCCGTTTGGCTGCCGCCTGCTTACAAGGGTGCGGCGGGTGGCTACGATGTTGGCTACTCAGTCTACGACCTATTTGACCTGGGCGAATTTGACCAAAAGGGATCGGTACGTACCAAGTACGGTACCCGTGACGAATACCTGGGGGCCATCAAAACGCTCAAACAGTCCGGCATCCAGGTATACGCCGATGTGGTGATGAACCACCGACTTGGGGCCGACGAGCAAGAGGAGTTTAAGGCCACACCCTACTCGCCGAACAACCGCAATGAGGCGATTGGCGATATGGTTACGATCAAAGCCTGGACTCACTTCACATTTCCAGGCCGCAAAGGTAAGTACTCTGACCTGGAGCTACACTGGTGGCACTTTGGAGCGGTGGACTATAATGCCTATGAGCAAGGCGACTTCGAGGCGATCTACCTCTTTGAAGGCAAAGAATTTTCTAAAGAAGTCGACTTAGAAAAGGGCAGCTTTGACTACCTGATGGGCTGCGATTTGGATGTGGGCCACCCAGAGGTGAAGGAGAATATTCTCCAGTGGGGTGAGTGGTATGTCGATACAACTGACTTGGACGGCTTCCGTTTTGATGCGGTGAAGCATGTCAAGGCCGACTTCTTCCCAAGCTGGGTCAACCATCTGCGCGAGTACAGCGGCAAGCCACTGTTTGCCGTAGGCGAATATTGGTCGTACCAAATCGAAGCGCTGCACAACTTTATCGAGGTGACCGGCGGCGATGTCGCGCTCTTTGACGCGCCCTTGCACTACAACTTTAGCGAAGCGAGCAAAGCTGGCAACAGCTACGACATGCGTGCCATTTTTGACAACACGCTGGTACAAGATCAGCCTGCGCTGGCAGTCACCCTAGTCGATAACCACGACTCGCAGCCTTTGCAGTCTTTAGAGTCAGTGGTAGAGTCCTGGTTTAAGCCCTTGGCCTATGCGCTAATTCTTCTACGCCGAGAAGGCTACCCTTGTATCTTTTATGCCGACTACTACGGGGCTCACTACAAAGACAATAAAGGCGGTGAAGAGTACGAGATTTGGCTAGATAGCCATCAGTGGCTGATTGACAAATTTTTATCTGCGCGGAGTACCTATGCCTACGGCGATCAGTACGATTACTTTGACCATGCCAATGTGATCGGCTGGACGCGACTGGGCACAGAGGAGAATCCGGGCGGGATGGCGGTCGTGCTCAGCAATAGTGAGGACGGCACGAAGTGGATGGAAGTTGGCCGTTCTAACGCGGTTTATGTAGACATCACTGAGCATATCGATGAGCCGATTACGACGAACGAAGACGGCTGGGCGGACTTCCGCTGTGAGGCAGGGTCGGTGTCGGTTTGGGTGCCACAAGACTGAGCAAATATCAGCGCTGATCACCTTACATGGTAGAAACTATTCGCCGAACGGTACAAACAGTTAAATCAGCTAGGCAACAGATCAGAAATGCGAGTGAAGATGTCGTCCGCAGCATCTCTCAGCGCGGCCGCCGTACTCATATCACCAATCAAAAAGAATTCCGGATAGTCGGCCTCAGGCGCTCTGGTAACCACGCCATCATCAATTGGATATTGAGCCAGGAGATAGGAAACATCTGCTGGCTCAACGATTTGAGGATGCAGAAGAACCCGTTCTACTGGAAATATCACGCGCTGTTGGGCTACCATCCTCAGTATCAAGAAAAGACAGATCGGCTTAAAAAAGATTTGAGGGGGGAGTTCACGCCCAAAGACTGCCTGGCCTACAGCTACGAAGACTATGACCTGACTGAGGTTGTCAGCAATCGCTTTATCAGCAGACACGATCTATACTTCGGTAAAAGCAAAGAACAATACGACATTCTCATTCTCAGAGATCCTTTTAACCTGATGGCTAGCAGGCTCAAAAGTGGCAAAGTCTCGGTCAAGTCGAAAGGGAAGACTGCAACTGACCTCTGGGTTGCGTATGCTAAAGAATTCTCAGGTGAAACGCAATTCCTAGAAAATACAAAAGTTTGCATCAGCTACAATCACTGGTTTAGTGACCCGGCCTATCGTCAGGTGATCGCGCAGAAGCTGAAGCTAAATTTCTCAGATGCAGGGATGAATGAAGTTGCCACACAGGGTGGCGGCAGCTCCTTTGACGGCCAGCACTTGAACGGTAAAGCCGCCGCCATGGATGTGCTCAACCGCTGGAAGCAGTTTGCCGACGATCCT
The DNA here is from genome assembly GCA_049646425.1 of Phormidesmis sp. Classification (GTDB taxonomy): domain Bacteria; phylum Cyanobacteriota; class Cyanobacteriia; order Phormidesmidales; family Phormidesmidaceae; genus Phormidesmis. Next base: position 6,101 of record JBARVU010000413.1, on the reverse strand, counting down.
GCTTTTCAAGCCGCTTTAAGCGAAGAAGCCCGATTCTATTCAAAACAAATTTTTGGCGATTTCCAGGGGGCAGTGATGAAGCCATGATCGGTAGCGCTTCCAGCCTTGACTGACAAAAGTTTCGTTGACTTAGAGTAGCGGCAGCGAACACCTTGCGGGCTGAGCTATTTACTATAGATACCGTATTGGTCAGTTTGCTGTAGATGAGGCGGGCGATCGCATTGTACAGATTGCATTGTGCGAACGGTCGGCACCGGCCAAGCGCAAGGCCCCGGCATATATGTACGGATAGAAAATGTCTTCAGCGAGGAAGACGATGGCCTGGAGATCGGCAGCGGTATTCCGTCTAGAATTTCAACAACGTGCAGCTTTGTTCTTTTTGTTTTCGACCTCTCGGTAATATCACTGATCGTACGTCCGCCGATGCTACGAAAGCGTAGCACTGCGAAGCCTTTTCAGGTTGAGTGAATCTACTCAAGAGTTCATAGGAAGAGGGTTTCTACTCCTGAGAGTTTGTCAATAGTATCACTGAAGAAGTAATATCTATTTCGTCTCTTCATCGGTAGTTCCTACAGCGCCGTACCCATCCAAGCTCTCTTCATTTTTGACATTCTTTATGAAACATCCTAAGAAAATTCATTGTTCTGACCTGGGCGGATCACAATCTGTTGGTGTTTGCGGTTCGGCAGATGCCACTGTCTCACGGAAGCCCCTGCAGAAATTGTCTGCTTCCTCAGCTGGTTTGCTAACCGCTCTGCTGATGGTGATGGGCAGCTTGGGAATGGGGATTCGAGGGGCGATCGCTCAGACAGCGCCCACCGTTATTCGCGACAGCAGTGGCGCAGTCCGGGTCGACCAAAATGCCTTCGACATTCGCACTGGCCCGCTCACCAATACCTCTAGGATTCCGCTGCCTGCGGTTTTGCCAGCTGATACCGCTAACCGTGTACCGGTGCCGGTATCTCCAGGCCAGCTAGCACCCAACAGTATAGAAATTAGATCCGATCTGGACTACATCAACGACGCTTTCAATACTCTAGTCAACGATGCTGCCGACGGAACGACCTATACACTCCGGTCCGAATCTTTGCGGCTGACCACTCAGTTTGAGCTCAATCGCCGCCCGGGCAACCATGATTACGGGGAGGGGATTTCAGTTAACGTTATTGGCCCGAACGGGGTCATTAGCAGCCAGTCTACTTTTATCCGGGGCGATAGAGTGCAGGTTGGCCCGGGCGGCACCCCCCTGCTGAACTCTGCTCAGCTGGAAGCGACCTATGGCGAAGCAGACCGAGTCGAGCTGCGAGTGCTCAACTTGACAGGTGACCGAGCAGCCCCCGCTCAGTCGGGCATTTACTTCTCCGCAGACGGTCAGTTTATTGTTGAAGATCGTCTAGGCGGTGGTGACAGAGATTTCAACGATGGAGACTATGTAGAGATATCGGGCGGAGAAGGTGAAGCGATCGCCACTGAGGAAAGCACCGTCCTTTCTGATTCACAAGAAGTGACTGAGACGCCCCTAGACCCGGAGATCCGGCAGACGGAGCTCGTTGAAACCGACATTGTTGAAAGCACAGTAGAATTTGATACGGTTCTGGCAGAAGAGACAAACCGGGGCGACGTCGACATAGACGATACCGCATCTACTCGAATCGGTCATGCAGACGGTGTCCGTGCCGCAAACGGTCAGCATCTGGTATACAACCGCTATGCGGCGGCCAGTGAGGTTCGTGCAGGCAGCGACGGCATCGGGATCACCGGGCAGCTATCGCCTCTGATCGGCAATCCTAAAGCGCCGCCGACACTGCTCACGGGCAATCTTACGTTCAATCCCTTTGTGGGTGACAACGAGGCAGGGCTGAGCGCAACTGTCGGCATCACCCAGTTCTTTAATCCCACTCACCGGCAGGCGACAGATGTCTTCGGCAACCCGATTGTCAACCCTGATCCAGATGGCCCTCGCCTGGTCGAACCCGTCGGCTTATTTAACAACCGGCAGCTCATTGGCTATGTGCCGCCGACGCCCGAGCGGATAGTGCAGGGTGCTCAGCTATCGTCTGTCAGCGGTATCATTGACCTGCCTGCCGACCAGCCGATAGTGATCGAACCGCCCGACCCTCAAGCAGTGGGCCGAGGCGACTCAGCCTATACCGACAACGTGGGCGGGCTGCTGATTGAGCGGGCAACGGGCGATATTCGCTTTGTGCCGCAGTGGACGAACAGCGGCTATGCTCAAACGTCTGTTTCTCTGGAAGCCGGAGAAGCGCAGCGAATTATCTATGCGCTGGTGCCTCAGCAGGCCGGGCAAAACTTGCAGATCGGAGAAACCTACGCGGTGACCGAGGGTACTAATGGCTATCAGATTGTGGATGGCGGCTTTTCAATCATTTCCGCAGACCGGCAGCCTCAGAACTTCGTGCAGGAGATGGCGGAAGTCTATGCGGTTGAAGACACACTGCCCAGTGGGAATGTAGCGGTGGCCGTATTCAACGGCATCCAGGGCGTTTACGCTGAGCAGCCGGGTGGCCCGCTGGTGCCTACCGTAGACGTCACCTCTAGCAGTGAGGCCGATGCCCGAGTTGGCAACCGGCTCTATTCGCCAGTGACGCTAGCCGGGGATATCGGCCAGGGCGCTTACGGCCAAACCACCTTAGCAGCAGGCTTTTATGTAGGCGGCTCCTTGAGCGGCGGGCTGGGCAATCAGCGCGACACCATCACTCAGACGAATGCGACCGTCAGACAGGCCGCTACCGATCTATTCACGCAGCGGACGCTGAACACCTTTGTCACTCCGCTGGTGCAAAGAGACACAGTCTTTATGCAGACTGCTGAGACGACCCGAAGCACCGGCATCGCTCTTTTTGACATCGACAGTCAGGGCGAGCTGGCCAACGCGAGGTTTTTGGAAAGAAGTAGCCAGGTTCTTGATTCCTCCACGACGGAGATAGGCCGAGCCACCACTGTGGTAAAAGGAGAAGAGCGTTTGGTGAGCTCTGTGACTTCTGAGAGTATGGAGGCGCTCACACGTGAGACGATTGAATCAGATATTTCGACGTCTACGCGCTCAGAAGTCTATCCAAACCTTTCGGCGGTGCAGGGAGAGCTGGCCCTGGGCGGTGTGCTCAACTTTGGCAATACGCCTTGGACGGCAGCGGCGAACACCCTGCGGGCTGAACTCTTTGCCAGAGATACGGTGTTTGGTCGCAGCAGCGGCGATGCCGAAGTTGGCTTGCGCGCTGAGGTGATCTTCCATCCGTTTGGAGAAGTGCAGCGAGCGGCCTATCAGTACGATGCGGTGGGCAACGCGATTCCGGTCTACCAAACTGAGGCAGTGGTCGATGCCGCTGGCGAACCCATGATGCAGACCCTGACGGACGGTAACGGCGAGTTATTAGAAGTGCCGGTCGGTCAGTTTGCTGTAGATGAGGCGGGCGATCGCATTGCCCAGATGGTCGGCACCGGTCAAGCTAAAGGCCCTGGCGTATACCTACGGGTAGAAGATGCCTTCAGCGGGAATGACGATGGCCTGGAGCTAGTCGGCGGCATTCAGTTCGCTTTCTAGGCAGAGAGAACGCTGTCGCTACAGTCAATACGGAGACATTCCTGGCACTAGGTCTTAAGCACCAGGAGTGTCTATCACTGCGGTGATTACTCGAGGAATGAACGGCAGTTGTTCCAACATTTTTCCAGCTACCTCAGCGGAGATATGCAGCGGGGATCTCGTAGCGTAGCCTTTTCTGGCTCGCGAGGAAACCAGTTCGCAGTTCGCTTACAGAGTTCTACCAACATCAGCATGGTCGGCACTTCAATGAGTACGCCTACAACAGTCGCGAGTGCCGCTCCAGAGTTGAGACCAAAGAGCACTACAGCAGTGGCGATCGCTACTTCAAAATGATTGCTCGCGCCAATCAAAGCTGCCGGAGCCGCATCTTCGTAAACCATACCCAGCTTCTGAGCGGTTACATAAGCAATCAAGAAGATAAAATTCGTCTGGATAAACAGCGGCACCGCAATCAACAAAATATGCAGTGGATTATTGACAATTAGCTCGCCTTTAAAGGCAAACAACAGCACTAGCGTGATGAGCAATGCCAGCACCGCTACTGGGCTAAGATATTTCAAGAATACCTGCTCGAACCAGGCTTTTCCCCTGTGCCGGAGAATCCAGGTGCGCGATACTGCCCCTGCCAGCAGCGGTAGTCCCACGTAAATCAGCACCGATAGCCCGATGGTCTCCCAGGGCACTATCAGGTCATTCGATGCAAGCAGCCATCCGCCCAGCGGCGCGTAGAGAAACAGCATTGCCAGTGAGTTGATCGCCACCATTACCAGGGTATGCCCCTGATTGCTGTAGGACAGATAGCCCCACATCAGCACCATGGCAGTGCAGGGTGCAATTCCCAACAGAATCGTCCCGGCAATGTATGAATTGGCGATCGGCACTTCAACCCCTCTAATCACCTCAGTGCCTGCAATTAAAGGGCGAAATAGCCAGCCGATGAAAAACTGGGCAAAGGCAACCATCGTAAAGGGTTTAACCAGCCAGTTGATCACCAGCGTTAGCAGAACGGGCTTTGGCGTTCGGGCGGCCTGCTTAGCCTGGGAGAAATCGATCTTCACCATGATGGGATACATCATGAAGAACAAACAGACCGCAATGGGAATAGATACTTGATAGAGACTTATGGCCTCCAAGGTCTCAGCAGTGCCGGGAAAGGCCCGTCCAAGCACGATGCCCGCTAGAATGCAGAGCGCCACCCATAGCGTTAGATACTGTTCAAAGAGATTGAGGGTTCCCCCTGCTTTAACCGCCCTGTGAGGGGCTTGAGAGTGTTCGTTAGCCATTGGTTAGTTGTCTATCTAGATGCTTGCTTGAGGATTGGGGAGTCTCAAAGTAACTAGCTCAGCCAGGAGCACAGAGACCGCTGACACCCACAGACAGCCCACCAGTCCATATAGCTGAAAGACCAAGCCAGAAAGAACCGTACCCGCCAGTCGTCCGCCCGAGTTGGCCATGTAGTAAAAGCCCACATTCAGCGCTACTTTGTCGTCTTCGGTGTAGGCCAGCACTAGATAGGAATGAACAGCTGAGTTGAAGGCAAACACAACGCCAAAAATCATCAGCCCCACGACGACGGTCGCTCCGGCTGGAAGACCTGCTTGGAGCGCGAGGGCGATCGCCGCTGGAATGCCAATCAAAAGTCCTGTCCAAAAGCGAATCGTGCCTGCTTGTGGTGATCGCCCTGAGCCAAACTGCTTCAGCAGCGTCGGCGCGAGTGACTGCACCAGACCATAGCCAACTACCCAAATGGCCAGAAAGCCGCCAACTTGTTCAAACGACCAGTTCAGTACGCTATAGAGAAAGACAGGCAGACCCACGACAAACCAAACATCGCGCGCGCCGAATAGAAAGAAACGCGCCGCTGAGAGAATGTTAATTTCAGGGCTCTTAGAGAATAGCTGACGAAATTTCACCTTCGCTTTGACTTTCCCCATGCCTGACGGTAGCCATCGGCTCGATAGCAGCACGACAGACAGTCCTGCGGCCATCGTCACCAGCGCATTCACATAGCCAAACTCCGATAGCAGCAGACCGCCTAAGAAGAATCCGACGCCTTTGAGTGCATTCTTCGACCCGGTCAGAATCGCCACCCATTTGAACAAAGACGACTGCGCCTCTTTGGGGATTACCAGGCGAATCGCACTTTTAGAACTCATTTTAGTCAGGTCTTTAGCAATGCCTGAGAGGGCTTGGGCAACCATGACGTAGGGGACGGCGATCGCGATTGCCCAACCATCATCTACCGGCGTCAGCAGCAGCAGCGCTAAAATTTGCAGCGCAATTCCACCGTATAGCGTCAGCTTGACACCAAAGCGAGCCCCAATCCATCCCCCCAGCAGATTAGTAACGATGCCAAAGATTTCATAGAACAAAAACAGCATTGCCACTTCTAAAGGCGTGTAGCCCAAGCTGTGAAAATACAGCAGCACTAGCATCCGCAGCGCCCCGTCAGTAATCGTAAAGCCCCAGTAGGCGGCAGTGACAAGGGCATAGTTGCGAATTCCGGCCCGGTCAGTAGGGGGTGGAGAGTCCATAAAGA
>JBARVU010000412.1:0-6546 GCA_049646425.1 Phormidesmis sp. | reverse complement strand
ACACTGAGCAGGACACACTGAGAAGGCAGATCAAAATTCTCAAGCCGAGAGATGGAGAAAAGGCTGTTGGACAGTACTCAGAAGCACCGAGAGAATCAGGCTATTGTGTGTTTCATGACGTCATCGGCAAAGACTTCAACCTCGATCATGCAATCATAACCAAGGCATTTTTACGATAGAAACTAAAACCTTCAGCAAACCTGCTAAAGGTAAAGCCGCCGTTTACTTCGATGGAACCGCTGTCAGTGTAAACGGCTATAAGCCTGAGAGCGACCCTATTTCGCAGGTGGTCGCTCTCAGGCTTATAGCTGAGTAAGTTCGGCCAAGAGGGCACTGGCCACACCCATTTTGTCAAACCGGTTGTTTTCCCTAGGTGGTTTGCATGCACAGCAACAGATGAGTACACTTCCCTATTGGAGATACCTACCCCATGAATTAGCTTGCTGCTCTAGCCAGTCAAAGTGAATGCCCAAAAAGAAGCTGTTAAAAGGTGCCGTAAGCGCTATAGGTGAGCGCCACGATTTGACTACCCGCAGCGTTTACCAGACCCGTAATCAGCTGTAGCGCCAATATCGCTAGAATCGCCGACAAATCTAACCCACCAATCGGCGGAATAATTGAGCGAAAGAGGTTCAGATACGGGTCTGTAAGCTGAGAGATCGTTGAAAAGATGGGGTTAGACCAGTCAATGTTGGGGAACCAGCTTAGCAAAATGCGCACGATCAGCAGCACAAGGTAAATGCCGAGAAACGTGGAAAAGGCTTGGACTAACGTGGCAGCGACTACACTCATAGCTTTTTGTCTTAAGGACCTGATAAGTAGGCTAGTATATCCTATTTTACCGGATGCGCTTCCCCTTGTGTTACTGGCTACAGAGCGCCATTTTCGGTAAAGGCCCTGCCCTTTGCGGATCGGGGCTTGGACTGAAAAGCGCCAGATAGCGCACTGGGGACGAGTGAGACAGCGCGCTCTTTGGAGAAATCAGCGATCGCTTCCCAAGCAGCTTCCAGCAGTCGATCAGGCTGTAAGTCGTCTTTAATCAAGATCCACAGCCGCTGCACCTCTTCAGTATGCAATCGATTGTCCTCAGTCAGGGCTAGCAAAATCTGCCGTCTGAGATATCGGCCTTCCTCCGAGGCCAGGAACTGTAGTCCCATTCCCGCCGTCGGAATAATGTCAAAGCTCTGGTCGGAGCGAGCGATCAGCAGCAAGTTTTCTAACCGCTGCCATTGAAAACGGCCATCTTTAAAGAGCACATCAATCAATCGGCTACGCAGAGAGGCCGTCTCAGCTGAAAGCAGACGACGGGCAACATAGGGATAGGCAATCTCAACAATTTTGAAATTGGGATCTAGGCTCAGCGCTAGACCTTCTTGCGTCACCAAAGAACGAATAATCAGGGCAAACTTGGCGGGCACACGGAAGGGATAGTCGTACATCACCTCAGAAAACTTGTCGGTAATAGATTTAAAGTTGAAGTCACCTACACTAGCACCGATGGCATCGGCAAAGACTGTCTCTAAAGCAGGCACAATCGGCCTGATATCAACATCTGGCGTAAGAAACCCTAACTTGACAAAGTCATTGGCCAGGTCAACGTAATCTCGGTTGATCAGATGAACTACCGAATCCACCAGCGTCTCTTTAGTTTCCAAATCGAGCTGATCAGTCATGCCAAAGTCAATGTAGGCCATGCGACCATCCGGCATAGCAAACAGGTTGCCAGGATGCGGATCAGCGTGGAAGAAACCAAACTCTAGTAGCTGTCGTAGTCCTGAGGAAACACCAATCTCTACCAGATCATGAGTCGCCAGGCCCGCCTGCTTAACCCGCTCAGTATCGGTCAGCTTAAAGCCGTCGATCCACTCCATGGTAAGCACATGGGCACTGCTGTAGCGCCAGTAGATAGTGGGCACTTTGATCAGAGGCTCATCGCTGAAATTAGCGGCAAACTTTTCGGCATTGCGACCTTCGTTGAGGTAGTCGACCTCTTCAAAGAGCTTCATGCCAAACTCATCGACAATCAGGGTCAAATCATGGCCCAGGTTCAGCGGTAGCCAGGGGGCAATCCAGCCCGCTGCCCACCGCATAATGTACAGGTCGCGGCAGATAATCGGCATCAGGTTAGGCCGCTGCACCTTCACAGCGACTTCTTCCCCGCTGTAGAGCCGAGCTTTGTAAACCTGACCCAGACTGGCTGCTGCAATCGGCTCCGGTGAGAAATAGCTGTATATCTCTTCGGGCGTCCGCTCCAGGTCACGATAAATGGTTTGACGCGCAGTGCTGGTAGAAAACGGCGGTAGCTGATCTTGCAGCTTGACGAGCTCCTCCAAAAAGCTGGGCTTGATCAAGTCAGGGCGAGTAGATAACGCCTGCCCCACTTTGATGAAGGTTGGCCCCAGCTTTGTGAGAATTTGCCGAAGGCGGACAGCGCGCCGATCCTGATTGATGACGGTACGGCCCAAAGTGTGGTCAAGCATGAGCTTGAGGGCAAAGACCCCCAGCATCCAAGCAACGGTCAGCGATCGCCAGATAATCACCAGCGGACGCCAGCGGTAGTAGGCCGCGATCGCCCGCCAGTCGTAGCGGCGCATATGATGGGGATCAGCGGTACTGTTGGAAGCTGTAAAGCCTGTCATAGGAGCAAAGGTCAAGGTAGGGGGCAATGCTGTCACTACCTTGCAGCGTCAGCACCGGTGTTATTCTTAACTCTAGTATACAAAACTACAAAAACCTTCAAACCTATAGACATATTTTCGTTTCTCCCATTGCGCTAGGCCGTTTCTCAAATGGCAGCTTCTACTTACAGGGTTGCGAGTGCGTTTTTGAGCGCGTAGACTACCTGCTCCTGCTGCTCAGCCGTCAGCTCTGGAAACATTGGTAATGCCAACACTTCGGCAGCGGCCTGCTCTGTGTAAGGCAGCTTCTCAGCTGAGTAGTTCAGGGACTGATACACCGGCTGACGATGGAGCGGAATTGGGTAGTACACCATGGTCGCGACGCCCTGGTCTTGCATATGTGATCGCACCTGGTCACGCTGCTGAGCGCTCGCCCCTTTAAGCAAAATGCTGTACTGATTCCAAACGCTGCGGCCTTGAGTGATCGCCTTGGGAGCCTGCACCCCTACAACCGGCGCCAATAGCTGCTCATACCGCTCGGCCACGGCTTGCCGCTGAGCGTTCCACTGCTCCAAATATTGCAGCTTGATCTGTAAAATTGCCGCCTGCACCGCATCCAGGCGACTGTTGATACCGATCACCTCATGGCGATAGCGCTCTGTGCTGCCGTGATCTCTGACCAGACGAGCCGCCGCTGCAATGTCCGGATCGTCTGTAGTGAGGGCTCCTCCATCGCCGCAGCCGCCCAGATTTTTGGTCGGGAAAAAGCTAAAGCAGCCGACTCGCCCGATGCTGCCGACCTTTTTGGCTTGCCACTGAGCGCCTGTTGCCTGAGCGCAGTCTTCAATCACCGGCAAATTGTGCCGGTGGGCGACTGCCATGAGCGCGTCCATGTCCACTGGCTGACCGAAAATATGCACCGGCATGATTGCCTTGGTCCGCTCCGTCACTGCCGATTCGAGGTTGGCAGGGTTAAGGTTGAAGGTCTCTAGCTCAATATCAACAAACACAGGAACGGCGCCGACTGCGCTGATCGCTTCTGCAGTGGCAATAAACGTGAAGGGGGAAGTGATGACCTCATCGCCAGGGCCGACATTGAGTGCCCGCAGCGCCAGGTAGAGGGCATCAGTACCAGAATTGCAGACGACGCAGTTTTGAGCGCCGACATAGTCACCAAACTGCTTGGAAAACGACGCTACAACCGGGCCATTGATATACTGCCCTGAGGCCAATACTTTGAGCACGGCTTTACTCACCTCATGCTCAATGGTGGCGTACTGGCGAGTAAGGTCGAGCGGCGGTACTAGGTTAAGAACTTTGTTCACATTGATACCTGGAGTGGATCACCGAGTTTGTAGGACTGGACTTGGCTGTTATTTTATAGCGCTTTTGCGAGATGATAGGAGCCAGTATGGACCGCTATTGAGTAAAAAGCACGTCTTCAGAGGTAAACATCAGTCGTGGTCGAACCGAGCTTAACCGGCATGCTGTGGGCGGTGGGGATGATGGTGATCGCGATTGCCCTTGCTAGCTGGCAGGGGCTGGGGCTCTCTAAGACGTTGGCGATCGCCACGGGCCGTACGCTGGTGCAGCTGTTGGGCGTCGGCATATTTTTAGCCTTTGTCTTCGCGACCCGCAGTCCGTTGGTTGTGCTCGCTGTGCTTCTGGGCATGGTCACGATTGCCGCCTTGGTCGCTCGCAACCGGATAGACCGCGAGCTGCCGCGCCTGTTGGCGTGGGTGTGGCTGGCAATTTTTGTCAGCGCTGTGATCACGATGACCTATGTCAGCTTGTTTGTGATTCGCCTCGACCCGTGGTACGACCCCCGCTACCTGATTCCCCTGACGGGCATTGTGCTGGGCAATGCCATGACGGCGGCGGCGATCGCCGGTGAACGCTTAGTGACGGCCCTGCGCAACAGTCGTACCGAGATTGAAACTCATCTGAGTCTGGGAGCTACCCCGGTTCAAGCCGTTGCGGCCTACCGTCAAGCCGCGATCAAAGCCGGGCTGATTCCCACGATTAACGCCATGATGGTCGTGGGCTTGGTCACCTTGCCAGGGGCCATTACCGGCCAAATTCTAGCTGGCGCCGATCCGCTGATTGCCGCCGTCTATCAGATTTTGATCATGTTTATGCTGGCGCTGGCGACCTTGATTGCCTCATTGGTGGTCACGCATGGGATTATGCGGCAGTTTTTTACGGCGGCGATGCAGTTGGTTGAGCCGTAGGGGATAGGGAATGGGGGAGTTATCGGACAAATCCCTTCAGGTCGGGGCGATAGCGGGCTAGGAAGTCGCCTTTTGCGTCGTATAGCTCAATGGGTACCTGAGCTTGGGTGCTTAGCGAGGCAATTTCTTCGAGCAGCCGGTTTGACTGGCTGACTAACTGAGCGGCGGGCGCAATATTGCTGCGCTGGTCGGGGGGCGTAATCGACTGGTTGATGACGCTGTCATAGCCTTGAAAAAGCTCTAGCCGTACGTTGCCAGCGTGGACAGAATAGGTGCATTTTTGGGTGTTTGTTGTGCCGCAAGCCGCGAAAAAGCTGGGCTCTATCGGCTGAAAGCGCAGGGCGACTTCCAGACTGTTTTCAGCTTTTTTGAGGGAGCTGGTGTAAAGGCCGATTAGGAGCTGAGCTTCGGTGTGAGCCGACGTGTTTGCACCAATCTCTTCGAGCTGGTTGAGCGCTTTTTTCCAGTTTTGGGTAGCGCTCGTCCACTGGTCTTCGCTGGCAGCTTGCTGAGCATCGGCGGCGAGCTGTTTGGCCTTGAATAGCTCCCGGCTAGCGCTGCGCTCCTGCTGAGTGCGATCGCGCACTTTTTCCCACTGCTTTATGTAGTCGGGTAGCGTCTCTTGGGCTTCCCCGTAGGCATTCGTACCCTGGGGAATCTGGCGAAGGCTACTGGTCGCTGTCTCCCAAGAAGCCAGCGCTTCTTCCCAATCGGCTAAAGAACTTGCGCTCTCAGCTTGTTTATTGCCCAAGCTAGCGGCCTGCTGCGCCTGACGAAGGCTACCCTCTGCTTTAGACTCAGCTTCAATTCGTACCAGGATGGTCGCCCGGTTGGCCCGGTACTCCACGAGCTTACGCTCAGCGAGATCCCGTACTGGACTGTTCTCTGGCACCGCCTTGAGCGCATTGGCTGCCAGCGTCCAGTCTTGGGCGATGTCCTGCCAGGTAGAGACAGGATGAGGCGGATTCTGTGACTTTACCGCCGCCTGGTATGCCTGAGTTTGGGCCTCGCTGACCTGGGCTAGCGCCTGCCGCTGGTTTTCGTACACCGGCAAGATTTCCTGTGCCTGAGCGTGGTAGGACGACCACACCGGAATCGGCTCTAGCAACTGGATGGATTGCTGGAGCTGCTGCTTGGCTTCATTGACGGCAATTAAAGAGGTATCTGTACGGAGACTAGCAATCGCTTCGTCGCCGGTAGCCTGAGCGGTTTGCATACGACGACAGCCCCCAATCGTACAGGGCCTGCTCAGGACAAATCCCAATATGCCCACGACCGCAAAGCCCAAAGCGCCCACGAAAACCCACCGACTGCTCCGAGACTGCTGCTGCCACTGATCGCGCTGGCGCTCTACTTCGTCATCGTCTATCAACGCAACCGATTCTTCCCAAGGATCTTCTCTGTTACCCGTTAGGGAGTAGCTCGCCTCTTCTTCGTAGCTTTCTTCGTGTTCGTAGCTTTCCGCATATTCATAGCTGTTGTCCACTTCATAGTTTGCTTCCGCTTCATACAGAGCGTCAGTCCTATCCTCAGTCAAATAATCGTCAGTTGAGTGCTCATCTACCGAGTATTGAGCGTCTGCTAGCTCATCATCAGTGAGCAGATAGTCTACCGGTTCACCTACAGCAGCTTCGTTTGCTAGCTCATCATCAGTGAGCAGATAGTCTACCGGTTCACCTACAGCAGCTTCGTTATCG
>JBARVU010000411.1:0-3358 GCA_049646425.1 Phormidesmis sp. | reverse complement strand
CCTTGAAGGAGCTTTCTCCGTTGACCTTTTCAGCCGAAGATTTTGCCAATGCCCTGGCGCAGCAGAACTACCAGTTTGAGCGCGGTAGCGTAGTGACGGGTACTGTCGAAACCCATGAGAGCGATGGAGCCTATGTCGATATTGGCGGCAAGTCAGCAGCCTTCTTGCCGACCAAAGAAGCGTCTCTGGAGTCGGATGTCACTTTAGAAGAAGCGGTGCCGATTGGGACAGAGCGTAAGTTTTTGATTGTGCGCGACCAGGATGCCAATGGTCAGATGGTAATTTCTATTCGCCAGATGCAGATCAAGGAGTTGTGGGAGCGGTTGCAGGAGCGCCAGGAAAATGGCGACCTGCTGGAAGTGACCGTTTCTGGCAGCAATAAAGGTGGAGTAACTGCCGATGTCAGCGGACTCAGGGCGTTTATCCCGAGATCCCATCTGGCCAAGCGGGTAGAAGATCTCGACGCCATCATGGGACAAACCCTAAACGTCGCTTTCCTAGAAGTCGATCCAGAAAATAACAAGCTGCTGCTCTCGGAGCGGGTGGCGGCGCGCGCTTCGGCGATGAGTCACCTGACCAAGGGCGAGCTCGTAGAAGGGACGGTCGCTTCGATCAAGCCCTTTGGCGCGTTTATTGACTTTGGCGGTGCGTCGGGATTGCTGCATATTAAGCAAATCAGCAAAAGCTATGTGTCTGCTTTAGGGGATGTGTTTAAAGTAGGCGATCCGATTAAGGCGGTGGTGCTTAATATTGATGATGAGCGGGGCCGGATTGCGCTGTCAACTCAGGTGCTGGAAAAGTATCCGGGTGAAATATTAAAGGACATGGCAACTATGATGGCCGAAGCTGAAGAGCGGGCTAAAAACGTCGCAAAAACGCTGTCTGAAGGCGACACTAACTAACACTATGGGCACTGTTTGGGAGCTGGATTTTTATTCCAGACCGATACTGGACGAACGTCAGAAGAAACGTTGGGAGATACTGATCTGCGAGGGGATGCAGTCAGTAGACGACGATCCTGAAAAGCTGTTTCGCTACAGCCAGTATGTGTCGAACACCGAGGTCAATTCGGAGCAGCTGAAGGCGGCGATGGAGAAGGCGATCGCCCAATCTGGCACCCAGCCAACTCGAGTGCGCTATTTCCGCTATCAGATGCAGAACATGATCAAGCGGGCGTGCGAAGAAGCTGGGCTGCTGCCCTATCCCAGCCGCCGTACGCTGGCCCTACAGCAGTGGTTAGAAGACCGACAAAAAAATGTGTATCCCAATGAGCTGGGGTATCAGGCTGGCAAGACGCCCTCGGTGGCAAAACCTCTGGAGGTCGTGAGTCCTTTGCCCGATGCTCTGCGCGGTCAGAAGTGGGCACTGGTGAGCTTGCCTGCTAAGGAGTTTGCTGAGATGGGCGAGTGGGACATTGGCTTTGGTGAATCCTTTCCGTTAGAAGCGGTCGGCATCAGCCCTGACACACCCATTCCGGGCTTTATCATCTATTCGTCTCGGGCGACGGCGCTTGCTGCCTGGATGTCTGGGCTAGAGATTGCTGCTGTAAGGGCCGGACAGGAAGAGTCTACTAACTATATTTCGACCAATACGGCGACAGCGCGGCTGCTGATGGATACGGGCACGACCGAAACCTGGCTGCTGGCGGATTTGGTCACGCCTGAGACTCAGGCGGAGGGCCAGCGATTTGAGGACGCGAAGGCAGCGGCAAACAACGTTCATTTTATCGCTGTGCAGGATGATCCGGATTCTGAGTCTTTTGCAGGGCTGTGGCTGATGCAGGCCAGAGAGTTTGGATAGGAGAGTTTGGTGAATGGGACAGGTTGATAGACAGGGGTGGGGGCGGTCGATCTTAATGTACGGGTTGCTGAGTGCGATCGCTTTGGTCATGCTCCTGCCTCTCCTGTGGCTGGTTAGCACCGCCTTCAAAGGCTCTACCGAAAACCTTTTCCAGTTCCCGCCGCAGTTTTTACCCCAATCGCCTACGGTTGGCAACTTCATCAAGGTTTGGCAAACCAACCCCTTTGGCCGTTACTTCTTCAACAGTACGCTGATTGCCGTCGTTACTGTCGTTCTCAATTTAGTGCTGTGCTCTCTAGCGGCCTATCCGCTGGCTAGACTAAATTTCAAAGGGCGAGAAGTCCTTTTTTCGCTGATCGTCTCCACAATTTTAATTCCGTTCCAAATCGTAATGATTCCGCTGTATATCCTCACCGTGCAGCTGGGTCTCACGAACTCTTACATCGGGGCGATTTTTCCTTCTGTCGCCTCAGCATTTGGGATTTTCCTGATGCGACAGGCGTTTCAGACCGTCCCCAAAGAGCTCGAAGAAGCGGCCCGCATGGACGGCTGCACAGAGCTCGGCATCTGGTGGCACATCATGATTCCATCCGTCCGCCCGGCGCTGGTCACACTCGCCATCTTCGTCTTTATCGGCTCGTGGAGCGATTTCCTCTGGCCGCTGCTGATCTTAGACCGGCCTGAGTATTACACGCTGCCTTTGGGCGTAGCGCGTCTGGCCGGTAGCTTTTCGCTCGACTGGCGACTGATTGCAGCCGGTTCAGTCATTTCAATCGTGCCAGTAATTTTGTTTTTTGTAGCGGCTCAGCGGTACATCGTG
Organism: Phormidesmis sp.; assembly: GCA_049646425.1. Taxonomy (GTDB): domain Bacteria; phylum Cyanobacteriota; class Cyanobacteriia; order Phormidesmidales; family Phormidesmidaceae; genus Phormidesmis. The sequence continues at coordinate 738 of JBARVU010000411.1, read as the reverse complement.
CCATCGGAAACGGGCAGCGGCGTAAAGGGTTGAGAAAGGGATAGACAGGCAAGCTGTGGTTGCACGCCTTAGCAGCTCATAAGTACAAGATAGATTTGCTTCAAGTAAGTACTTGAAAATGTCCTTTGCAAAATTACTGTGAAATATAAATAAAATGTGTCTGAATAGTCTCGAACAAAGATTGTTCAGACATAATAGAGCCTTGTAAACTAGCACTCTTCATATTAGAGGGACTACGTGAAACATTTGTTGAATCGTGAGAGCTTCCTGACTAGCTTTCCTACCAGTACAGTACCTCAGTAGGATTACGGTCATTATAGTGTATCGCATTTGTTCCGCTCCAGAGTTTAGGAATCCCTATGGGTGAGCAGAAAATAGCAACAAAACTACAGGCAGATAAAAGTGACATTGTCGTTTCTGTTAATGGCGTTTCTAAAAAGTTTTGCCGGAACCTGAAGCGATCGCTGATGTATGGCGTCAAGGATATCTCTGCTGAGCTGCTGGGTCTCAGCAGGAAGGGTGAAGAGCTACGGCCTCAAGAATTTCGAGCGCTAAACAACGTTAGCTTTCAGCTACGGCGCGGGGAAGCATTAGGGTTATTAGGGAGAAATGGCAGTGGTAAATCGACACTGCTGCGGATCATTGCCGGACTGATAAAGCCTGATACGGGAAACGTAGCGATTAACGGCCGAGTTGCACCGCTGATTGCCCTAGGAGCGGGATTCAACCCAATTCTGA
>JBARVU010000410.1:0-49161 GCA_049646425.1 Phormidesmis sp. | reverse complement strand
CCCCAGGCTACAACTGTTCCGGCAGAATGCGTTTTTAACATGGCGCGCGATATATAGACTTTATAGATTGAACATAGGCAGCTTTCTACCTGCTTTCCTGACCATGCTGTGCAAAAGACTATCAATCGGAGTGGGCCACTGTCTCATTCCGAAGTTAGAGAGCCGAATGAAATAGAAGCTTAACTTTACGTTAACTTTATGACTGCTCAGACCGTTGATAGCGATGAATGCACCTCCTCAACAGACTCATCTATCCCAGCTGGTATGAGGTTTCGTAAAATACGAAGCTCTACGCAAACTTTATGGAATGATCACATTCTTATTTCAGTATTAGGGACAATCAGGCAGCTAAGCATCAGGTTTTATGCGGAAAACCATCCATACTCACGCCCAATTATTCAAGCCTGAAGCCTTAGGCGGCTGGAACGAGACCCCGGTGGCGTAGCAGCGCCAGAGTACTTGGCTCTCTTCCTCTAAAAGTCTTAAATATCTCCAGCGGATGACGGCTTCCTCCTAGGGCAAGTACCGTATCCCGAAAGCGGCGACCAATTGTTGCCACTTTATCTAAGTTCTCTAAGCCCGCTTCCTCAAAAGCGGAGAAGGCGTCAGCGCTGAGAACTTCCGCCCAGAAGTAGCTGTAGTATCCTGCCGCATACCCCCCGGCAAAAATATGTCCAAAGCTACACAGAAAAGCGTCTTCGGGTAGTGGCTTCATAACTGCCGTCTTTGGGGCCATGCGATCGCGTATTTCCCGCACAGATTCAGTTCCGCCGGGCCGATACTGCGAATGCAGCGCAATGTCTAGCCAGCCAAAGCTTACCTGCCGCAAAATGGCGCTGCCGGTCATAAAGTGACGAGCGGCCAGCAGCTTTTGATAGTCGGCTTCGGGCAGAGGCTCCCCGGTTTCGTAGTGATGGGCCATGCCAAAGAGCGTGTTGCGGTCGTAGCACCAGTTCTCCATGAATTGGCTGGGCAGCTCTACAGCGTCCCACTCAACGTTGTTGATCCCAGCAGCGCCCGGATAGTCCACGCGGGTAAGCATATGCTGCAACCCGTGGCCAAACTCATGAAAGAGCGTCTCGACCTCCCGGAAGGTCATCAAGCTGGGCTTGCCGTCGACCGGCGGAGACTGGTTACACACCAGGTAAGCTACCGGTAGGCGAACCGTGTCAGTGCTCTCTTTAGCGCGCACAATACACTCATCCATCCAGGCTCCGCCGCGTTTCTCAGCGGGGCGACTGTAGGGGTCGAGGTAAAAGTAGGCAATTTGCTCGCCATCTGCCGCGTTCGCCACCTGAAAATAGCGCACGTCCGGGTGCCAAAGCGGCGCCTGACCGTCTGCCGCCGAAATGGTGATGCCAAACAGCCGCTCGGCCAGGCCAAACAGTCCCTCTAATACCCTGGGAAGTGGGAAATAAGGCCGTAGTGCCTCATCGTTGAGGTCAAACTGAGTCTCCCGCATTCGCTCTGTCCAGAAGGGAATATCCCACTGCCTCAGCGGCTCTTCCTGCTCTGCTTTTGAGTAAGCTTTGGGGTCAGACTGAAGCGACTGGTGCACTTGAGCAAACGCCTCGATGTCTGCAAGCTCCCGGCTGGCTGCGTCGTAGCTGGCTGAGCGCAGTTCTTCCATGAGCGCTTCTACGGCGGCAACAGAAGGGGCCATTTTGCGGGCCAGACTCAGCTCGGCGTAATTTTCAAACCCCAAAATTTCTGCCTGCTGCTGCCGCAGTGCCAAAATTTTCTCGATCAGCGGCGCGTTGTCCAGGTCGCCCGACGAAGCGCGCGTGATAAAGGCTCGGTAGATCTGCTCTCGAAGATCGCGCCTTTGCGCATGACGTAAAAAAGGCACGTAGCTCGGCATATCCAGCGTAATCCGCCAGGGGCCATCTGCCGCCGTCGCATCTTCCTCTCCGGCCTCCCGAGCCGCTTGAGCCGTCAGGCTAAGCAGGCTCGGCGGCAATCCCGCCACGTCCTCAGGCTCAGTCAGCGTCAGGCTGAAAGCTTTGGTTGCATCCAGGACATGATTGGAAAACTGAGTAGACAGTTCTGCTAAAGCCTGCTGAATCTCATTAAAGGTTGCTTTACGCTCGCCTGAGAGCCCTACGCCCGATAGCTCCGCATCGCGCAGATTGGCTTCTACAATACGCTGCTGAGCCAGGGTCAACGCCTGCCAATCGTCACTTTCTCTCAATCGCTTCAGCGCCTGATAAACGATCCGGCTCTGGCTGATTTGATTAGAAAATTGCACCAGGCTAGGCTGTACGCTTTCATAGGCACTCCGCAGCTCTGGGCTGTTTTTCACCCCCATCAAATGGCCGACAATTCCCCAACTCCAGCCCAGTCGTTCGGTGATCGCGGTCAGCGCGTCTAGCTCATCCCAGGTCGGAACCGCCTGAGGCGAAGATTGAAGCCTAGCTTGCAGCGTTTCTTCCACAGCCTGCAGTTCCAGGGTAAGTTCCTGCAAAAGCTGCTCAATCCCGGGCACCACATGATCAGCCTTAATTTCCCCGAAAGGAGGAAGCCCCTTGCCGATCAGCAGAGGATTGCTCGCATTTTGGGTGGCAGCCGGTGAAGAAACAACGCTTGTAGACATGGTGTATGGCTCTGATGATCAGGGTCTGACAATAGGGCAAAGGCAAATGAGGTCATTAATACAACTCATAGTCGTTATGAGTTGTATTAGGCTCTTATCATAAACTCAAATGGCGATGACTTGCAGGGCGACTTTCACGCCTGCAACCGTCTATCGTCACTCTAAAGCCGCCCTACTTTGAGTTAGGAGCGGTGTATCCTTGAATGTTTTCAGGTCGGAGCGGACGAATGATCCGGCTGGCTTGCGCGATCAGAGCGTCTGACCCTTTGACAGCGATCAGATATTTACCGTCGTTGAGCCGGTTGCGGTAGGAAAGCGCGTCGCCACCACCAAGGCCAATACCCACGCCACCGCCGATGAAAAAGCCGCCCATTGCGCCCGCTCCGGCCCCGAGCAAGCCGCCGATGATCTGGTTGCCCAGGATACCGGCCCAGGGAAAGGTATTGAGTCCTGTAATCGCATTGAAGCTAAAGCCGCCGAAAAAGCCAAAGGGAACTGTCCACAGGACGAGGCGCTTGATCTGCTTTTTGGCTTCGTCACTGGGATCAATCAGGCCGTATTCGTCGGCAGATTTGAAGCCTCTGCCCAGAATGGCGACTTTGTCCATCTCGATGTTGGCAGATTCTAGCGCGGAGTACGCTTCCTCTGCTTGGATGCGATCGCTCATCACAGCTACCAAGTAGTTCATTGTTTTACCGGCTCCTGCTCTTTTTGGGGGGATGTAGACGGGGTAGTTGCCGCGTGGGGTCTAAATAGATGGCTATGGGTCGGGCTGTAGAGGCGCGATCGCACGGTCTGCTGTTCAGTCTGAGTCGCTTCGACGGCGGGCGATCGCCGATTCGCCAGGGCCGGAGACACAATGTAGAGCGTCGTCCGCACGAGTTTTTGGGCCTCGCTTACCTCAGCCATCTGCGCTAAGGGCACCACCGTAATGTGTTCATCCGGCCAGCCTACCCGAAAACAGATGGCCACTGGGGTCTCTCTGGGGTAGTGTTCTAGGAGCTGAGCCTGCGCGGTCTCGACATGACGGGCACTGAGATATAGGCACAGGCTGGCTCGATGCGCCGCCAATGTAGACAGCTCTTCTGCCGCTGGCACCTGCGTGCGACCGCTAATGCGAGTCAAAATAATGCTTTGAACCTGGGCTGGAATGGTGAGCTCTACCTGTAGCTTGGCGGCTGCCGCCTGAAAAGCACTGATTCCAGGGACCACTTCAAAGGGGACATCGGCCTCACTCAACCGCAGCATTTGCTCATGAATAGCGCTGTATAAGCTTGGATCCCCCGAATGCAGGCGCACCACCGACTTTCCTGCTCGTACCCGCTCAATCATCAGCGGCACAATCTCTTCTAGGGTCAGCTTGGCCGTTGCGACCTTCTCTGCATCGGGCCGGGTCGCCGCGAGAATCTGCGGAGGTACCAGCGAGTTGGCATATACCAAAACATCTGCCTGCTGAATTAGCTTCAGCGCTCTAACCGTTAGCAGATCGGGGTCGCCTGGGCCAGCGCCGACAATATATACCGCTGCGGAAACGGTATCTGCGGCTGTAGAGAGGAGCGGACTATCGAAATTCATGAAAACCTACAATAGGATGATCCTAACAATACGAGGGATCTGCTCGCAGGGGAAAGCCAACAACAGAAGCTGATTTGGAAGTTCCAATGTTTATCAATTCGCTATCATCATCGGTTAATTCTTGAAGAGTGAATAAAGGAATTTGCAAAACCTGAGAAATGAGCAGACGATCCGGCATCTTGTTATACAGATGCACCCTGATTCTGAGCCTCTTAGGTCTTTCGACCTAGGGGGCTTTTTCTTGTTTTTGGAACCAGTTGCTTTAGAAGAGACTATTCAACTGTTCGCTCTGAACGGTCAGATCGGTTGGCTGAGCCGTTAGTCGTCGCCACGGTGTCGGGCAGTCGCTTGCCGAGCCCATAGATCCAAATCAGACCCAGCCAGCCCAACGCGATGCCCCCGAGACTAATCAACTGGGCAATTCGCAGCGGCCCTAACATCAGACTGTCAGTGCGCAGTCCTTCTATCCACAGCCGACCGGTACTGTAGGCAATCATATAGACCAAAAACAAAGTGCCAGCCCGCAGTCGATGAGGCCGCTGCAGGCCCCAGAAAAATAGGCTCAGCAGCAGCGCAAAAACGCCTAGATTCCAGATCGACTCGTACAGAAAAGTTGGGTGAAAGTATTCAAACGCTCGGTATCCTGCCGGGCGATTGGCCAGGGGAATAAACAGTTTCCAGGGGAGATCAGTCGGTCTGCCAAACGCTTCGGAGTTGAAAAAATTGCCCCAGCGACCAATCGCCTGACCCAGAATTAAAGAGGGTGCAACCAGATCGCTCAACTGCCAGAAGGAAAGCCGATTTAACCGGCCAAATAGCCAGGTGGCAAGGGTGCCGCCCAGCACTGCGCCATGAATTGCAATTCCCCCTTTCCAAATGGCAAAGATATCAGCGGGGCGATTGGCATAGGCCGGCCACTCAAACAGAACGTAATACAGCCGGGCGCAGGGAATGGCGGCAATCACCAGCCAAATCACCAAATCACCTATTTTCTCAGGGTCGACGCCCCGTTTCTTGGCTAGATACTGTGACAGTGTTACGCCGATCAACACTGCCGATGCAATCAGCAAGCCGTACCAGCGCAGCGTAAACGGGCCGACGGTGAAAATTTCCGGGCCCGGAGACTGAAACCGACCAACCACCGGCACAATCCACTCAGAGGCGATTGACCCAGACACTATCCACGCTGAGAAACCGGTCATGGTGATACCTGGGAAAAAAATGGGCGAAAAAATTCAGCGAAAAATTAACTGTCTACTTCTGCCATCTCAATAATCTCGCCGTCAAAATCTTTGACTAAGAAGTTGAGCGGGCGATCGCGTCTCAGCTTATGCCGAATGCCCCTCGTTTGGATTTGCATCAGCAGATATTCCAGGCAGTCGTGGTCAAAGCACACATGGCGCTGGCGGTTGCGATCGCCCAAACTCGCCCCGCCGATCACATGCAGCTGAGTGTTCTTCTTGAGCTGATACCACAGCCCGTCCGGCGTACCGTAGGCGCTGGTCGGTCGCCCCAGCCCAGATGAGGAATAGGCTCCATACATTGGGTCAAGCCCCCCTGCTGTGCCGAGTGTTTGTTCGTAATTGTAGTAGTAGTGCAGTGGCACATCTGCCGCCGTCAGGCTCAGCACCCCTTCATAAAAGCGGCGAGCCAGGTCCAAATCAGTCACCATCACCGTATGCACCTTGGGCGCGCTGCTCAAAAAAGCCCACATTGCCCCCGCGTAGGCCACGAGCAGCATCACCATAATCCCTTGTGTAGAGACCAGCGCATCTAGCGGCAGCCCCTGAAAGATACTGGCCGGCAAAAGGATATGGGCAGAAAAACTCGTCATCATGGTGAGTTAGAGAATGAGTTTGAGGATGTCTGGATAGCTTTAACTTTATCAGCCTTGTTCTTCTTTTATATAGTCTACCAATCGGCACCCAGTCGGCGGCGATTGCTGCAAAAATTACGGTGCCAAGATCACAGCATACTCACAAGCTGACGGTATAGTAGGGCTAATTCTCTGCTGCTATCTGCTGGCGAGGGCACCCGGTGCAATTCTATGGGTTTGATCTTGCCAACCGCTTTTGCTTCTACCTTGCCACTGAGTTCTGCTGAAATCCTGTGAAAATTCCTACCTTTCCTGAGTGCGATCACGATCTTGTTAAGTCGCTGGCCCGTCACAGCGACTATGAACTGGTGCATAGGTTTCAGAAGTCGCCCACCGACGGAAAGTACTTTACGGCGCTCTTTTGCCGCTACAGCTCGGTGGTGTATTCGCTCATTCGCCATTCCGCGCGATCGCCGGTTCAGGCCGACTATCTGTTCGCATTGACCTGGCGTCATATCCTCAACGAGCTGGGCGGTATCGATCTCAGTGCAATCAGGGCGCAGCGCCTACCTGGGGCCTCCTCAGAAAGCCCAGAAAAAAGCCCAGACCTGGCTCAGTCATCTCAACCCGCTGCCGAGTTTTCCTTACAGGCATGGCTGATTAGCCTGACTGCTGCTTATGTTAACCAGGCCGTTTTGCCTGATGTTGAGTCTATTCACTACACTCTCAAAGACGCCCCACCGCCGCTGTGGTGCTACACCAACCGCGCCCTGGATGTAATTGCGCCCAAATATCGACTGATGATCCTGATGTCGCAAACGTTTGAGTGGAGTGAAACTCGCATCGCTGCCTATTTACAGGCCGAAGGCGAGCAGTCCTCAGCTCAAACAGTGCGTATGGAGCTGGTGGGGGCCCGCCAGGCTTTAGAGGAAGCTCTACCCGAAGATGTTCGAGCAATCTATCTAAAAGATTTTCTGGTGGTCGCGCCCGCTGCCGAAGCCAGTGGCCGAATGACGATTGAGTTCGATGAAGCCGATTTGCAGGTCTAATTTGCAGGTCTAATCAGGCAAACGGGTACCTTATGCGCGTAACCGCCCGCTGCTATCAATCGGGCCGGACAAGGAGTCTTCATGAGTCACAGGTATCAGGGTCGTCGCGGGGCTAGTCTCAATCTGCTGGTGACCGCGTTGGTGTTGGCAGCCGCTGCGGGTGCCCCTGCGATCGCCGCCCCGAGCCTTACCGAACAGCTGCACCGGCCTCCGCAGTCGTCCATTCGCTCGCAGCGTGACGTAGCAGACCAGTTCTTGCTGATGGGCAAAGAGCAGATTGCAGCGGGTGATTATCCGGCGGCAATTACCACGCTCCAGGTCGCTGCTGATGCCTACTACGCACTCGGTGACTTTGCCGGTATGGGCGAGGCATACGGACAGCTGATCAGAATTTATGGCAGCTTCGGTCAGTATGATGCGGCTGAGCAGGTAGTGCGTCAGCAGTTGGGGATTGCCCGCAGCAACGCCAGCCTGAGCGACCAGGTGGTGGCCCTTAACAACCTCGGAACGCTCCGCCTCCAAAGCGGCGACTTAGTCGCTGCCCAAGCAGCTTTTACTGAAGGTCTGACGATTGCCCAAGAAATAAACACTGACCGTGGCATTGGTCTATCGCTTAGCAACCTGGGGCTGGTCGCCGCCGCCAACGGGCAAACTAACGACGCCCGCAAATATTACGAAATGGCGGCCAACTATCGCCTCCGGGCTCGCGACTATGCCGGGCAGGCCAACACCGACAGCAACTTAGGCGATGTTTATCTGGCGGCTGGCAGCATTCGAGAGGCCATTGGCGCCTATCGTCTCTCGCTTGCGGTCGCCCGTGACATTGATGACCCTTACATTCAGATCCGCGCCCTAGACGGCCTGATTGCCGTTTACCGTCAGCGCAATGAACCCCGTGAGCTAGCCCGCTACTTGAATGATCGGATCGCGCTTACAGTCAGTACCGGCGATGACTGGCAGCGCCTGCTCACGCTGCGCCTGCTAGGCGAAATCTACCAGGACAACGGCGACTTGGCGGCAGCGCAGGATGCCTTTGAGCGCGCCCTAAGTCTGGCTCAGATGATGGAGCGTAAGCAAATGCAGGCAGAACTCACCAACCGCCTGCTGGCGTTGTCCAACCGGCGCAGGCGATGACCTGGCTAGAGCACTCTACCTGTCTACTGAGGCGACCAGTATAGTATCCTGTGAGGTCTTAATGTGCTTTGCCACAGCACCGCCTCGCTATGGATTTTTCTGCGCCCCTACGGTTCGATATTGTCAGTCTTTTTCCTGACTTTTTCACCTCGCCTTTGGCCGCCAGCCTGATTGGCCGTGCCCTCAAACGGCAGATCGTGTCGGTACAGATCACCAATCCGCGCGACTTCACAACTGATAAGCACCACAAGGTAGACGATATTCCCTATGGCGGCGGTGTGGGGATGGTCATGAAGCCGGAGCCTATCTTCGCCGCAGTCGAGTCGTTGCCTCAAAGGCCCCGGCGCGAGGTAATCTTGATGACCCCCCAGGGCCAGACGATGGATCAGCCGCTGTTTAAGCAGCTCTCTACCGAATACGATCAGCTCGTGATTATTTGCGGTCACTACGAAGGGGTCGATGAGCGTGTACTCAACCTGGTGACCCGCGAGGTCTCTTTGGGGGATTTTGTGCTGACTGGGGGCGAAGTTCCTGCTTTGGCACTGCTCAACGGCGTCGTTCGACTGATACCGGGTACGGTGGGTAAGTCGGCGTCGCTGCAGCATGAAAGCTTTGAAACGCCCCTTTTGGACTATCCGCAGTACACGCGTCCGGCTCAGTTTCGGCAGTGGGCGGTGCCCGAGGTGTTGAGATCGGGTGACCACGGGGCGATCGCGCTCTGGCGGCAGCAGCAGCAGCTCGAACGCACCGAGCAGCGTCGCCCCGATCTGTTTGAGCGCTGGCAATCCGCCGGTACCCCTTTGCCGGACCCCCTCAGCAATCCTGTCCCTTCAGATCACCCGTCGCCTCCAACGCTATGAACATTCGCATCGGCAATGGCTATGATATTCACCGCCTCACGGCTGGGCGTAAGCTCATCCTGGGCGGCGTCGAAATTCCTCATAAGTTTGGTCTGCTGGGCCACAGCGATGCCGATGCGCTCACCCACTCGATTATGGATGCCCTGCTAGGCGCGCTCAGTCTGGGTGACATTGGCCTTTATTTTCCGCCCAGCGATCCGCAGTGGGCGGGCGCCGATAGTCAGGTACTGCTAGCTCAAGTCCATCAGCTGGTGCGCGATCGCGGCTGGCACATCAGTAATATTGACAGTGTGGTGATCGCCGAGCAGCCAAAGCTCAAACCGCACATACGGGCTATGTGCGATCGCCTAGCGACGACCTTGGAGATCGAACCGACACAGATTGGCATCAAGGCAACCACCCACGAAAAACTAGGTCCGCTTGGCCGGGAGGAAGGGATTGCGGCCTATGCTGTCGTCCTATTGCAAAAGTAAGTCGCAACTGCACCCAGTAGACGATTCAAAGATCTGGCTACTGATACCCCGAACCTCTGGAACTTCACGATAGTTTCATGGAAGGCGGCTGTTTTTATTGAAATACACGGCTGTTTTGAGTAGATACACGGCATTTTTGATTATTAAGTGCCCCTAGTATCCAGATATACGTAATTTTATGTGCGTTCTTTATACAATTTTTGTTAATTCTTTAAGAGAGCAAAATAAAAGTTTTTCTTTTTAGGTGGCTGTTTGTAAAGACTCGTTAGATCCTTGCGTATTTTTGCTGGAAGCTACGGATAGATAGATAGCGATTACAGTTAGCAATCACGCAGACGACTGCGAATAACTACTGATACGGGAATGTGATAATTTATACGTCATACCCTTCGCATCTTTTTCATTTTGGTTCAGGAGTGGAAGATCATGAGTGTATTGGGAGAATCTTCGGTGGTGTCAATTCCAGCAGTTAACAAGCCATTCGGCGCTGTGGCGACCGATTTTTCGATTCGAAGCTTTCGTCAGAGCCCCCCAGAGCGGATTGGTGTTCAGGGTGAGTACGACTACAACGGCCTAGCGAAGCGCGTAGCACACTGCTTTTATCAGACGGCCGGTGAGGAAGTCTCGCAGCTTAAGGTGCGTCAGCGCGGCTGCGTGGTAATTTTGACCGGTGTGGTCTCGTCGCGCTGTCTGCTCAATCGTCTGGTGAGTCTGGCGGTCAAAGTAGAAGGCGCAGCCCTAGTAGAACTCTATAAGGTGACCTGTGTCGAGGACAATGCAGTTGCCTAGCGCCGCTATTTTTTGTTAGTTCGCTGGTCGCGGCCGTCTTGCCTTAGACCGGTAGCGGTTTTAGCCTCTATTCCATCATTGCCGCTACAAAGTTGGTATAGACTTCTCCCTTTAAAAAATTCGGGTGCTCCAGTACCTTTTGGTGAAAGCCGATGGTTGTAGGGAGCCCAGTGATGGCACATTCGCGCAGGGCTCGTTTCATCCGGCGAATTGCGGTTGCTCGGTTCGGTCCCCAGACAATCAGCTTGCCGATCAGTGAATCGTAATAGGGCGGAATCTCATAGTCGGTGTAGACGTGAGAGTCCATCCGCACACCTAGTCCGCCGGGTGCCAGATAGCCACTGATCCGACCCGGGTTGGGCCTGAAGTTGTGGTCTGGGTCTTCAGCGTTGATCCGGCATTCAATCGAATGGCCGCGTAGCTGGATATCTGCTTGGGTAAATAGAAGGCGATCGCCCTGAGCCATCCGGATTTGCTCCGCAATTAGGTCGATTCCCGTCACCATTTCTGTGACCGGGTGCTCCACCTGGATGCGGGTATTCATTTCCATAAAGTAAAAGCTGCCGGTGTGATCGACCAAAAACTCCACCGTGCCCGCGCCGACATAATCAATCGACTGGGCGGCTCTAACCGCAGCATCCCCCATTTTCTGCCGAAGCTCAGCGTCTAGTAAGGCACTAGGCGCTTCTTCTAATAGCTTTTGGTGACGGCGCTGAATAGAGCAGTCGCGTTCTCCTAGATGCACCACGTTCCCATAGCTATCAGCCAGAATTTGAAATTCGATGTGGCGCGGGTTTTCAACAAACTTTTCTAGATAGACGCCAGGATTACCAAAAGCGGCTTCAGCTTCACCTTGAGCTGCCATAAACATTTTGCCGAGTTCCTCGGGCCCTTGCACCAGCCGCATACCCCGCCCGCCGCCGCCAGCGGTCGCCTTGATAATGACGGGATACCCTATTTTGGTAGCCAGCCGAGCGGCTTCTTCCACACTCTCTAGCAGTCCTTCACTACCGGGAACTGTCGGTACGTTTACCCGCTGCATGGTGGTCTTTGCGGTAGATTTATCCCCCATTGCGCGCATAGCATCGGGGGTAGGGCCAATAAACGTGAGGTTGTGGTCGGCGCAAATTTCAGCAAAGCGAGCGTTCTCTGACAGAAAGCCATAGCCGGGATGGATCGCCGTCGCCCCGCGCGTGAGCGCTGCCGCAATGATGTTAGGGATATTCAGATAGCTCTTGCTGCTAGGCGCTTCGCCAATGCAAACCGCTTCATCAGCGAGCTCTACATGGAGCGCATGGCGGTCTACAGTAGAGTGTACTGCCACCGTTGCAATTCCCATTTCTTCGCAGGTGCGCAGGATTCGCAGGGCAATTTCGCCACGGTTGGCAATCAAAATTTTGGAGAAACTCATCTGGCAGCCAGCATCTTTTCGCTGAGTCATTAAGAAGCTGATCGTATCACGCAGAACCTGCCCACTATCCGTTCTCCTCTGAGAGAGAATCTCGCCGGCTCAAAGAAAGTCGTTGAAAAGGGCTCGTTATGCCGTATCTTTAAAGTCCGATGCTGATCAGCATCAACCTCAACAATACCTGCGGATGTGGTGGAATTGGTAGACACGCACGCTTGAGGGGCGTGTGGCTTACGCCTTGCGAGTTCGATTCTCGCCATCCGCATTTTTTTTGAATCTGAGCGCTGCGCTTGTTGGCATTGGCGCTGGGTTGGCGTCGTGCTCGTACTGCTTGCCAAATGCTCAGTTCTAGACTTTCAACTGGCGGGCTGGCAGCTGACCTCAATCGGTCGGTGCTGTTCGGAGTGCTTCTTCGCTATGATAGGCAGAAGAAGTAAACTTTTGTAAACAACCGTCGTAATTGTTTTGGCTCCAGCTCCCTCCGTAATCGCTCGCTCTGAACGCGCTGATTGGCACTATTTACAGCCGCTGTGGCAAGGTGACCAGGCGGTTGTTAGCCAGGGGCTTCCGCATGACCAGCTATCTCCAGCTTGGCAGATCCTGATGCTGGGAGACGGTTCGCCGACTCGCCATCTGCAGCTGCTGACGCGCGAACCTACCGAGGTGGATGTGATCGATATGTCACCGGTGAGCCAGACTGGGGATCATGCGCCTGCTCAGATCAAGCAGGTACCAGGGCCGCATTTACGTAGGCAGGTTTGGCTGCGCACAGCTTCGGGACAGCGCCTGGCCTATGCCACCTCCTGGTGGGAGGCGAGCCATGTAGACGAATACTTAAAGAATCGGTCTCTGCCGGTTTGGGCTAGCTTGGCAGAGCTGCGGACGGAGCTATATCGCGATATTCAAGGCATCTACTTTGGCCATTCCGAGGCGTTGGCAGCGGCCTTTGATCAGGCCGGGCCTTTTTGGGGAAGGCACTATCTCTTTTGGCATCACGGCAAACCTTTGACGCTGATTTATGAGGTGTTTTCGCCCTACCTGATTCGCTATTTGGGGCCGATGGGATCTGCTTGCCAGTAGGATTCAGGGCTGTCGGGTTAAGATTTCGGTCGGAGACTTTAGAAATGCTCATCGCTGCCTGCTTTAGCGGGAGGAGTCGGGCAGACCGTTTTGATAGGTCTGATCTAGCCAGATTTGAGCGCGTACGGGGCCATAGTGCTCTCGCAGGGAACGCTCGACTCTTTCCCCAATCGTGTTAGCGATCACCATAAATTCGGGATGGAGGGCTAAGTGGAGTTCGATCCAGACCTGGCGACCGACCATACCGCGAGAGAGGATGCGGGTACAGCGGGTGACGCCTTCGACCTGGCAGGCAATCTGGGCGATCGCTTCAGGGGCGATCGCCGTCGGTTTCAGCAGCATCGGCAGCTGCTGTTGCAGCATTTGCCACAGGCTTTTGACTGCCAAAGCGACCAGCGCAATCGACAGCAAAGGATCGATCCAGGTATAGCCTCGGCTAATGGCAACCAAAGCGATCAACACCACCCAAGTTAGCCAAGCATCGGCCATAATATGCTGAGTGTTTAGTTTGAGCGCTAAGCTGTGGAGACCTCTGCTCTGATAGGCGGCTACCAGCACGGCTGTCAGCATGAGCGCAACCATCGTCCATATAAGGATGATCAGCGGCAGCGTCACCTCTACCTGAAAAGCGCCCTGAGTCGTTTGTAACAGCGATTCAAACTGACTGAAGGCAATCAAAACAAGAGAAATTCCGGCGAAGCCTAAAACCGCCGATAGAATCAGGGCACCCGCCGCTTCTCCCCGACCGTGTCCCCAGATTTCCTTGCCCAGCGTGCGCTGAGGTGAGGAAACTGCAATCAGGCCGAGCAACGTGCTAAAGACATCAATCAGGGTATGCAGAGACTCCGCTAACAGGCATAGTGACTGACTGACCCATCCTGCTGTGAGCTCTACCGCAAAGACCAACAGCGTCGCCCACAGTACCATTAGTAGCAGGCGATAGCTCACTCGCCGCTGATGTCCGCTTCCATTCATAGCGCTCAGGCTATCACGAAGGGGACATTGCAGTGGTCTATGTATGAATAAGCAGCGTCCGAACGCCCGGTGCCCTGTTGTTCACATCTTTTTGGCTCGCCGATGACTAGCCCGTAGCGCTGGCTGTTTAAACGGGTAAAGTTCAAAAAATGAAGTCAAATACTCTTTTAAAATCAGAAAAGGCACCGACGACTGGCCGTGTTTCGTCTCGGTGCCTTTACTGGTTCGCTCCTCACACCTCATTACTATAGGGGATGCTTTCCGATTTGTCATCTTGAGTAGACATTCTTTTACACTGTCACAGCGTAGATATACGGTTAGGGTGCAGAAGTCGCAGCAGCTCTGTCGCGACAGCGATCCTATAGCGAAGCTGGCGAGGGTGCCTCAAAATGCTCACATAGCAGCACTCTCAGCAAGTTTCTAGTAGCTGCCACCAATCCAAACCGAGCTTTGAACTGCTTTTCAAGGGGGCCAGCGGTCGAGGAACCCTGGCTAAAGCCGTACAGGCAGCCCCGATAAAAACCGTCAAATGACTGGCATAGGCGGGCTGCACGCTTTAAAAGTAGCGCATATTGCCGATCTGGCCATCGATAAGGAATCCAAAACACATCGTCGGCAGTGGCTATCAACGTTTGAATGAGCTGAAGGGCTTGAGGGGCAGATACTCTAAGCTGATGGCTGTCGGTCAGCCAAGACAGGTCAGTGGATGCAGGAAGATCGGACTGGGTCTCTTGCCAGAGCTTTAGCAGAGTGCAGCAGCGAGCATATGTGTATTGCATTTGCCACACA
Organism: Phormidesmis sp.; assembly: GCA_049646425.1. GTDB lineage: Bacteria > Cyanobacteriota > Cyanobacteriia > Phormidesmidales > Phormidesmidaceae > Phormidesmis. Next base: position 34,620 of record JBARVU010000410.1, on the reverse strand, counting down.
GCGTTTGTCTCAGCATGGGTTAGTCGCTGCCCGGCTAGGTGCAATCTGTCCTGATGTGAACCCGCTGCGGGCAGGCAGAGAAGATCCTGCTGGACATGCTGTAGCCATAGGGCAACTCCCCGGTTAGAAAGGTGAAAGGAAATCCACCCCGGCCGCTGAGTTTCTATCTCAAACTCGCGCCATAGTTGGCAAGACAAAATTGAATCGAGACTTTTGTCTGCTAGAGCACAAAGATTATTACGGGATAGTTTTTGGCGGGCTTGATTTAGCTGCTGAACGGTCTGTTGGGAAATTGCCAGGAGGGTCAATCCTTTTTTCGGATTGTACTTTTCCGCTAGTTTTTGAGGCAGAGCTGATATGTAGAGAACTGAGCTGGCATCTTGTTTTTGGATGATCGATATCGTTTGCCAGTCAATATCGCTATCTAAATACTGGGTTGGGTTCAACTGAGATAGCGCGCAGGGCAGCTTCGTAGCGCTTTGTAAGGGTCGTGTCAAGTCTTCTCTAAGCGCCCCATACTCGCTCGTAGAAAACCAGTGTAAGAAGCTCATTAAAATGCCTTTGAGCGATAAGACTGTCACGAAATCACCGCCAAGATAAGGCTTTTTTGATCTGGTCAATCAATAAGTCCATCGCAAATTTTGCTGAGGATTTGTAGCGTTTTTGTACAGGCGGGCTGAGTGAATGCTGAAGGAGCCGTAAAGAAGAAAAGTTGAGTCATACAAAACCTGAAATCTATATTAATGTACTTACAACATTCGGCACGTCATCGTCGGGTGTTTTTAAGTGCTGTTGCCCAGTCGCTAGCGCAGAGGTGGTGCAAGTTTTAGCTATCGAATGTCCCTTCTGACGGTAGCTGCGCCAATTTTCCCCTTGATTATCGTTGTTTTAAAGCAGATCTGTTCGATTACCCGTGGTTCTACGGATGAAATTGTCCGCAGTTTTACGGATGAATAAGACTTGATGGATTGCTTTATCTGCTCTGCGCTCAAAAGTTATGCCGCTATTTACTACCTCAGATGACATTATCTACAACGGTCAAGTTCGATTCTGGTACTGCCAATTCCCGTCTTGCTACTTCTGGTATCGCCAACCCTGGTATTGCTAACATGTCTTCTCAATCCCAACCAGATAGTGCCCGCCCCTTTTTGGCATGGCAGCGTATTTCTGATTGGGCAACGGAGCATTATCGCTGCCGCACCTTTAACAAGGATGAAAAGATCCCGGCCCGGCCTGGCCTGCTGTATCTGGTGCAAAAGGGGTCGGTTCGGCTGCTGGGGAACGCTCAGGTCAGCGCTACCCTAAAGAAGAAAAGCACTGCTTCTCGCCTGCCTTTAGTCGCGTCTGAGGAGGCTTTCTTAGGTTTTGTGGGTGCCGGTCAACCGTTTGAAGTCGTCGCTCAGCCGCCGTTCACGCTACAGAGCTTTGCCCATGTGGACAATACGACGGTGATCTGGCTGTACTGGAACGATCTCGATACCTGGCCACATTTTCAGAAAGAGGTCTTGGATGCTTTTCGCCGTCAGCATCAGCGCAAGCTGCTGTGGCTGAGCACGCTAGGACAGCGTCGCACAATTGATCGGCTGTTAGGCTTTTTGACTTTGCTAATCGATGAGCATGGCGAACAGTGCGAGCAGGGTTACTACCTGCCGTTTCCATTGACCCATGCTCAGATCGGTAGTGCGATTGGATCTACTCGGGTGACGGTGACTCGGCTAATGGGTAAGCTGCGCCAGGGCGGTATGATCCAGAGCTATGGAGATAACTTGATCTGTATCTCTCACGGTGCTGATTGGAAAAAGCAGAGTTAGAGGCTGTTTGAAAAGTGGCTTTCGCTACTTCTGAATGTCTGTTTGCTTAAGTCAAATTGAGCGAAAGCCGCCAAACCTCGTTTAGCTTATTTGAAACCGGTGGCCTACTTTAGACTTTTCAAACATCCCATCCGCTAAGGGCTGCGTTGGCTAGCTTCTTAGGCCGTTCCAACGCTGTGAGACCTGAGGAGCAGAGAGTTCAGGACGACGGTGACTGAGCTGAACGCCATCAGTCCGCCTGCAAAGCCAGGATTGAGCGAAAGGCCAAAGGCCGGGAGAAAAACACCGGCAGCGAGTGGAATACAGATGAGGTTGTAGGCAAAGGCCCAGAACAGATTTTGACGAATCTTGTTAAAGGTGGCGCGGCTGAGCTGAATGGCGGCAATCACATCTGCGAGGGTGTCGCCCATGAGCACGATGTCGGCAGTTTCCAGAGCTGCTTCGGTGCCAGAATTGAGGGCAATACCGATATCTGCCTGGGCTAGAGCTGGGGCGTCATTGATGCCGTCGCCAACCAGGCCGACGAGATGACCGGCTTGCTGTAAGGCGGCGATCGCTGCCACCTTTTCCTGAGGTGTGACTTCGGCGCGTACCTGCTTTGGGGTAAGACCGAGCTGTTGGGCGATCGCATTGGCTGCAGCGCGAGTATCGCCGCTCAAAATTTGCACCGATAGACCTAGAGATTGCAGCCCCTTGATAGTCTTGGCCGCTTCGGGCCGCAGCGTATCAGCAACGCCAATCAGTCCGACTAGCTGCTGATTTTGAGCAATCAAAACTGCTGTTTTTCCGGCTTGGCCTAGCGTGTCAGCCCTGTCGCGTACCGATGGGTCGATCAAGCAGCTGTTTTTCTCCATCCAGGCCAGGTTGCCGATGAGGAAGTCGGCGCGGCGCGGTGCGGCTGTGTCTGTCTGAGCGCGATTGCTGTTAGTAACAGTGACGGTCGCCGCAATCCCAAAGCCTGCTTCAGTTTGAAAGCTATCGGCGGGGAGCAAGCCGAGATCTTTCTGGGCAGCGGCCTGCTGGACGGCCACGCCCAAAGGATGACGGGTGCCGCTTTCTACCGTGGCAGCGATCTGTAGGAGCTGATCGGCGTCAAAAGCGGAAGAGACAGGAAGGCAGTCGGTGACCTCAGGCTGGCCAGTCGTGAGCGTGCCGGTTTTGTCAAACACAAGGGTGTCTAATCCTTGAGTGGTTTCTAAAATGTCTCCGCCGCGAATCAGGAGTCCTCGTTCTGCGCCGAGGCCGGAGCCAACCAAAATGGCGGTGGGTGTGGCCAGTCCCAGGGCGCAGGGGCAGGCGACGACGACCACTGCGATCGCCAGCTTCAAGCTCACCAGCAGCCGCAAAGCAGACGTCACCGGCATCATTGGCACTGCAGCGTGATGAACCGGGCTCATGACTGACTGGGCGACCTCTGGCCACAGCGAAAAGCCGACAAAATACCAGAAGCCAAATGTCAGCGCCGCGCAGGTAAGCACGCCATAGGTAAAGTAGCCAGAGATCAGGTCAGCTAAGCCCTGAATCGGTGCTTTGCGAGTTTGGGCGGTCTCTACCAGGTGGATCATCTGGGCAATCGTGGTGCTAGCGCCCGTCCGGGAGACCTGCAGCGTGATCGCACCTGACTGGTTGAGGCTACCGGCAGCGACTTCATCGCCTGGCTGCTTGAGCACTGGTAGAGATTCGCCGGTCAACATCGATTCATCGACGGTGGTTTGGCCAGTGGCAATGACACCGTCTGCCGGTATTTTTTCACTGGGCAGTACTCGCAGCCATTCACCGACCTGTACCTGCGCCGCCGGAATCTGTACGCCTGCTGTCGTCTGGCTGTCTGCCTGGTCTGGGGCGGGAATCAGCCTGGCTTCAGCAGGCTGTAGGGCAATCAGCGATCGCAGGGAACTCGCCGCCTGAAACCGGGCTCGCTGCTCTAGCGTTCGCCCCAGCAAAATGAAGCTCAAGAGCATGACAGGCTCATCGAAAAAGCACTCCCAGCCCAGGTGGGGAAAAACCAGGGCAGCAATGCTGGTAGCGTAAGCACTGAGTGCCCCTAAGCTCACCAGCGTATTCATATTTGGGGCGCCGCGCCGCACACCCTGTAGCCCATCGGCCAAGATTTTGCGGGCCGGGAAGATCAGGGTGAGGGTGGCGAGCGTGCCGTGAAACCACAGCGTGCTGAGAATCGGTATAGAGAAGCCGTCGGCCCAGCGGAAGTGCTGCAAATGGCCGATAGTCGATAGAACCAGGAGGATAGCGGCGATCGCCAGCTGACGGGTCTGATCTTTTTGGGCCTGTTCTTTACGCGCTAGCCAGTCAGTTTCGGCAGCTAGCGGACTTTGGCTATCGCTTGAGCGAATTTTGCTGGGATAGCCTGCGGCCGTCAAGGCTTCGGCGAGTGACTGCGGATCGGTTTGAGGGGTGCATTCTACGGCCGCCACTTCAGTCACCAGGTTGACGGTCGCTGAGGCGACGCCCTCACACTGGTCGAGCTTTTTCTCTACCGTGCTGACACAGCCTGCGCACATCATCCCTTCTATATCCAGGACGACGGTCTCTAAGGGGGCAGGGGCTGCTTTGTCGGAGCCGGGGCGAGAGGGGTTAGCAGAGGCGGGCTGAGGAGCAAGCTGCGTCATAGATTCCTGGGGTGAAAGCTCAAATGAAAACTTGAATGAAAGTCTGCTTTGAGCCTACGTCAATTTTTCTGTGCTGTGGACGAAAAGCTAAAGATGATCTGATTGCTTGTGCTGAGTGAAGCCGACTGATTGAGCGCGCTGCAAATGACAAAAAAGCGGCAATGCGCTGTGATGGTAGTGTGTCTTGTCTTAGTCGAAGGTCTGTTGAAAGCGATATGTTTTCTGATATTGCCCAGCATTGGGCTCATCCATGTATTCGAGCGCTGGCTCAGCGTGACCTGATTAGCGGCTATCCCAACGGCATGTTTCGACCGCAGGGCGTGGTTACCCGCGCCGAATTCGCGGCGCTGATGCCGAACGTCTTTCCGCAGCTGAGCTCTAGGCAAGCAGCCATCTCCTTTCCCGATGTGCCAAGTCAGCATTGGGCCAGTCAAGCGATTGAGTGGGTGAGTGCCCGCGCCCTGTTCAGCGGCTATGAAGACGGTCGCTTTCGCCCCGGGCAAACAATTTCTAGAGCGCAGGCAATTGTGGTTTTGATGGCCGGCCTAGCGGCGGCTGAAGGGGTAGATGCGGTGATCGCTCAGTCACTGGATCTCGCCAAGCAGCATTTTTCCGATGCGGCCCAAATTCCGCCCTATGCCCGAGAGCCAGTCGCCGCCGCGCTAGCGCGCCAACTCTTAGAGCAGCTAAGTGAACCCAGGCCCCTACTGCCCAATCAAGCCATTCTCCGAGGGGAGGTAGCGGCCCTGCTCTGTCGCACCCTGGCAATTCCACCCGCAGCACTGATCGGTGACTCTCCGAAGCTAGAAGCGGCGAAAGATCGCTCGGCAGTCCTCCAGCGGTTTTTACAGCAGGAACAGGGGTTTGATGCTGAGAAGCTGGCTTTTTTGGATCGCGGTATCAGGCGATCGCCCTACCAGTCCGCCGTCTCCCAGTATCCGCTGCGGCTGCGCTCATGGGCTGGCACCCAACCGCCCTTGAAAAAACCGGCTTTCTACCCGCCGAAGGGCGACATCTTTTTTGTCAATGACGCGGGACTGGAGTTTCTTTCATCAGATATTCTATCGGCCTGCGTCTGCTTATCAACAGTGCAAAAGGGTCAGCTACAGGCTCGCTGGCTCGGCAGGGATGCGCTGGGCGATCGCCAGATGTGGAGCGCGACCAAGTTTATTCCGCTGCTCAACGTGGCCGCTCAGGCAAACACCCGCGACCCCCTGACCCCGATTGACCGCTACCGGGTTCGAGCCACCGGCAGCGCCAGCAAGGGCTACCCTTTCAGCGATCTGGCCGCTGGCATCTTCACCTATGACAATCGCATTGCCACATCTAATTCACTGGCGGTGATGTTCAAGCACTTTGAAACCCCGGAGCGCCTGGAAAAATGGACGCAGCAGCTCACCGGCAGTCAGTCGCTGTCGTTTCAGGGCCGCTACGGCGAGGGGCCTTTCATCGAAATTCCAGAGCTGTGGAACCCGCAAACCCAAAAGACCGTGCTCAAAGCGCCAGGTGTAAAGCATCCGGGCCAAAACTTGCTGTCTACTTACGATCTGACCCGGCTGCTGAGTATGGCGGCCTGGCACTGGCAGCTTCCAGGGCCCGCTAAGATCCCCGGCATTCAGGGTCACAGCCTGGAGCGCCTGATTCAGGTGATGGGGCTCGATACCGCCCGGTATGTCGATGTCGCCCTAGAGACGCTCGGCCTCACTGAATGGGTGCAGGTGCCGGTGATTCTTTCTAAGAGTGGCTTTGGTCGGAGCGATCAGCGCGATCGCACTGAACTTACCTACTGCGCGCTAGTCCAGCTCAGCCTGCCCCGCCAGATCACCAGTGACACCCCTGATCCCACCGCTAGCCACCAGCAGTATTCCTTATGCTTTACGCTGATTGCGGCCAAAGGAACCGGCGATGCCAATCAGGAAGCTCGCGATGTCGATGCGGTGATGGCTGCCGAAGTGACGGAGATTATTCGCCGCGCGGTGACGGATGCTTTGTAGGCAGTTTGGTCGCGGTAGCTTAACTATTCCGTCTGCACGACATCTAACCGCGATGTTGACAGGCGCTTCATCCAGCTTTTGAGATAGTCCCGGTTGAGCAGCTGTTCTTTTGGATCGGGGGTATCTGGCGGATAGGGCATCAGCCCTCGCACCGCTGCCTCAGTCACACAAAACATAGACTTCTGAAAGCTCTGGCTAAGCTGTACGCGAATATCATCCTGACCGCGAGCAGATTGCTGATAGATCTCTCGCAGATAGTCCGGCACATAGTGACGCATATCCTGCATCAGCAGCGTGGGGGGAATGCCCGCGCCACCAATCGGCAGCGGATCGGCAAAGAGGGCTCCATAGCCAAAATCAGCCTGATCAATAGGCACCTGATGGGCCTGAGCGTTGTAAGACACGGTGCCAAAAAACGGCGTTCCCCGGATAAAGATCGTCTCCACGTAGGGCACCGCCGTATCGGGTAGAAAAGTGAGCCCCGCTGACTTTGGGATAATCTCGTAGCTTGTGCCGCTGATAGTCACCGCGTAGATAATCGGTTTCCCGGCGCTGGCCACGAGCCCTGCTTTAACCAACTCGACTACGTCAGGGATGGAGGTGATCTTTCCTTTGCTGTACTGCTCAGCCAAATGGGCAAAAATATCGCTCATCACCCGCCAAAACTGACCCAAGCCTGAGTAGTAGGTAAGCTGTCTGACCTGCTCCAATAGATAGTCAGGAAATAGCCTATCGAGCGTAAGCAGCAGCGGATTCAGCCGAATTCTTGCCCGAATGGCTGGACTAGCACAGGCCCAGAAATCATCAGAGTCCAAATAGCGATCCAGTCCCCCGCCGCCGTGCCACATCATAGTGCGCATCACATACTCTGCGTACTCATAGTTGATGCGCTTATGCCAGAGGTGCTTAAAGACTTTACCGGCTGTGACTTGACCGTTGAAGTATTTGAAAATTGGCACCAGTACTAAGAACTGATGTTCGGCAATATAGTTGAGATTTTTGGAATAGGCGTCGAGCACAATGCCATAGGCATCTAGTACGCCGACCACTTCTTTTAAGTGTTCAGGGGTGTTGGGCAGAAGCGTTCCCCCGGCCAGCAGACGATTGATATATTCTGCGGAGGGGTAGACCAGAGCCGGATCGGGCCGGGCTGGAGAGGATAGTTCGGTCATAGTGAGCGAGGTAAGACAGCCAGGATGAATAAGTTTGAACAACAATTTCTAATAGCCGCATTCGGATCAGCGGCATCAGGGTCAGTGTCCTTGAGGATAGAAGAGAGGTGCTGGCGCTACTGTGACGCTGCTGCCTGGGCCGGAGGTTGGGAGCGGCTGAGCGGCTAGCACAGTTTGCTCAGGGATGAAGGTAGCCGTAGTCGATTCCATCCAGCGAGTGATCCATTCTGGCTGGAGGCCAAAGGCAAAAATCAGCAGTACCAGGGCCAAAGCAGGGATGCGATCGCGCCACTTCACCCCCGGCAGCGCCGTATCGATGGGCACGCCTAGCTTGATTGGTGTCACTGCCAGTCGCCCAAAAAACGCCCGGTTGATCATTAGCAAAAAGTAGACTGCTGTCAGCCCCGAGCCCACCATACAGAGGATCGTTTGCAGGGCCTGAGTCTCGAAGCTGCCCCGAAACACAATAAATTCCGAAATAAAGCCAATCATGCCCGGAATCCCGGCACTTGCCATCGCCCCCAGCACCATCAGTGAGCCAATAAAAGGCAGACCGCGCTCCGGTGCCAGCAGCCCCCGCAAAATGGTCAAGTCGCGAGTGCCTGTCTTTTTGTAGACAACGCCAACTAGCAAGAACATCAGCGCCGAGATCAGCCCGTGGCTCACCATCTGTAGCACCGTTCCCAAAACGCTGAGAGGCGTCGCTGCTGCCGCCGCCAGCAAGATGTAGCCCATGTGACCCACCGAGCTGTAGGCCACCATTTTTTTCATGTCGGTTTGGGCGATCGCCGCCAGCGACCCGTACAGCACACTGACCACCGCCCACCAGGCCAACAGCGGTGAAAGCTCCAGCCAGGCCGCTGGAAACAGACCCATGCAAAAGCGCAGCATGCCATAAGTCCCCAGCTTCAAAAGCACCCCGGCCAGCAGCACTGAGACGGGCGTAGAGGCTTCGACATGGGCATCGGGCAGCCAGGTATGAAAAGGCACCAGCGGAATTTTGATGCCAAAGCCAACCAGCAAAACGCCCATCAGCACCGTTTGCTGTACCAGGCTCAGCCCCTGAGCGAGGGCCGGATCGTAGTCGAAGCTGCCCGATCCGGAGAGGAAAACGAGCCCTAAAAAAGCGCCCAAAATCAAAATTCCAGAAAACGCCGTGTAAATCAAAAACTTCGTCGCCGCATAGCCCCGACGGGCACCGCCCCAAATGGCAATCAGCAGATAAAGCGGAATCAACTCCAGCTCATAGAACAGAAAAAATAACAGCAGATTACGGGCCAGAAAAGCACCTGATACCGCGCTCGCGATTATGAGTAAAAGCGGATAATACAGCCGAGGCCGCTTGACGTTGTCACTGATGTAAACCGACAGCAAGACCAGCAGAGCGTTCATTACGACCAGCGGCAGGGCAATCCCATCGACGCCCAGGCCGTAGCTGAGTCCTAATGGCTCGATCCAGTCGAATCGCTCCACGAACTGAAACCCTGAATAGCTGACATCAAACTGGCTGACCAGATATAGCGATAGCCCCAGTGTCACACCCGAGGTGATCAGCGCCCCCAAACGAGCCTCAGACGTCTCCAATTTGGTCGGCCAAATGCTGATCAGCAGTGCCCCTACCAGCGGAACCAACAGCAGCGCGCTCAGTATCACAGCTTTCCTCTAAAAAACATTTCAAACGTCTCCAACATTCGCCCAGAGCACTCGCCCAGAACACTCACAAAACAGATCGCCACATCGCCCAGGTCGTCATCAGCGCCAGCAGCCCGACGCCCGTCACAATAGTCAAAATGTAGTTTTGCGATCGCCCCGACGCACTATATTTCAGCCCCTCGCCGCCAAGCAGCGACGCCGCCCCGACCAGATTCACCGCCCCATCGACGACATAGCGGTCAAACCAGTTACTAAAATCCGATAGCTGAGCCACCAGCTTCACCACTGTCCCGGCATACAGCTTTTCAGTGTAAAAGTCGTTCCCCAGCAGATCTTGCAGCATCCGCAGCGGGGCCAGACTCGACCTCGACCAGGCCCGGTTTAGCGGCAGGGAAAAGCCCATCCCAACGCCTGCCAGCCCAGAACTGACCAGCAGCGTCACCGCCGCCACATTAAAGTATTCCATCGGCGGCAGCAGCGACATTCGCGCCATCACCAGCGGCACCAGTAAGACAATGATTGACAGCGTCACCATCGGCACCGACATCAGCCAGCCGACCTCCGGCGTCCGGCGAGTCTTCGGCTGTGGTTTGCCGATAAACACCAGCCGAAACACCCTGACCAGATTCAGTGCCGTGACAAAATTCACGACCAGAAACACACAGACCAGCAGTGGGTGCTCCGCCCATAGAAACTCCATACCCAGGCAAAATGCCCAAAAACAACCAAACGGCAAAATGCCCGTCAGTCCCAAAGCAGCAGTCAAATAAGCGATTGTCGTAGCGGGCATACGCGACCAGATCCCACCCAGCTCTGTCAAGTCCTGATTGTTCGTAGTGAAAATAATCGAGCCAATACTCATGAAAATCAGCGCTTTGGCCACCGCATGGGTGAATAGCAGCATCAAAGCTACCCCCGGCCATTCTGTGCCTACCGCGATAAATACCAGCCCGATGTAGGCACTGGTTGAATATGAGAAGGCGCGCTTAAAGTCGACCTGCGCCAGCGAGACTAAGGAAGCCCCGATAGCAGTGGTCACGCCAATCGCAATCAGCACATCCAGCGTGATCGGCGAAAGCACCACAATCGGCTGAATCTTAATCAGGACGTAAGCGCCGCAGGTAACCACCACTGAGTTTCGCAGAATAGACGCCGGACTTGGCCCTTCCATTGCCTCATCGAGCCAGAGATGCAGCGGAAACTGAGCGCACTTTCCGGTTGGCCCCGCGATCAGCGCTAGCCCCATCAGCGTCGCAGCGGTCGGCGCTAAATCGGTCTCTTTCACCCAGGCGTACAAATCGTTAAACTGCAGGCTACCGGCATAGGTACTCAGGGCAACCACCCCCATCAGCAGCAAAACATCGCCGACTCGCTTGGTCAAAAAGGCATCGCGCGCGGCTGTCACCACCAGCGGCTGCGCATACCAAAAACCGACGATCAGATAGGTTGAGAGCGTCAGCATCTCCAATAAAAAGTAGGTTGAGAACAAAGAACTACTCAAGATAACGCCGCTGATAGCACCCTCAAAAAATCCCATCAGCGCAAAGAAACGGGCCAGTGCCCAATCTTTTTCCAGGTAGCCCATCGCATAGACTTGAGCCAGCAAGCTGAGCCCGGTCGCCAGCTCCAAAAAGATCAGGTTGACCGCCGACAGATCCAAGGAAGCCGACAAGTTGAGATTGGCCACCTGAATCCACTGAAAACTGACTTCCTGAGCGCCCGTGTTCCAAATCATCTGGAGTAGAATCATGCCGTGCAAAGCGGCGATCACCGTCATGAACACGTTGATGTACATCGCGGGCCTGGGCCCTGTCTGACGGATCAGTCGGGTAGCCCACGGCAGCGCCAACACCGCGCCAGCCAGACCGTACATCGGAATTAACCAGCTCCACTGAACGAAAAATTGCATTACAAATACTTCAAAGGACGTTGCCAAGAAAACCCTGAAACGACCCGGCAAGCAGCCAGGTCACTGCCGACCAGTAGCGGCTGCCGAACCCGCTCAACAGCTCAGCTAAACATTGGCTAGGAAGAGAACAGACAGCCGGATGCTCAGACCGCAGCACCGAAAAGTTAGAAAGCTCTGCTGATGAGGATTCCTTCTCGACACCCTGTAACTAAGAGAGACTAAGGCAATCTCTGTCGGCGTGAGCTACCTCACAGCCCTTCAATATTACCTGACTGCCGGACTCCTAGCGTTTAAGCGCTGCGAACAGAACTTCACTTTGGTTTACCTTCTGACATAAAAATCAACAAACTTGTCATAAGCTTTAATCATATCTGGTATTAGCGGCAATCATCGAGGCTTATATTGTCAAAGCGACAGCGCCGCCTTATTCTGAATGTTGACGCAAAAGTTATGCAGGCTAGCCTGACGAATTTTTGAAGTGTGATAGCTGGTTTTTAGTGAATAGTTTTGTACGCTCCCAATGGGGATCCCCGAAATTAACGCAAGGTGATCGAGGGCAAACTTTTCTACAAAAATTCAGCCTGTATAGCTTTTTATTGGAAGGAGATTTTGACTAATGCCTATTGCTGTTGGAATGATCGAAACAAAAGGGTTCCCCGCAGTAGTTGAGGCGGCTGATGCGATGGTGAAAGCCGCGCGAGTCACGCTGACTGGCTATGAAAAGATTGGCAGTGGCCGGGTGACGGTGATTGTTCGCGGTGACGTTTCTGAGGTACAGGCATCGGTTGCGGCAGGGGTTGAGTCGGTGAAGCGGGTCAATGGGGGTGAGGTGCTTTCTACTCACATCATCGCGCGACCCCACGAGAACCTGGAGTTCGTACTGCCCATTCGCTATACCGAGGCGGTCGAGCAGTTTCGCTCATAGGCTCGCTTAGATTATGACCCGTTGACCGTGGTTGTTTGATTGTGATTCTTTAATTGCGACTGGGGCGATACTCCGGAGGAGTGGCTTCGCCATCGCACTCTAAAGACAGCTCACAGAGAAGACAGCCCACAGAAAATGGTTGAAAGGCTGGTTTTGAGAAAACTTTAGGAAAAGACTATGGCAATTGCAGTAGGTATGGTGGAAACCCTTGGTTTCCCCGCAATCGTTGAAGCGGCTGACGCGATGGTGAAAGCGGCCCGCGTGACGCTGGTGGGCTACGAGAAAATCGGCAGTGGCCGCGTGACGGTGATTGTTCGCGGTGACGTTTCTGAGGTACAGGCATCGGTTGCGGCGGGCGTTGAGAACGTCAAGCGGGTGAATGGAGGCCAGGTGCTTTCCACTCACATCATCGCGCGCCCTCACGAGAACCTGGAATTTGTGCTGCCCATTCGCTACACCGAGGCCGTCGAGCAGTTCCGCGAAAGCGTAAGCGGCATTCGTCCTTACGGTAGATAGGCTCTTATGCGCCTAGCGAAGGTCAGAGGGACGGTCGTTAGCACCGTCAAAGATGACTCGCTTCAAGGAGCCAAGCTGCTGTTAGTTCAGCTCATTGATGAGTCGGGTGATCTGCAAGATGACTATGAAGTCGCTATCGACCTGGTCGGCTCCGGGGTCAGTGAATGGGTGCTGGTGAGCCGAGGGAGTGCAGCTCGTCAGCATCGTAGCTATGATGGTCGGCCAGTGGATGCCGCGATCGTCGCGATTGTAGATACTGTCAGCCTGGACTCCGGCCCGCTCTACGATAAGCGGGAAGACTTCAGGTGAAATTTAGGTGAAAAAGCTCAAAGTTTCAGACGAAAAGCTTCAGATGAAAAGCTTCAGATGAGAGAATCTTAAGTGAGAAGACTTATAGGTGGGGACGGGTCAAATGGTAGCCCAACAGACGGTTTCTGCCGGTTCACGGCGAAGCCAGTCGGCAAATCCGCAGGTACACCCTGCTGCGGCTGTTCATGAGTTCTCTTTTTTAGAGGGCGATGTCCGTCTTAACGCCGGTGTAATGGTTGCGCCTGGTACGGCTATCACGGCTGAACCTGGCGCATCGGTGGTGGTCAGTGAAGGCTGCTCATTGCTGCCCGGTGTGCTGGTAGAGGGGAGAGCGGGCGCTCAGGTTGTGAGTCACGCCCGGGAGTCGAGTTCGGTTTGGCTGGGCGATCGCACCGTAATCGCCCACAAGGCGATCATTCACAGTCCTGCTTTTGTCGGCAAGGACTGCTTTGTCGGATTTCGCTCAACTATTTTTAACGCCAGGCTGGGCGATGGCTGCGTGGTAATGATGCATGTTCTAGTGCAGGATGTCGAAGTCCCGCCGGGCAAATGTATCCCTTCTGGCAGCATTATCACCAGCCAGCATCAGGCCGATCAGCTACCCAGCGTCCGCTCGGAAGACCGAGAATTCGCCAAAGAAGTTGCTGGCTCCACCGTTGGATCCACTGGGGGTAACGCTGGTCGCTCAGGCAGCCGCCCGGCTAAAGCCAGATTGATACCCACTCCCAGTAATTCGACCAGCAATTCGACCAGCAATTCCACCAATCGGCCATCTGGCCAGCCCGCCTCGAACTATCCACCCCATCGATCCTACGCCACCCCTCAAGCCACCCAAGGAGCAGACATGCCAGCCCAGAGACTCTCATCGGATATCGTCCAGCAGGTACGACAGTATCTCAGCCAGGGCTATCGCATCGGGATGGAACATGCCGACAAGCGGCGCTATCGCAGCGGCGTTTGGGAGACCTGTACGCCTATTAAGGAAACGCAGGAGCAGGCCGTCTTTGCCGCTTTGGAGCGATGTTTGTCAGAGCACCAGGGCGAATACGTCCGCATGTTCGGTATTGATACTCAACTCAAGCGTCGAATGGGCATGGTGACGGTGCAGCGCCCGGACGGACGCGAGATTAAGATCGATGCCAAGTCAGCGCCAGCAGCTCGCAATCGAGGGAGCCAAAGCAGTCGTTCTGGCTACAGCACGAACGGTAGCAACAGTGGCGGCGGCAGCTCGAACAGTGACAGCCTGACTTCCGGCATAGAGCAGGAAGTTCGCAATCTGTTGAACAGTGGCTACATTATTGGCACTGAGCACGCTGGCCCTCGCCACTACCGAAGCAACGTTTGGAAGAGCTGTTCGCCAATTAAGTCGACGCGTGAGCCGGAAGTTCTCTCCCACCTGAAGCATTGCCTCGACGAGCACAGAGGCGAGTACGTGCGCATGTTTGGGATCGATCCAAAGCTCAAACGCCGCACTTCATCTACCACTATTCAAAGAGCTGACGGCAAGCCCGTTGAAGTTTCAGCTCACGCTGTGCCTCAAGCAAGTGGCTCAGGCCAATCTCAGTCGTATGGATCTTCAGACCAACGTTCAGACCAGCGCCAGGGCTATAGCCAGAGCGGCGGTGGCAATCTCGACGGTGACGCCGCTCTGGCGGTTAGCCAGATCATTCGCAGCGGCAACCGGGTAGGGGTGGAAGTTGCCGACAAGCGGCGCTATCGTAGCGGCATTTGGCAGACCGAGCCGAAGCTGAACGCCAGCAGTGAATCAGCGGCGATCAATCAGCTACAAGGGATTCTGAGCCAGCATCCTGACAAGTATGTGCGCATTTTCGGTGTCGATACCCAAATGAAGACGCGTGGGACAGCGACGACTGTTCAAAAACCAGGCCAAAGTGGAAATCGTCAGTCGCAGGGCCGTTCTGGCAACGGCCAACAGGGGGTTTCTGGGACAGGGCCAGACCCGATCTACGATAACCCGCCTCATTACGATGATCCGGCTTATCGCGGCCAGCCCAGCAGCTACAAGCGGGATGGCTACAGCGATCACAGCAGCGGCGGCATGGATCCTAAAATCATGGATCAGGTGACTCAGCTAGTCAACCAGGGCCACAAGATATCTATTGAGTATGCCGACAAGCGACGCTATCGCAGCGGCATTTGGAAAACGGGCACGGCCATCAGTGCGCGGCGTCCGGCTGAGGCGATCTCGGCGCTGGGTAAGCAGCTAGCGCAGCACAGAGATGACTATGTGAAGCTCGTCGGCATCGATCCGCAAGCGAAGCGCCGGGTCAGCGAGATGACAATTCAAAAGCCGGGACAGGGCCTTACTGGGACAGGGCCAGACCCGATCAATGCCAATCCGCCCCACTACGACGACCCCGCTTATCGCGGTCAGCCTAGTAGCTATAGCAGCGACCACTACAGCAGCGATCGCGTCGGCGGTGGTTACGGCAGCAGCGGCTATGGCAGCGGTAACGGCGGCAGCAACGGCGGCAGCGGCAGCGGCGGACTAGAATCCAAGGTGATGGATCAAGTCACGCAGTTGGTGAACCAGGGCCATCGCATCTCGGTTGAGTATGCCGACAAGCGGCGCTATCGTAGCGGCATCTGGAAGACTGGCGAAGCGATTGATGCCCGCCGTCCGGCTGAGGCCATCTCTGCACTGGGCAAGCAACTGGCCCGGCATCAAGGTGAATATGTCCGCTTAGTCGGCGTTGATCCGCAGGCCAAGCGTCGCGTCCTAGAGACGACTATCCAACGCCCATAAGCGACCTGCTGTCACCGTAAGCACCCTGTAACCACCGTGACTCCCAACTTGACTCGAAGGGAACCTACTCTCGTCAGCTCAACCCATTACTGTGTGATGGGCGATGTCACTATTGATGAATCAGCAGCGATCGCGCCCGGTGTGGTTCTACAGGCAGCGCCGGGCAGTCGGATTGTGGTTGGCAGAGGCGTTTGTCTGGCCGCTGGTGTCTGCGTTCAGTCGCGGGCAGGCGTGCTGACCATCTCAGCAGGCGTCAGCCTGGGAGCCAGCGTATTGGTTGTCGGCAAGGGCACCGTTGGGACAAACGCCTGCGTAAGTCCGGGCAGTACGCTGATCAATCCATCCGTGGCAGCCGATGCGATTCTGCCACCCGATACGTTGATCGGTGCTCAGCCGGGTTCGGCGCAGCGCAACGGGTACAGTCAGCCTCAGCCAAGTTCACAATCAGTCAGCGCTCAACCAAAAACATTCAAGAATACTTTTGTCGAGCCTGGGCCAATCGAGGCTAAGCCTATATCAATTCCCGATCTCAGCGATCAGACCAGCACCTTTGTCCCACCGCCGCTGCTCAATCAGCCCTTTAACCAGGCCAGTGGGACAACCGGACAGAGCCACAACGGCTCCTCAACTAATGGCGTACAATCAGGCTATGGATCGTCATCACTGACTAGGCCGACCCCTAACAATCAGGTGTCCGGCAAGTCACAGGTAAACGAACTCATCTCAGCGCTGTTTCCCAGTCGGCAGCCGCTGAACGACAACTCCTCTTCTTAAACGCATGCGCTCAGATGCTACTCCCCTACGTAAGCCGACCGTAACCGCCCGCAACTGGCTGTACGATACGGCGCTGGGCATGGTTTCCACAACTAGCTTCCCGGCTATTATTGGAACAGCTGACGCCATGATGAAGTCGGCCAATGTGTTCCTGGTAGGCTATGAGAAAACTGGGGGCGGGCATTGTACAGCTATCGTGCGCGGCGGCGTCGCCGATGTGCGTATGGCGGTTCACGCGGGCGAAAAAACGGCTAAGCAGTTTGGCCAGTTTGTTTCTTCCTCAATGATTCCTCGGCCGATGGCGAATCTGGAATCGGTTTTACCGATTAATACCCGCCTCGAAGCGCTCGAAGGAGTTGGCCAATCTATGAGCGGTAGCGCCATTGGCCTGCTGGAGACCCGAGGCTTCCCGGCCATGGTGGGCGCTGCTGACGCCATGACGAAGTCGGCTGAAATTACGCTGCTCTCCCATGAAACGATCGGCGAAGGGCTGTGCACAATTATCATTCAAGGCTCACTGTCGAACGTCGTAATTGCTGTTGAAGCAGGCATGAATGAAGCCGAACGGATTGGCGAACTGAATTCAGTCATGGTGATTCCTCGACCGCTAGAGGAACTGGAGCGCAGCTTACCGAAGAGCCAGGCAGTCGAAGAGAAACAGCCGGTGCGGCTACCGCTGAAGCTAGAAGAGCGACAGGCAGAACAGCAGCCAGAACGGCAGAAAGAGTTGATTCCGGCAAGATCTCCAGAGCTTGAGCCCGCTAAGAAAAAAGAGATGGCGGTGCCGATCAAAGAGTTAGAGACAGAAGAGCTTTGATAGACAGATCGGCAGGCTAGGGCTCAGGTAGCTTGCTAGGCTGGGGTTTGGCTGAACTGACAGACTGAATAAATTGTTCGACGCGCGCGCTCACCTGCGCTTTTAGGGTGGGGGCATCGGCAGCAAACCCCTCAATCCGCGAATCTTTGCGAAACCAGGTGCGCTGCCGTTTGGCAAACTGGCAGGTATGCAGCACGATGTCTTCGATGGTGGTCTCCAGCGAGATTTCTCCGGCCAGATGCTGCTGCATTTCGGCGTAGCCCAAGGTTTTTAGCAGGGGCAGATCCGGCCCGTATTTTTCAATCAGACCGGCTACTTCACTGGCGAATCCGGCCTCTACCATTTGGTGAGTGCGGGTTTCGATGCGCAATCGCAGTGCCTCTGCCGCACTGGCCAGTCCTATATATAAGATCGGATAGCGTGGTGGATTCTCTCCCTGCTGGCTCGAAATGCTGTGCCCGGTCACGTAGAAAACCTCCAGCGCTCGCAGCGTTCTCACTTGGTCGTTGGCATGCACACGGGTGGCCGCGACCGGATCTACCTGCTGCAAGAGCGCATAGCAGTGAGACTGGCCGAGCTGAGTGAGTTGCGATCGCAGTTCCAAATGAGGCGGCACCTGTGGTATTTTAAGACCTTTAACAATTGCATCGACATAGAGCCCCGTGCCGCCGACCAGTAAGGGCACCTGATCGCCCTGCTGATGAATTTGCGCAATCTTGGCCTGGGCCTGCTGCTGATAATCGGCGACCGTCAGCCGCTCAGTCGGCTCGCAAATATCGACGAACTCATGGGCGATCGCCCGCCGATCAGCCCTCGATGGCTTAGCCGTCCCAATATCAAATGCCCGATAGACCTGCCGGGAATCCGCATTGAGAATGACCGCTGGCCACCGACGCGCTAACGTCATCGCCAAACTGGACTTGCCTGACGCGGTCGGGCCCACCACAACAATCAAACATGGCTTAAAATGGTACAAAAGAACTATCTTATTCTGATAAATATCTGCTGAGGCTGAATGAGCGCTATGAGGCAGGTGTAAAAAAGGGGACTATGATCCTCTTTGAGTAAGTGCGCTGAGATGCCGCTGAAAGCGCTTTTAACGCCTTTGTGTTAGAATTTATAGGCGCATTATCATTTTACCAGCTTGAAACGGCCTTGAAGCGCCAAGAAAAGGCCGGGGAAGAGCAGTCATCACTGACCTTACCGCTAACCCCAGGAGAACTGGTCTAAAGAACTGATCTTAGGAGAAAATGTATGGCCAACAGCTACGGCGCTCAGCAGATTCAAGTTTTAGAAGGGCTTGAGCCTGTTCGCAAGCGTCCGGGGATGTATATCGGTAGTACCGGCCCAAGAGGGCTGCACCACCTGGTATATGAGGTAATTGACAATTCTGTTGACGAAGCGTTAGCCGGACACTGTCAGCACATCACTGCTTCGCTCAATGCGGACGGCTCCGTCACTGTAAATGATGACGGACGCGGTATCCCCACCGATATCCACCCTGCCACAGGTAAGTCGGCGCTGGAAACTGTACTCACCGTGCTCCACGCAGGGGGTAAGTTTGGCGGCGATAGCGGCTATAAGGTCTCCGGCGGTCTCCACGGTGTAGGCGTTTCGGTCGTAAATGCGCTCTCTGAGTGGGTGGAAGTCACCGTCTGGCGCGAGGGTAAGGTTCACACCCAGCGCTTTGAGCAGGGCAATCCTATCGGCACGCTCAAAACCGAGAAAGGCAGCAGCAAAACCGGTACTCAGGTCATCTTCAAGCCGGATGCGACCATTTTCACGCACACCACCGAGTTTGACTACGACACGCTCGCGAGTCGCCTGCGCGAGCTAGCCTATCTCAATGCTGGCGTCGATATTACCTTTACTGACTACCGCTTGGAGCTGCTTAGGGCTAAGCAGCCGCGCGAGTCTCGCTACTGTTACGAAGGCGGGATTAAGGAGTATGTAGAGTACATCAACAGCGGTAAAGAGCCGCTGCACCCTGACGTCATTTACGTCAACTCAGAGAAAAATGGGGTTCAGGTTGAAGCGGCCCTGCAGTGGTGCAGCGACGCCTTTACCGACAACCTGCTGGGCTTTGCTAACAACATTCGCACGGTCGATGGCGGTACTCACCTTGAGGGACTCAAGGCCGTCCTGACGCGGACAATGAACGTGGTCGCTCGCAAGCGCAAAAAGCGTAAAGACGCCGAGTCGAACATGGCCGGAGAAAATATCCGCGAGGGATTGACGGCTGTCGTCTCGGTGAAGGTGCCTGACCCTGAGTTTGAAGGTCAGACCAAAACCAAGCTGGGCAATACCGAAGTGCGCGGTATCGTCGATTCGCTGGTAGGGGAAGCCCTGACGGAATATTTAGACTTCAACCCTGGCGTGGCCGATGCCATTCTAGAAAAGGCCATTCAGGCCTTTAATGCGGCAGAAGCGGCTAAAAAAGCCCGCGACCTGGTTCGACGCAAGTCGGTGCTGGAGTCTTCGACGCTGCCAGGCAAGCTAGCCGATTGTAGCTCGCGCGATCCGGCTGAGTCGGAAATTTTTATCGTAGAGGGAGATTCGGCTGGCGGTAGTGCGAAGCAAGGACGCGATCGCCGTTTTCAGGCCATTTTGCCCCTACGCGGCAAAATTCTCAACATCGAGAAAACCGACGACTCCAAGATCTACAAAAACAATGAGGTACAGTCGCTGATTACGGCGCTGGGACTGGGCATCAAAGGCGAAGAATTTGACTCCGCTAATTTGCGCTACCACCGCATTTGTCTGATGACAGACGCCGACGTAGATGGCGCCCACATTCGCACGCTGCTGCTGACCTTCTTCTATCGCTATCAGCGCGATCTGGTCGACCAGGGCTTCATTTACATTGCCTGCCCGCCGCTGTACAAGCTAGAGCGCGGTCGCAACCACACCTACTGCTATAGCGAACGCGAACTGCAAGACGGCATCGCGGCAATGCCAGCCAATGCCAAGTACAATATACAGCGGTTTAAGGGACTCGGTGAGATGATGCCACAGCAGCTGTGGGATACCACTATGAACCCGGAATCACGCACGCTGAAGCGAGTGGAAATTGAAGATGCGGCAGAGGCAGATCGAATCTTTACGGTGCTGATGGGCGATCGCGTTGCTCCCCGCCGTGAGTTCATTGAAACCTACGGCCCCCGGTTGAATATGAACGACCTAGATATTTGAGCGATTGCAACGTTAGTACTGAGTTTTAGGGATGGGGGATAGGGAATAGGGTGTAATCCCCTATCCCCTACTTTTCATGAAGGCCCTTTTCGCACTGGAGCACGTCAGTCGATAATGAAAGGCAACATGAAAAAATGTTGCGAAATCTCTCTACAGGTATAGCTGTCCCTCTAAGCTCTTTAAAGGGATTAAAAAGTAACGAACAAATTCTATTTCCAAGTTAGAGATACTTAAAACATGAGCAACAATTTAGCGACCCAGCTCCGAGAGGGCACTAAAAAAGCTCACACGATGGCAGAAAACGTCGGGTTTGTTCGATGCTTTTTGCGTGGTGTGGTTGAGAAAAAGTCCTACCGCAAGCTAGTAGGCAACTTCTACTTCATCTATGCGGCCATGGAAGAGGAGTTAGAAAAGCACAAGAATCACCCCATCGTCTCTAAAATTTACTTTCCTGAGCTCAACCGTAAATCCAGCCTGGAAGAAGACCTGGCTTTTTACTACGGCTCTAACTGGCGCGATCAGATCGTCCTTTCAAAGGGTGGTCAGAAGTATGTAGACCGTATTCGCACTATCTCCGCCGAACAGCCTGAACTGTTAGTGGGTCACTCCTACACCCGCTACCTGGGCGATCTTTCTGGTGGGCAAATTCTCAAGACGATTTCTCAGCGCGCGATGAACCTATCGGGTAGCGACGGCGTTGCGTTCTATGAGTTTCCTACCATCGAAGACGAAAAAGCCTTCAAAAATCGCTATCGGGCTTCTTTGAACGAAGCCCCTGTAGACGATGCCACCGCCGCCGCCATCGTAGAAGAAGCTAACGATGCCTTTGGTATCAACATGGAGCTGTTCCAAGAGCTAGAAGGCAACTTAATCAAGGCAATCGGCGTCATGCTGTTCAATAGCCTCACCGGCGGTCGCCGTCGTGGTAGTACCGAGCTTGCTACCGAAGGCTAATACCAGACTGCTATAGATTTAATCTCTGAGTGGTTTTGATTATTTAACGGGAGGGTTACCTACAGTGGGTAGCCCTTTTTTAATTCTGTCGGCTGATTCAAGGCTCTGCTGAGCAAGCATAGTATGGCACTGTCACCCGAGGAGAAAGCATGGTAAAGATTGTTGGTATTGGCGGTAGCTTGAGAACGGATTCCTACAGCATGCAGGCGCTGTATATTGCTGCTGAGCGAGCAAAATCATTCGGCGCAGAGGTGCAGGTCTTAGATCTCAAAGAGATGAACCTGCCGTTTTGTGACGGTGGCAGCGACTACCCGGACCATCCGGACGCCGAGATGCTGCAAACAACTGTGAAAGCAGCAGACGCACTGATTTTATCAACGCCTGAATACCATGGCAGCGTCAGTGGCGTGATCAAAAATGCGCTCGACCTGATGGGATTTGAAGAACTCAGTGGTAAGGTAACCGGATTTATCAGCGTCCTAGGCGGTCAGCCCAACAGCAATGCCCTCAACGATATGCGAGTGATCATGCGATGGGTACATGCCTGGTCAATCCCAGAGCAAATTGCCATTGGTCAAGCCTGGAACGCTTTTGACAGCGCAGGCCAGCTCAAAGATGAAAAACTCTCTCAGCGGTTCGATGAGTTTGCCAAAAGCCTAGTGGAAAATACGAACAGGCTAATTCGATAAAGTGTCCGTGATGACTTCGGGGCAGAGAATCTAGGCAATGCGATTCTACTAGCAAACTATCTCAGTCGTCTTTTGGGTCTTCTTGAATAGTCTTTAACCGCTTTTGCTCCGCTAAGATGACCTGGCAAATTTGTTGGACGGAAGACAACGCCTCGCTGGCTATTTTCTGATCCGGGCAAAATTCCAGCTGATAGCGAGATTCAACGGCGTAATTTGTCAGCTCTGAGAGGACACTTCCCTCTATTTCCCACGTTGCATTACGACTGATACAGCGCGAGTTCAGCTCTACTAAATCATGAATACGGGGGGCAACTTCGCCATGGAGCTCAATGAATCCTTTAAGATACTTCTCTACAGCCTGCTGTGCATGAAAGCAAGCTGCGTCATAGGGGCCGCCCGCTTTCAACAGTACCTGAATAGTCTGAATATCACTGTTCCCTTTTCTAAACCAGCCCTCCGCCAGATCATGTTGATTTTTCATAGAGCACCTTACCTTCTCTGATGGCAGTAGTGACAAAAGCGTTTGGTACGGCGCTCCACTCGTAAACTTCATAAGGTGTTCGAACAACGATGTCCTTCGGCATCGAGATATCTCTCAAGGCAAGATGATATCGAGGCGCTCTTTTATAAGTAGGCAAGTCAGACTCTTCGATCACCAGCAAGTCTAAATCGCTATCAGACTTGGCATCTCCTCTAGCCCTAGATCCAAATAGCACAATCTTGATTGGCGAACCGACTGTCGTTATCTGCTTGACAATTTCGTCGAGCAGTTGCTGAGTGACCGGTGGATAGTAAGCGCTGCTCATAGTCCAATTTTATCAGTAGATTGAGTCTTAGCCCGTGAGTAGGTCTTCTTCGGGGTAGTGAATTGCGCTAGGGCTTGGATCGCCTAAGAGCGCCGCCATCAGGAGCAAAACGCCGACTCGGCCAATGTACATGGTAAAGATGATACAGATCTGACCGAGGGTTGATAAGTCAGCCGTAATGCCAGTAGAAAGACCAACGGTGGCAAACGCAGAGACCGCTTCAAACAAAATGCTGATGAAGGATTGGTTGGCGTCGGTGACAGAGATGCAGGTGGTGATGATGACGACGCTCATTGCTGAAGCCACCACAACCGACATTGCTTTGAGGACGCGAGCGACTGGAATTTGACGCTGATAGCAGTTCACTTCTTCTTTGCCACGCAAGACAGCGCGGGTACATATCAGTAAAATGCGCAGCGTCGTGGTTTTGATGCCGCCGCCAGTGCTGCCCGGACTTGCCCCAACAAACATCAGAGCGATCGCCATAAACAAAGAGCTGGTCTCCATCGCCCCAATATCAATCGAATTAAACCCGGCTGTCCGCATCACTACCGATTGAAAGGCCGCTAGCAGCGTTTTCCCCATTAGACTCTCGCCTGCCAGGGTGTCGGGATTGTCAAACTCAATGAACAAAAAGGCAGCTGTCCCCAGCAGG
This sequence comes from Phormidesmis sp., assembly GCA_049646425.1. GTDB lineage: Bacteria > Cyanobacteriota > Cyanobacteriia > Phormidesmidales > Phormidesmidaceae > Phormidesmis. The sequence continues at coordinate 11,050 of JBARVU010000410.1, read as the reverse complement.
AGCAAAAACACAGTCGTGCTGGTAACGATCTTGAAGTGCAGTGAAAAAACGCTGCGGCCCTTGCGTCGATGGAAGCGATCGCGCATCCACATAAACGCCTCCATAATCACCTGATAGCCAATCCCCCCTAAAATGATCAGCGCCGAAATCACCGCTATCGGCCAAGCATTTTCGGCATACTGCACCAAGCTATCTTCAAATAGGCTGAAGCCAGCATTATTGAACGCACTGATGCTGTGAAAAATCGCTAACCATAGCGCCTGCCCCGATTCAAATTGCTCAGAAAAGGTGAGAAATGGGCAAAACGCCCCCGTCAGCTCAAAGATCAGCGTCATCGAAATAATCGAAATCAGCAGCGCCTTCACATTCGCTAGCTCCGAGGTCTCCATTGCCTGCTGAATAGCCAAGCGATCCTTTAATCCCAGTCTTCGACCGATTAGCAGCAGCAGCAGTGTGGTTGCTGACATGTAGCCCAATCCACCGAGCTGAATCAAAGACAGTACAACGCCCTGGCCAAAAGGCGAAAAATAGCTGCCGGTATCGACGACAATCAGCCCAGTCACACAGACCGCCGAAGTCGCCGTAAAAAGTGCCACTAGCGGGCTGTTCCATCCGCCGCCAGCAACCGACCAGGGCAGCATCAACAGCAGCGTGCCCACCCCAATCAAGGCAAGGAACCCAACGCAAATTGTTCGAGGAACGGTCATGATGTTAAGCAGCGATGAGTAATGAGACGGAAAGGCGATCGCTGGTTGCTTGCGGTAAAACTTGCCTTCAGCACATTATCTACGCTGACGGCGATCACCATCCAAATCGACCCTATAGACTGACTAGTCAGACTCAACTATCATCCAGACCGACCCCAAAGCGCAAACAAAGAATCCAGATGGACACCTCGCTAACCAAAAGAATTCAGCAGTTCTATGACACCTCCTCACCGCTGTGGGAGCGCACCTGGGGTGAGCACATGCACCACGGCTACTACGGCATTACCGGCCAGCACAAAAAAGACCGCCGTCAGGCCCAAATCGACCTGATCGAAGAACTGCTGCAGTGGGCTGACATCCGCACAGCCCAAACCATTCTCGATGTCGGCTGTGGCATCGGCGGCAGTACGCTTTACTTAGCCGATAAGTTTGCTGCCCATGCGGTGGGGATTACGCTGAGCCCAGTGCAGGCCGAGCGGGCCAGCCAGCGGGCCGCCGAACAGGGCATTTCCCTACAGCCGTGGCAAAGTTTTGACCAGGTAGACTCACCCGCTGTGCACTTTCAGGTGACCAACGCCTTGGCAACCCCTTTCCTTGACAATTCCTTCGACTTTATCTGGTCGATGGAAAGCGGTGAACATATGCCTGACAAAGAAGCCTTTTTACAAGAGTGCTATCGCCTGCTGAAGCCCGGAGGCACCTTTCTCATGGCCACTTGGTGCCATCGCGCTATCCATAATTTGGCCGGGCCATTAACCGATAGCGAGCAGCTACATCTAGATCGGCTCTATCAGCTCTACCACTTACCCTACGTGATCTCACTGCCGGAATACGGTGAAATCGCTGAGAGCATTGGCTTTGCCGATCTGGCCATGGCAGACTGGTCGCAGCAGGTAGAATTCTTTTGGCAGGATGTAGTGCAATCAGCGCTCGATCCAGCGGTGATTGCAGGCATCCTGCAGGCCGGGACAGAGACCGTCCGAGGCGCAGCAGCGATCGCCCTGATGACCACAGGTTATCGCCGAGGTCTGATTCGCTACGGCCTGTTGCGGGGCTCGAAGGGAATGGGGCATGGGGAATAGGGGATGGGGAAATAGCTTAGATGCCCCTCTCCCCATCCCCCCTCTCCCTTCTACCGGTCCGCCGTCTGAGAACAATCCAACAGACGCACCATCGCCGCCGCTGCATAGTTCCGCTGCGCCGCCCGGTTAGGGTAGAAAGCATTGCCCGTCTCATTCAGCGGTGTCGCAATGCCACAGTAGCTAGACAGGCTAGAAATCACGTCTTGAGCCCAGTGACCCTGCGTATCGCTGAAGGTTCGCCCCGGCTGGTTTGCGGCTAGCTGGGTAGTACTATTTTTGTACTCTGCTGCTCGTCGCATGATCGCCAGTAGCTCAGCGCGAGTGACTGCCTGAGTCGGCTTAAAAGTGCCATCCTGGTAGCCGGTTACAATGCCTAGCTCCTGAGCCTTTTTGATTTTGGCTGCGCTCCAGCGACTAGCGGGCACGTCAGGATAGGGATTCGCAGTCACCGCAGGCAGTGCGGTGGCCTGACCGAGTCCTTCAATCGCGATAGAAACCAGCTGCTCACGGGTTAGAGAAGCTTGAGGGCGGAAGGTGTTATCTTCAGCAAAGCCGGAGATAAACCCTAGCTGAACAGCCCGGTTAATGGCACTTGCGTAGATATCCCCCTGAACGTCAGGGAAGCTAGTAACTGGAGCAGGCGTGGGGTTTGGGTTCGGGGTGGGCGTCGGCGTCGGACCCGGTTGAGCAATGACATCGCCCGACTGCTGCACTAGCTGAGCCACCGTCATGTCGTTCGCCAGGTAAGTCCGGCCAGTGACATTGCCATTAAAGGTTTGACGGGCCAGTCGCCAGCCTGGATTTAAGAAGATTTTGGTGTATCCACTCGGCGCAATCCCATCGGTTTGACCGATGATGAACCGCTGTGCACCTGCTCCAGCAAAAGGCGTTGGTTTGGCATACAGCACCAGTACGCCATCTTGTTCTTCGAGTACCGGGTCGTACTTAATATCGGTGCCAGCCGCGCGAATGAGATAGCCGTTGGTATCGGTACTGCGACCGCAGATGCCAGAGAAGTCAGGCAGCTGGGATAGCAGTGGCAGCACGACGGTAGGGTTCGATCCGACCGTGTCAAAACAAGGGGGCTGCGCAGCTTTTTGCTCAATGATCATCAGGCCATAACGCTGGACACCACCGAGCCTACTGGTCGGGTTAGTGACTAAGATATACGGCTCCTGGCTGGTCTCTTGCATCCCAAACGTGGAAGATTGAGCCAGCTGTACGGCTGGGGCGGGGCTGCTCTGAGCGAAGACGGAGGGGATGTTGCTGGCGGTTACTGCGATCGCTGCCGTGGCCAATGCTGCAACAGTAAGTCGAAAGGGTTTCATGGTTTTCCTATCCTTAAAAGTAGATTTCACAATGATCGTTGTCGGCGCTGCGCACCTGTTGCCAGAAGAAACTCAAACCAGCAGACCGTAGCTTGAGTAAGTAGTTTGAAGTTTTTCTGGCTTGGCTAATTCCTTAGAATACCGATGAACTGATGCAAATCGCCTTGATACAAGGTTGGGGGTTGTCCTCAGAATAGCCGTATGAGGGCAATTTAAAGGACTGTTAAAGTTTGTCAAAAGGTAGGGATTTTCCAGAGTAGTCAGTGAACAAGTTGCCAATGACGCTTGTCACTCCTATAGGATGTCTGACACCATAGAACAAACCTTAGAGATCGCCTCGTCTTATGTATACAGAGATAATGGATTTGATTCGTAAGTGTGATCGCCGCAGGGTCGCTTTTGCCGTCGGCACAGTTCTACTCGGCCCGATGCTAGCCACTCAAGCGGCTCAAGCCGCTGATGAAGCTGCGATTCAACAGTTGATTGAAACCAATGCCTGTCCGGGCTGCGATCTGCACGAGGCCGACTTTCGGCGGCTTGACCTTTCCGGTGCTGACCTCACCGGTGCTGATTTGGAGGGGGCTAACTTTTACTATACGAATCTGGACGGTGCTCAGCTCAGCGACGCCAATATGATCGATGTCAATTTAGGCTATGCAAGTGCCCGGGGCGCAGTCATGAATGGGGCCGATTTGCGCTATGCCATTTTTGATCGCACTGACCTCAGCGGCGCATCGCTTCTACAAGTCGACCTGCGAGAGTCCTACGTCAACGGCGCGGATTTTACCGGCGCGCTATTAAACGGAGCCGACATGCGAGACACCCTGTTTCTCGATGCGGATTTTTCTCAAGCGAACTTGTGCGGAGTGCTTACCTGGGCCGGTACAGAATATCGCCGAGGCTGCACTGTGGCTGTTCCTGAGCAAATCGACGATAAGTATTAGAAACTAAATCAGCGGCTGACGGCTACGCTATGATGCTGACGCTACGCTATGACAAGGTGGGTGCATCCTGTGGCCGCGTTGGCTCTTTTTTCTGGGCAAAGCCGCTGCTTGTCGTTGGCGGCAGATCGCTCATAGCAGTCGGTTGTCCTGAGGGGGCAAGTCGTTGGGTATGCCACCAGCTTTTGAGATTGGGTGGCAGCTTTTCCGTATACAGCGTCATCACAATAGGCTCGCTGCGGTAGCTCTGACCGACAATTTCGACGCAGTAAGAGGGACGACTGCGGGTGGCTAGGTCGGCAGTAAACCGGCGGCCAATTCTTCGCCAGCTGGGCTCTTTACTGCGCCACTGAATGCGGCAGCACGGCCAGGGAAGCTGATGGCGGTCATACAGGCGACAGCAGGGCCCAATCACCCGGTATGTCAAATGGGCCCCTGGACTTTCAAAAATGTGGCCACTCGGCCAAGGATGGACTAAAGGATGAGCGCTGGCGGTCATGGACGAGACAATATTATCTATGATAGAGAGACGCTGAGTAGACAGCTCAGAGAGTAAATCCAGACAAAAGAACGACTGCTGGAATTGTAATGTTAGGGGAGCGCTATGTCAGAGCAAGTATCTGAGAAGATTGATGGTCAGGTGAGTGATCGCATTTGCAAACATATGAACAAAGACCATGCTGAAGCCGTCCTCACCTATGCTCAGCGCTATGGCAATCAGCAATCGGCCACCGCTGCTACCTTAACGGCTATTGACTCCCAAGGCATGGATCTCGCGGCAGAAGTCAACGGTGAGAAGCGACCGGTACGGGTTGCCTTCGACCATGAGCTCAAAGATGCCGCCGACGCTCACCATACGTTAGTGGCGATGCTCAGAGCATAGCACCCGTGCCAGTAAGCAAGCCCTACTGAAGACAACCCTGTATACCCTGTGACTGTAGAAATTCGCTTCCTCCCTGACGATGTAACGGTAATGGCCAGTGCCGGTGAACCTTTACTAGCGGTAGCAGCTCGGGCAGGCATCTACATTTCTACCGGCTGTTTGATGGGGGCTTGTCATGCTTGCGAAGTAGAGCTGAGCAAAGAAGAGGAGCCGGTGCTTGCCTGTTTAAAGGCGGTGCCCTCAGGCAGGCGTCATCTAGAGGTTTATTTGTTAGATGATCCGACTTGGTAGCTAGCAGCTTCCTTCATCTATCTCTACCGGTTTGCGCTCCCGATTCGCTGACAAATTAGCGCTGACGGCTGTTCGGTTGTCATTCGGTTTCAACCCATAGGCGAGTGTAAATTGGCTTGTTACATTAGGACTATAGACCCAGGGAAACTCAAGAGCGATCGCCCCAATAGAATCGCGTTCTATTAGTCCAATCGAAGGTATCAACAATGGATGATGTCACCGGCAAGCTCCCAGAATTTATGGATTCCAGATCCCCTAAAGAGAACGCGCTGCTCAGCTACGTAAAGACGATGGATCCAGAGACGATTACGCAGCTGTCGCGTCCAGCTTCTTCCGAAGTGATGCAGGTCATGGAGCACAACGTTATTGGTTTACTCGGCGGATTGCCCGCCCACCATTTTGACGTGACGGTCACTACCAACCGGGAAAACTTGGGACGGCTCTTAGCGTCTGCCATGATGAGTGGCTACTTTTTGCGAGGCGCTGAGCAACGTTTGGCATTTGAAGAGCAGTTCAGTACGGCTCTAGACAGCGAGCAGCAGTAAGCCCACATGGCGAGACCTGCCCGCTTGCTATCCCCGTTAGAGAAGTCGCGTCAGCGATCTAACTCGAACCTGGCAGATGCCTATCTGCCGGGTTTTGCTATATCTGAGGCGACCGTCTTTGACTGCAGACAGCGTCTCCTCTCCTGGTATGCCGCTCAGGGTCGAGATCTGCCCTGGCGACGCACCCGAGATCCTTACGCTATTTGGATTTCGGAGATTATGCTACAGCAGACGCAGGTGAAGACAGTCATTCCCTATTACGAACGCTGGCTGAAGCACTTTCCGACCGTTGAACGGTTGGCTGCGACGCCTCAGCAGACAGTGCTCAAACTGTGGGAAGGGCTTGGTTACTATGCCCGGGCCAGAAATTTGCACAAGGCGGCGCAGCAGGTAGTCGTAGAACATGGCGGTCAGTTTCCTGAGGAATTAGAGGAGGCGATCGCTCTCAAAGGCATCGGTCGCACCACCGCAGGCGGCATTCTCAGCGCCGCGTTCAACCAGCCAACCGCCATTTTAGACGGCAATGTCAAGCGGGTACTGGCCCGTCTAGTGGCTTTACCAGTACCGCCCAGCAAGGCACTTACTCAGCTCTGGCAGCTTTCAGAACGAGTGTTAGATCCGCAACATCCGAGAGACTTCAACCAGGCCATCATGGATTTGGGCGCGACGCTGTGCACTCGTCACAACCCGGCCTGTCTGCTGTGTCCCTGGCAGACCCATTGCGCAGCGTACAATCAAAATGCCGTATCGGATTTTCCCATGACTGAACCGCGTAAGCCTCTGCCTCACAAGCAAATCGGCGTTGCCGTCATCACCGATGACCAGGGCAATATTCTCATCGACCGACGCAAGCAAGAAGGGCTACTTGGCGGCCTGTGGGAATTTCCTGGCGGTAAAATCGAGCCCGATGAAACCGTAGAAGAGTGCGTTAGCCGTGAGATTAAAGAGGAGCTAGATATTGAGATTGAGGTGGGAAGTCGCCTGATCACGATCGAGCACGCCTACACCCATTTCAAAGTGACGCTCCACGCCTTTAACTGTAAATACCTCAGCGGCGACCCCAAACCTCTCGAAAGCGACGAAGTAAAATGGGTCACCCTCGACGAAATTGATCAGTATCCTTTTCCAAAAGCAAATGCTCAAATCATTGAGGCGATGCGTAGGCAATCGAGGTAGCTCAGTATAATCAGAACTATAGCGAATGGCAAAACCCACTCTCTTGTACTTTCCGCTTGAAAAAGCTATCTATTTGCTTACAAGAGAAACTGAACCAGGAGAAGGCGGCGACAAGAAAAAATTTTGGCGTGAGGTTTTGGGATTTGATTCGCCTGAGCTGGTTCGAGAAGCTGTCTTAAGCAGTCTCAGCGTAGAAGACTTAGAATTTAAGCGTATAAGCCAACACGGGGATCGGTATGAAGCCATCAGCGCAGTACGAGGTTCTATAGGGTTTTTTCGATTGGTCAAGACAGCGTGGATAGTACATCCAAAAGAAACGGTAGCTAGATTTGTAACTGCTTTTCCCCAAAGATAAGGAGGCTGAGTGATGATGCAATTCAATTTATTTGATCAGGTTCAGTTAGTGCAGCCCATTGATTTGCAAAGCGATTTTAGTAACGCTCTCGATGAGATAGAGGTGGCTCCTGTGGGGACTCCAGGCACTATCGTAGAGGTGCTAAGTGCAGGGGATGCTTTCTTGGTAGAGCTGTTTGGCGACTGGGTAAGGCTAAAAGACCCAGACGGTTTGATGCGGGCCAAACGAGAGGAAGCAGGCGCTTTTCGAGAAACCATCGGGGTCGAAGTGGTCTATCCTCAGCAAATGGTTTTACGGCATCGCGCAAACGCCGTGAAAGTAGACTTGTTTCAGCTACTCGATGAGATGCCAGAAAACTTACTCAAGGAAGTCCAGACATTTGCAGAGTCTCTGCGGCGGCAGCATTCAAACGTGTGAGGGTAGCTACGTAAGCAAATTTATTTTGGCTGCTCCAATGAAGTTTTTCCCAGTTGCGGTATGTGCTAAAAGTTCTCGTATGCTTGATTGTTAGAAGGCGAGAAATTGAGTTCAGTAGTTGCGCAACATAGGGTTTTTCTTATTGGCGGCTCTTCGCATGCCGGAAAGTCTTGTCTTGCCCAGTTATTGTGTTCACAGCTTGGGTGGAGCTACCGTTCTACAGACAAACTAGCTCGTCACCCTGGTCGTCCGTGGCAGGTAAAACCGAAGACAGTTCCCATTCACGTAGCTGACCACTACCTATCGCTGACTGTTGATAATCTTATTGCAGATGTTCTTAGCCACTACAAAGATAACGTGTGGCCGCTTATTCGGGAGATTGTGACCTTTCACTCAACTGACCTTTCTACCAATCAGTTGATAATAGAAGGCTCGGCAATATTGCCAGAGCAAGTAGCAACTTTAGGGCTTAGTAACGTCGCGGCTATTTGGCTCACAGCCGATAATAAGTTTTTCAAACAAAGAATCTACGAAGAAAGTCAGTACGAAGTCAAATCCCCTCGGGACAAGGAAATGATCGATAAATTTCTGAAACGTACTTGTTTATACAACGCGCGAATCAGGCGAGATACAGAACGGCTCGAACTAGTGAGCGTAGATGTAGAGAATACATCTGATCGGTCAGAGCTTGTAAGAATTTGTCTAGCAGCGCTTGAGAGTCAGGATTTCTGAATGCCTTTGGTTGTTTACTTAGGGAGGGCCACAGCTAATCAACTGCAATGTACTTGCAAGGGTTCTTATCCCTTCAAACAACGCACGGCTTCCAGCATTCCCTTCGCTTTATTCAGCGTCTCCTGATATTCACTTTCAGGGACCGAATCAGCGACTAACCCAGCCCCAGCCTGGACACTAATCGTCTGGCTACCGTCCTCAGCGGACTGCACGACCATGGTGCGAATGGTGATGGCGCTGTTGAGCTGACCTTCAAAGTCGTAGTAGCCGTAGACGCCGGAGTAGGGGCCACGGCGATCGCGCTCCAACTCATGAATAATCTGCATGGCCCGAATCTTGGGTGCGCCGCTAACGGTGCCCGCCGGGAAGCTAGCCGTCAGCAAGTCCCAGGCAGTTTTGTCCGGGGCCAAGTCGCCCACCACATTGCTGACAATGTGCATGACGTGGGAGTAGTTCTCTATCACCATCAGCTCATTGACAACGACCGTGCCGCTGCTGCACACCCGGCCTAAGTCATTGCGACCCAGATCTACTAGCATGACGTGCTCAGCGACTTCTTTGGGGTCAGCTAGCAAGTCGGCGGCGTACCGGGCATCTTCAGCCGGGGTTTTGCCGCGAGGGCGAGTGCCTGCAATTGGGCGCAGCATGGCCTCCATGGGTTTGTCAGGCCCAGTAAGAGTAGCTTTTACCATGACTTCAGGACTAGAGCCTATCAGCTGCCAGCCGTTGAAGTTGAAGTAACACATGTAAGGAGAAGGGTTAACCAGGCGCAGGGAGCGGTACAGGTCAAAAGGTGCGCCGCTGTAGCTGGCCTGAAGCCGCTGCGAGGCCACCACCTGAAAGATATCCCCGGCTCGAATGTATTCTTTGGCCCTCTCTACACAGGCGCAAAACTCTGCGGCGGTGCGGTTGCTGCTATAGGCCAGAGGCGGCGCGGTGCTGGCTTCAGGAGAAGTCCATTCCAGCAGAGTGTCTTGTTCGTTGAGCGGCAGGCGGAGCTTGATGACGAGGCTTTTGACGCGATCACACGCCCCTTCATAAGCCGCTCTCAAATCCACCTGTGGATCGCGCAAATCGGCGTAGGCAACCGCCCATACTTTCCGCTTCACCTGGTCAAAAATCAGCAGATTGTCCATCTGCATCCACAGTCCATCGGGTAGGTCATCTTCCCCGCGTGGATAGGTGGTGACCGTCGGCTCAATCCACTCAATCAGCTCATAGCCCCAAAAGCCAAACAGTCCGCCAATACCAGGGGGCAGCTGCGGCAGTCGAACTGGCTTCAAAGGCTCCAGACAATCTTGCAGAATGTCGAACGGGTTGCCTTCTAGAACTCGGTGAGTTGCATCGCGAAAGGTTTGAGTCGTCCGCGATCCTTTTGACTCCAGCACCCAAAGCGGATCACAGCCCAAAAAACTATAGCGACCCAGCCTTTCACCGCTCTCCACAGACTCCAGCAAAAAGCTATAGGGCTGACCCGCACAGACTTTGTACCAGGCCGATACGGGAGTATCAAGGTCGGCTACCCACTCCTGATAGACCGGTACAAAATTTCCCTGTTTTGCAAGGTCGCAGAAAGCTTTAAAGTCTGGAAAAATCATGAGATTGGCAGTCGCAAGGGAGATTTGAGCCAACCCAATTGTAGGGGCGAAATGGGCTAACTATTCGTATCGGGTTACTAACCAAAAATAAAAGGGCAGCTACTAGCGCTACCCTTTTACCGTGAGCTTAGTCAATGAGCTCAGTAAACCGACGTTAAGTCGACTCAAGATTGTCGACTATCTAAGCGGCTCAGTGTCGACGTCAGCCTTCTTCATGTCTGTCTCGAAAGTCTTGGTGCCACTAAACTTGATCGCCGCTGGGTTGGGATTTTCGCCGATGCGACGCTCTTTCTTACCGCTGTAGCCACGACCTTCATTGACCTTCTCAGGGAACACACCATCTGCCGGGTGGAGATAGATGGTTTCGCCGCTAGGCAATACACGATAGATCTTGTAGTCGGTAATTTTGGGTTTGAACTTAGTTCGCAGCTGAGCACCTAGTGCCAAACACTGCTCTTTACGAGACAAATACAGCAAATTTTCGCCTTCATTCATGATGGCGGCGCCACCTGTCGGCATCTCAAAGACCTGTTCTTTTTCAGAAGTCCAGGTAATCGCATATTTCTCTTCAACTTCAGCCTTAGTAAGAAGACCGCCTGTGCTGCCTCCAAACTTTGGCATCGTACCCGTTAGTTGTTCTGCCATGAATGAATCTCTCTCAAGCTTAGCTGATTGGAATCGTATCATCGCCAAGCGAGCACTTTAACAAGTGTAACCAGAAGCGTAATAGTTCTTTAGGTGAGCACAAGTTTACTGCTGCCACGGCTACTCATGAGGTACGGCTTTTAGCAGGCTTAGTAGCAGGCTGACTTTGAGAAGCCTCTGTTTTGTCTGCGCTGGTGGCTTTGGCAGGAGTACCCGTACTTTTTCTAGGTAAGCGCTTGCCTTTGCTATAGCGAGGGGTGTCGACAGCTGGGAGGGTAAAGTGAATTTGAGTGCCCTGATTTTTCCCAGCGGAGGTCGCCCAAATTTTGCCGCCTAGACCTTCTATAATC
>JBARVU010000409.1:0-6999 GCA_049646425.1 Phormidesmis sp. | reverse complement strand
TAACAACCTTAAAGGCTCAACAGCGCTCTCCTCTTGATTTCCTCGCTCAGGCACTGCAAGCCTATCGTAAAGGACTTCCTAGACCGTCGCTGATCCTAACAATCGGCAGCACCCCCTGAATCTTTACGTTCCATCACAGTGCGCAGCAGATTGTAGGCCAACAGGTGAGTCCAGAGTTCCTTGCGTACCATTTCAGGCGTTTTAGCGGTGAGCATTTCCATTTTCAGGGTGGTTTTGAGATGGCGAAAGCCGACCTCAGCGGCGTGCCAGCGCCAGCCATAGAGCCGAGCTAAGTGCTTGGCGCTGTAGCGTTTAGCATCCAGCAAGGTGGTGACAATGACTATGAACTGGTCTCGAAAGCCTTTCTTTGAGCGCTTCACCCGCACTTCTCTGACCGGCAAGGTCTCTGGAATCGCCGCAAATTCTTCGGCACTCATGGGGTCAGGGCAACGAGTGGGTTTTGGCCACTCGACTTGATGGTCGCCGATGCCATGCTTGTGGCCCGTGCGAAAGTCCGTCTGGCGAGCATGGTGTTTTCGCAAGACGCCATCTGCGCCCTGTTGTTGAATCAGCGCTAGGTCGATATAGCTGCCGTAGGCTTGATCAGCCATTGCTACGTCGCCAGCATCTAAGGTCTGATAGAGCAAACGACTCATGACAATCTCGCTGGTGGTCTTGGTAGCGACGCAAGCGGCGACCACCGCGCCCGTCAACAGACAAAAGAATACCACCACACGGGCAAAGGGGAATCCGCAGGCTGCGGCTTGATTGCCGTGTTGAGGATAGGCGGCTTGATTAGCTTCGCTATCGGCCATCAACACGGTGGTGCCATCAAAGACTTTCACCCGGCGACCACCCCAATGGTGGGCTTCAGAAACCGCTTGCTCTAAAGCCTCGGCGGTTTCTGGAACTAATCCTTGCAACAGCTCTTCCGGGAGCCGGCTGCGGGCTTTGCTATAGGCGCCCGTATCCGAAGAGGGCGGGGTTTCCCCTGCCGCCGTCAGCCAAGTCGTGATGCACTTGACTGTGTGCCGTAAGCTTTTATCGGCAGATATTACTGGGTAGAGCATCGCCCACAACGTCACGACTGGCGTGTACAGCTGACTGCGATACTGAATGCCTTCTGCTTCGAGGATTTCATTGAGTCTCGATTCTGGCAGGATGTCTTGCCACGGCAATCCTAAACTTTTGAAAAACTGTTCCTTGAGAATTTCGGCTGATTGGGTCATAGTAGAAAGTGTTATATCGATGGCTTGCAAGGCTCTGGTATATATCTACCAAACCTTGCAGCCTTTTTCTACCTTTTCTTCCCTTTCTTAGGTCAGTGCCATTGATCTATAATTAACGCATAGCTTGTGAAGTCTCTTTCTTCGCTTGCATAAAGCCTGAGAAGCTCTCGGTCATCTACATAGCTTGTTCGTGACTTAACGTCCTCATAAATTTGCTGGATGGAACAAATGCTGACATGGCTGCTTTTATTCTATTGCCATAGCACGACCACCCCCTCTGCGTCTGGGTTCGGCTACCGCTGTGATCTGCTCTTCTGGGCTGATTAAAATACCAGTCGCCGCTCCAATTTCGTCAGTTGGGTTGAGCTGGTGTCCAAAAGCCAAGAGAGCTTTGCCCAGCTCAGTCTGTTCAAATCCTTGGTCGACTTGAGTAATCCCGTTGTTGCGCTGAGAGAGCCGAGGTGCCGCGATCGCTTCCTCCAGTCCCATGCCAAAATCAACCATATTCACCGCAATATTCAGCGCGGTTGTAATGATGGTAGAGCCACCGGGAGAACCAAAAGCAAGCAAGCTGCCATCGGGCACTCTCGCAATCGTGGGCGCCATACTGCTACGGGGCCGCTTACCCGGCTCGGGCACATTGGGATGAGGACTCTCCACGTCAAAATCTGTTAGCTCATTGTTCAAAATAAACCCATAGCCCGGGACGACGATGCCGCTACCGCCCGTAGATTCTATGGTGAGCGTGTAGCAAACAATCATGCCGTTTGCGTCTGCAACCGTCAGATGAGTGGTTGAAAGCCCCTCACCGTCTGTTGAAGCAGCAGAGACTGGTGTCGCCGTCAGGCTGGGGCTAGGGTCTTGCTGGTAGGGCAAAGGATCTCCAGCGATCGCCCGATAGTCAGCCTCGTCAGTCGGCGCTTCAGCCGGTAGCTGGGCCTGGCGATCGCTCGCATAGTCTTTACTCAACAAGCCTGGCAGCGGAACATCCACATACTCGGGATCACCTAAATACGCGCCGCGATCAGCAAAGGCCAACCGCTCGGCTTCAATCAGTAAATGCAGAGCTTCTTCGCGGTCTAGCGCACCGAGATCGTAGCCTTCCAACAGGTTCAGCGTTTGGAGGGTAGTCGTGCCGCCGCTGCTCGGCAGGCCCATGCCGTAAAAGCGATAGTCGCGGTAGGTGCTCTCTACCGCCGGGCGGATGCGAACTTCGTAGCGATCTAAATCGGCCAAGGTCATTTGACCGGGCCACACTTTGAAAGGGGGGTCAGCAGCAACAGGTGGATTTTGGACGGTTTGAGCGATCGCCCTGGCAATCTCGCCCCGATAGAACGCATTCACACCCTGATCGGCCAAGAGCCGATAGGTTCTAGCCAGATCTGGGTTGCTGAGCTGACTACCGATAGCAGGCGGTTGCCCGTTGGGCAGATAGAGCGATCGGGTGCTAGAAAAGGCTGAGAATCGCGCCTGGTTGGCCTCTACCTGGCCCGCAAAGGTTTCGTCTACCGAGAATCCGGTTTCAGCTAGGGCGATCGCCGGTTGCAACAGTTCCGCCAGCGGTTTTGTGCCATATCGCTCTACCGCCGTCGCCCAATTCAAGGGCGTCCCCGGCACACCCACCGCTAAACCGCTGCTAATTCGATTCGGGAAAAAGGGTAGAGGCTCCCCTGTCGGACTATCTGGATCTGCAAAAACATCCGGGCCGACCGCAGCAGGTGCTTCTTCCCGGCCATCCAAGGTGACCACATCTCCTGGCGGCTGTCCCTCTATTGGCGACTGTTCTAATGGGTGCGCCGGCTGATATATCATCATGAAGCCGCCGCCACCAATACCCGCAGAAAACGGCTCGGTCACCCCAAGCGCTGCCGCCGTCGCTACCGCCGCATCTACCGCATTACCGCCCGCTTTCAACACATCGATGCCAATCTGAGTGGCTAGCGCATCTACACTCGCAACTGCCCCACCCGAGCCTGTAGCGACATGTGCAGCAGCGGGCTGAGCCGGGGAACGGTGGAGCCCAGGCCACCAGAAAACTGTTGCCACCGCAAAACAAAACCCAAAGCAAACCGTTAGCAATCGACGCACTGCAGAACTCCTTTACACTTTTTCTAAATCATTCAAGGGTATGGAGAATTTGGCAAGAGTACGTGCCATATATCACGGTTAACTTCAACAAAGAAGGAATGCACAAGCGTATAACTGGAAACGACTTATTGACTACTCAGCTGTACGTGACGGAAATTATGCACCAGCCTAGAAGAAAGTATAAATTTAAAAATTGAAGTCCGTATTATTGACTATTCGGTATTCCTTTGATTAAGTTGATCTCAGGCATCACCGCTAGTCTTATCGATTGTGAAACAAATTGCCAACGAGAGCAGTCTCTATGCGCCGTATCCGATGGAAAACCCTGTTAGCGACGGCTGTAGCTGGACTGCTATTTCCTCAGGCGGGTTCAGTGTCAGCGCAGCTAATGCCTGTCCCTGATGATGTGCTAAGAGAGGAATCTTCTACCCTCAGTCCTATCGTTCCAGACGGTTCCGGCGATGTGCCCGGCGATGTAATTGAGGGCGGAGCGAGAGTTGGAAATGCCCTATTCCACAGTTTTCAAGAGTTTCATGTTGAGGCAGGTCGCACTGTCTATTTTGCTGACCCAGACGTTGACAGCATTTTAGGCCGGGTAACGGGGGTGTTGAATCGCAACTTTTGAAGTTCTGCTGGCGAGCCTGTGCTGCCTGGCTCAGCGTATGCCTGTTTCACAGCTCAGTGGCCTATGGCGCAAACCCGCCCGTCGCTTCAGTGGTTGCCCCATCAGCGGTTAGCCAATCAGCCCAAGCTGAGCCATCATCAGAGCCATCGTTATTAGAGCAGCAGGGAGGAGCGCTTTATGAAGCCGGTCGCTTTGCAGAAACCGCTGAGGTCTTACAGCAGGCCGTTCAAAATTATCAGCAACAGGGAGACGATCTGCGTCAGGCGATCGCCCTGAGCAATTTAGCCCTCACCTATCAGCAGTTCGGCGCTTGGTCGTAGGCCAATGAAGCGATTCAAAACAGCCTCACGCTTCTGACTAACGCACTTGCTGCTGTTGTGTACCCCATTATCTTAGAAGACAGTTTTGAAGTGGTGCTGAAGCTACCCAATCAGAACGAACTCCTTCACTACTCAACCCCTGTCGGCCAAAAAAGTGTAGAGGAAACTCTACTCAAGCTGCGCAGTCAAATCACTCAGCCCGAAAGTCAGCTGTCTGTTGAAGCCCTTTCCAAACAGGTTTACGACTGGTTAATTCGTCCGGCTGAGCCAGTGTTGAAAGAGAGTCAGGTCGGTACGTTAGTCTTTGTCTTAGACGGATTTTTGAAGAACATTCCGATGGCCGCGCTGTACGACGGCGATCGCTATCTGCTCGCAACCTATGGAATTGCGCTAACCCCCGGTTTAGAGCTGGTTGACCCGCAGCCGATAAAGCGCTAGGAGATGCGAATGCTGTTTGCCGGGCTGAGTGAAGCCGTCGAAGACTTTACGCCGCTGGTGGCCGTAGAGCAGGAGCAGAAGGGTATTGCTGAAGAGATTCCAGAAACGACTGTTCTTTTAAACGATTCGTTCACAGCTGAAGCCCTAGAAACTCAAATTGAGCAAACGTCTTTTCAAGTTGTTCATTTAGCCACCCACAGTGAATTCAGCTCTGACCGTCAGAAAACGTTTATTCGCAGTCGCGATCGCCGCATGACCATGGACGAACTCAGCCGCATTCTGCAGACCCGACAAGCGCAATCTGCCCCCATCGGACTGTTGACGCTAAGTGCCTGCGAGACGGCAGAAGGAGACGAGAGAGCCGCCCTGGATCTAGCGGGTGTCGCCGTTCAGTCTGGCGCACGCAGTACGCTCGCGTCCCTGTGGAGCATTGATGATCGCGCTAACGCATTTCTAATGGTTGAGTTTTATCGTCAGCTCATGCAAAACCCCTCGTTCTCCAAATCTCAAGCCCTGCGTCAGGCACAGCTCAAGCTCGTCAACCATCCGAACTATTCTCATCCCTTCTACTGGGCTCCTTACGTACTGTTGGAAAATTGGCTGTAAGAGAGATGAATGTGCCCACGTTACAGTCGCTAATCGGTGTTGCATTCGGAGCCGCTTTACTCAGTTTACGCTACCCGTTATGGCTGGTTACTTTCGGATGAACAATTCACTCAACATGAGCACAGGGCTTTACTTTGTGGGTAGGGCGGAAGAATTTGTTCCTATGCGGTAAACTGTATTCTGCATTAGCTTTGATCAAAAGGTAGCTCGTGTATTCTACTAACATCAATGTAAACAAAAATACCGAACTTCACTTGCTCGAATTGCGTGACGCAGACAAACTATTCTCTGTCATCCAAAAGAATCGTCAGCATCTGAGGCAATGGCTGCCCTGGTTGGATATAAACACCCAAACAAAAGATTCCTTTGACTTCATAAAACGTACCCAAAAGCAATTTGCAGACAATCAAGGATTTGTTATGGGCATCTGGGATGAGAACGAATTTGTTGGTGTCATTGGCCATAACAGTATTGACTGGTCACAACGTATCAGTTATCCAGGGTACTGGCTTAGTAAGTCAGCTGAAGGTCGAGGTATTATGACTATGTCCTGCAAAGCATTAGTTGATCATGCTTTTGACGAACTCAAACTAAATCGAGTTGATATACGGTGTGCTGTTGGCAATGAGAGAAGTTGCGCTATTCCAAAACGACTTGGGTTTACGCACGAAGGCGTACTTAGACAAGCAGAGTGGCTTTACGATAAGTTTGTTGACCACCATATTTTTGGCATGTTAGAGAGTGACTGGGCACAGCACAACTAGATGCAAAAGGGAGACCACTTGGAACCCATTCGGGCCTTGCTCCGTGCATCGGCCACCCGTTTTCGGCTCAATCCCGATGGTATCAAGTACGCCTTGAGACCACGTGTATTCTTGCGGCCACCACGAAGCGAATGCTTGGGAAAACAGGCGAAAAGCATCTCGCTGCGAAATAGGAACCACTACTTTGTGGCTTGTTGAATCTTTGGAAGCTGACACAACGCAAGTTCCTCACTGAGTCATACCCGAATGTCAGCCGATCAGACCAAAGTAAATCGCTAGGGGTAAGCCGATGAAGCCCAGGGCGATCGCCCCCCCAAACGCCGCACTCGCCGCATACACTGCTGGCCGAGTCTCCACCCCTACTGACTGCAACGCGCTCCAAATCCCGTGACGCAAATGTAGCCCCAGCACACTTAAAACCAGTACATAGCCAGCAGTGTAGCCCGGTTTATGAAAGGTCTCAAAGACTAAGCGAGCCAGATCGCGCTCAGATGATCCGGGGAGCGGGTAGTAAGGGCCAAACTTAAAGGTCGCTAAATGCACTACCAAAAAACCGCCGAGTACCAGCCCTGACACGATCATGGTGCGAGAGCTGAGCGTTTGACGGCTGGGTTCTCCAGCTGAGGCGTACTCTGCGTAGTTAACCGGGCGGGCCTGACGCTTGCCGAGGTAGATTTCGATACCGATAGTAGCGTGGATGAGGGCGATCACCAGCAGCCCAAACTCGACCAAATAGGTCAGCGGCCCCAGAACCTCAATCACATGAGCGAGCTGATTGTAAGCAGACGCGCTGAAAAACAGCGTCAGGTTGCCCAGCAAATGCCCAACCACAAAAGTCACGAGCGCCAAGCCCGTCACGCCCGTGAGTAGCTTTTTACCAATCGACGACTGGTAGAGCCCGGTTGATTTGGTATCGGAGGGGTGGGGGG
>JBARVU010000408.1:0-5359 GCA_049646425.1 Phormidesmis sp. | reverse complement strand
CTCGAAGAAGTGGAACAGGCCGATTAAGAATTGGCGCGCAGCTCTGTCACATTTTGCTATCCTGTTTCCAGAACGCTTTTCCGCTTAAGAAAAAAGCGCTTACACAAAATTCAGATCACTCTCGATTTTATGTGGTCTCATACTGCATTCAGTAGGACTTGCTCGTATCGGCTCCCCGCGATCGCCCAAGTATACTCCTCCTCAATCAGCGCCCGCCCGTTCCTAGAAAGCGTCTGCCGCAGATCCGCCGACTCAAACAATCGCATGATCGCCACCCCATACTCATCTGCCGTATTTGCCCGCAGCGCCCGCAGCGGTATCCCGTCGCCTTCTACCGTTAAGCCTTCAAGACCGCGATCGCTCGCCACCACCGGAATCCCCGCCGCCATCGCCTCCAGCGTCTTATTCTTAATACCATAGCCAGCGCGCATCGGCACGACGCAGACTGTCGAACTGTGCAGATAGGGCATCATTGCCGGTACCTTGCCGGTGACCGTGACGTTTGGCAGCTCACCTAGGGCTTTAACTGCTGGTGTGGGTCTTGCGCCCACCAGCGATAGCGTCACCTGCGAATAGCGCTGACGGACGAGTGGCAGAATCTCTTTGGCCAAAAAGGTGACCGAGTCGATGTTCGGCAAATTGTCCATCGCCCCGATAAAAACCAAACTATGACCGCCTGGGTCTTGAGGACGAGGCGGAAACATCTCAAGATCTACGCCATTAGAAACGACCGAAATCTCTGATTTGCCGCTCAGCGCCGCCATTTGTTTTTTGTCTTCGGCGGTGGTCACGACTAGATGCGAAAATTTTTGGCAGTAGCGCTGCTCGTAGCGTTTTAGCAGCGGGAGGGTGAGGCGATCGCGCCAAGGCTTTTCAGCCATTCCCCCCGCGAGTTGATGCAGGCAGGTACCATACACAGAACTATGAATGTTGACGACAGACTTAGGAATGTAGCGCTCGATATCTGCTGGCACATACACCTCATTGACGCTGTGCTCACAGGTAATCGCATCGAACTGCCCGCTGGTAATTTGCCCGGTCACCCAAGCCTGCATTCCCGGTGAGCGACTGGCCATTACACTGGACGGTACTCCGCTCGTTACAAAATTCACCCATCGCGCTGCCTTGCCCGCAAAACCCGATGTCCGGTCTCCATCTGTAGGACGGGGAAACACCGCTAAATCATCTACCCAGTCTTTCAAGGCCGAAATTTCGCTATCGGTCACATCCCCTGTGCGCAGCGTAGCCAGTGACACCTGATGATTTTGCTGCTTGAGATATTTCAGCAAATTAAACGTTCTCACCGAGGTGCCCCCCCGCGTCGGCGGATAGGGAAAGGTCGCCGAGAGCATCAAGATATTCATGGTCGTTGTATTTGCATTTGTAGGTTATTCAGCGGCAGGGTGAAGCACCGGAAGATAGGCTTTTTGCCGGGCTTCATCAGGGAGGCAAGCTTCTTTCTGGCCGCGATCGCGGGCCCGCGCGCAGTACATATCCAGAGGCGCCATCACCATCCCCACAGCAGGCTCCTGCGCAAAAACAAACTTAGCCGCCGCCAGCGGCATTTCCTTCAGCGCCCACCGCACAAAGCTGCGATTTAGCTCTTTTCTAGGCAGCGGCCAAGTCAACTCAATTCCATGCAGCTCATGCAAATAGCGGTTCGATTTGCCGTAGCGGTACCACTGGCTGCGCAAATCCGCCAATGTTTGCCGATGTCGATGGCGAATAATCGCATCCGGCGCGTAGTGAATCTTCCAAGCGCCCTCCTTGTGCTTGCCCTCTCGCTGTATGCGCCAGCAAATATCCGCATCGCCGCCCGTAGTCAGGTGAGGTCGAAACAGGCCAACCTGCTCTAGAGCCTCTAAGCGTACCCCCAGGTTCGCGGTCTGTCCATAAGGGCAAAACCCATGAGCCAGCGTGTCTTTCTGGCTCATAATATGCTTACGCTCGGCGTAACGCTCTAACCAATTTGTGCCGGGGAGTGCCGCGATTTCGCCTGCGACCAGGCCAACGTGCTCATCTTGAAAAGGCTGAATCAAATTCACCAACCAAGTCGGCTGAGGATAGCAATCAGCATCTGTAAACGCTAAAAACTCGCCGGTCGCCACCCGAATACCCGTGTTGCGAGCAGCGTAAGCACTTTGAATTTCACATTCGCTCAGGGCTTTGAAGCTGAGCCCTCTAGCGGCAAATTCGTCAGCGGCGGCAGCGAGAAGTTGGGGGGTGCGATCGCTGCTGCTATTATCCACTAGCAAATACTCTACCTGCGCTGCCGGGTAGGTCTGCGCCATCAGCCCGCTCAAAAGCCCAGGTAAATCCTGCTCTCCATTGTAGATAGGCACAATGGCCGAAACACGAGGGAAGTATGAGACTAGCTGGCCTTCCTGTGAAGTATCAAAATCTGCAGACATAGAAGCAGCTACCGACCAGGGCTCGTAAGAACAAGGAAGCAAATAAACCTTATGACTCATCGATCATGTCAGCTTTCGAATATTTACTGACTGTGAACCGACAATCTTCAAGATATTCTTATAGGATCTAGCGTGCCCAAGCAGAAGATTCACATCCAGACACCGTTGACATATTAACCAACCGATACGCTAGTGACAGTGATTCAAAAGAACTGCATCAAACTCTTCACTCCCTCAAACCTTAATTTCTTGTGTCTAACGATTCTTCTGCTCAGCCAAAGGTCAGCGTCTGCGTCCCTACTTACAATCGCGCCGACATTTTGCCCTATGCCGTCGAAAGTGTGCTGAGCCAGACCTACCCTCACTTCGAGCTACTGATCTGCGACGACGCTTCTCCCGACCACACCGCCGACATTGTCAAACAGTGGTCAGATCCCCGTATCCGCTACATTCGCCATCCGCAAAATATTCAGCGCAGCCGCAACATGCGCTCGGGCTACGAAGCAGCTAGAGGCGAATACTTCATCAAGTTCGACGATGACGACGCCCTTACTCCTACCTTTCTAGAAAAAACCGTTGCCGTTCTAGAAACCCAGCCGGAAGTTGATTTTGTCTGCTCCGACCACTGGATCATCAATGCCCAAAATCAGCGCGACGAAGCAGCGACCGCCGCCAACTCCGCAAAGTGGGGCAAAGACCAGCTAGGTCATGGCATCATTGACGATCTGCTGGCAGAGACGTTTCTGCATCAAAGCTTGCAGGTCGGCTCGTCTTTATTTCGCAAAAGCAGCTTGAGCGCGGTAGATTTTATGCGCTTCGAGGCAGACGGCTGCGAAGATTTTGACCTATTAGTCAGATGCGCGCTGTCCGGTCAAACCGCCTACTTCATCCCCGAACGGCTGATGGAATACCGCTTCCACGGTGGCCAAACCAGCCTCAAACAAGATATTCACTTCCTCACCGCCAAGTCCCGTTGCCTGGAGAGCTACCGCTTCCCTCAGCGCCCTGATTTGGAAAAAGCCCGTCTCAGCAAACTCAGTGGCCTCAAGCAAGTCCTGGCCATGCGCCTGATTGAAAGAGGCGAGACGCACAGAGGCAGAACCCTGATTGCCGAACTAAAAAATACTGGATCGCTCTCTAACCGAGCCCAGGTCGGTCAGCTGCTATCCTACTTACCCAGTTGGGCCAGGCAGCTCGCATTCCAGGGCTTTCGCCAACTGCGAGCCAAAGATTACAGCGAGAAAGTGCGCAATGCAGCCGGATAAGCGATCGCGCTCTACATTCAAAAGCAGTCACAAATCCTTCATTTTGACGGTGATCACGCTCCTCGCCTGCCTCAGCATCTGGAAACTTACACCGCCTCCCCTAGCCACCAGCGAGCTCGAAACCCCCTCTATCACAGCAGCCTCTCAGCAAATAGTAGCCTCAGACTATCAAGCCTACGAACACCCGCAAGCCACCGTTCACGTTGTGACAGTGCCCGCCGGAACGCGCGTATCTATTGCTGTTACCGAGGATCTCACTACTGTCGAAACCTTTGCTCGGCAGGAAAATGCTTTAGCTATCATCAACGGCGGCTTTTTTGATCCCCAAAATGGCAAAACGACTTCTCATCTGATCGTCCAAGGTCAAACTATCGGTGATCCTGCCGATAACGAACGACTTATGGAGAATCCAGACCTAGCGCCATACATCAGCCAAATACTCAACCGGTCGGAATTCCGAGCCTACCAGTGCCAGCCGTCTGGTCAGACAGAAATGCGATACGAGATCGCCGCGCATAACGCGCCCGATACGCCTCTGTTTGATCGCTGTACGTTGGTCAGCTTGCTGGGTGCAGGGCCGCAGCTACTGCCTACCGATACTTCTTTTGAAGAAGGCTTTACCGACTATGAAAACGGCGAACCTGTACGCGATGCGATTGGCGCGCTGCAGCCGAATGCTCGCAGCGCGATCGCCCTCAAGTCGGACGGCTCATTGCTTCTCATCATGTCCGCTCAACGCCCAGATGCGCCCGGCATGACCCTGACAGCGCTGGCAGATTTTGCGCGATCGCTCGGTGCAGTTCAGCTCCTCAACCTAGACGGCGGCAGTTCCTCCTCGCTCTATTACGACGGGCAAACTTACCTGGGCCGGTTAGATGCCGACGGCAACCCAATCCAGCGGCCAGTAAAATCAGTGATTGTCATTGGGCAGTAGGCGGATCGGGCTGCCTTCAAACGCTTCTTCGTGCCGCCACTGGCACATCTGAAGGGTGACCTCACCGGCAACGACTAACGCCCCTACATAGTCATCCGGCAGAGCCAATCTGTACAGATGCCAGTCGCTTGCCTGGTCAACCGGTATGTGAATCAGGCGAGGGGGCACAAGCTGCACCTCGACCGCCTGCATCGACTGAGTCAAGCCCAAACCAATCGCCTTGAGATACGCTTCCTTGCAAGTCCAGCGCTCCAGAAAACTGCGAGAGCGATCACCTGTCCCCTCAGCTTTCATCTCAGCTAGCTCCGAATCCGATAAGCAGCGCGCCATCATTCCCTCCAACCGTTTAATCGGCTTGACCTTCTCAATATCCACACCGACGCGCTGGTAGCCCAAAACACACAAGGCTAGCTCGCCCGAATGAGACAAATTGAAGTGAAAATCACAGTCTGCCTGTGACTTATCGGCTGCCTCACCAAATTGACCCACAAAAGGCTTTCCATACTTGCCATAGCAAAATTGGACTGCCTGTGCTGGCTGAGAAAACTGGCGGCCCAGCAAATGCCGAAGAACGCCGCGCGACACGACAAACCGGCGCTTATCTTCCTCAAAGCGAAACCGGTTTGCCCTGGACTTTTCATCTTCAGAAAGACAGGTACAATAACGCTCTAAAGTATCTTTTGATACCTCTAGCGAAATTTTCCAAATCACAACCCGATTGTTCATACCGTTGGCAAAAGTTACAGCCC
>JBARVU010000407.1:0-4663 GCA_049646425.1 Phormidesmis sp. | reverse complement strand
CAATGGCGTCAGGAGCTTGAAAATATCCTGCAAAGCTACGCCGCCATTCCTCATCGCTATGCTGATGTCAAAGAATACGTAATTGTCAGTCGCGATGGTAACCACTTTTTACTCATGCAAGAAGGCTGGCATGGCAAACAACGTCTCCACGCCCCCATCGTCCATGCTGAAATCGAAGACGGCAAAATTTGGATTCACTACGACGGCATTGAAGAGGGCATCACAAATGACCTTGTAGAGGTGGGCATTCCTAAAGACCATATCGTGCTTGCCTTTCACCCGCCCTACGTGCGATCGCACACAGGATACGCGATCGCCTAACCTCGTCTAGGAACCTGATTCTCATCGAGCTGAATGTGTTTGTAGTCTGTCGCTAAGTAGTTCATTGATGCGTTTCCTAAGCAAAATCATCAGGGTCAACGCCCTGCGCTCTCAGCCTTTCCTCTAACCGTTCCCGTCGCAGCCGTTCCTGCTGTACTAAAGTCTCTGCCTGCTCTGCCCGCTGTCCCGCCTGCTCTGCCCGCTGTCCCGCCTGCTCTGCTTGTAACTGCGCCTGCTCTGCTTGTAACCGCGATTGCTCTGCTTGTAACCGCGCCTGCTCTGCTTCGCTAAAGTGCCGGTTTCCCTGCTCGTCATACCAGGTCAAAATCTCCCGAGACAGACCACCCACCTCGCCCTGATATCGTCCTATGCCTAGCCCTACCTCTGGCATCCAGTAAGGCTCGCCAATCTGCAAACGGTAAGCACCCGCTTCTAGCTTGTACACCTCAAAAGGCTGATGGCGATCACGCTGCCAATACCCAGGGTTGTAAATTACGTAGTAGAGCACGCCTAGCTTCGCATAGATATCTAGCTTCTCGTCATACTCCCCACCCGGCTTGTGCGACACCATCTCTAGCACGAACGTCGGCACGACATCCTGCTCTTCCCAGACCGCATAGCTTCTGCGAAACTCGTCTCCTTTCTTCCGTGCCACACCCAAGCTCAGAAAGGCATCTGGAACCACTGGCACATTAGGACTGATGCCCGTCGTATGGTACACCGCCATATCCACCCCAAAAAACCAGTCCATCCGCTCTGCCCACAGGCTGGTCAATAGCAGCAGCAGCAAATTAGGCAGCAGATTCTGCTCTTCATTATCCACAGGCGTATCGTCAGAACAGGGCAAATCGCGCGTACTGGGCAGAGGCTGACGAAGGTAAGAAGAAGTCATAGGACTTGCCGCTACAGAGCTCTTTCTATTGTAAGCCAGACTAGAAGTTCTCTAGATCGGCAAACTTCCCGCTCACACTGTGAGCCGATTCTCCGCAGGTCCTCGGCGTTGGGAAAATCTTGGTCGGATTCGCCAGCCCCTTTTGATTCAGCGCCCCCCGTACCCACTGCATCGTCTCCAAGTCCGTTTCACTAAACATGTTGGCCATGTAGCAGCGCTTATCCGCCCCAATTCCATGCTCACCCGAAATACTGCCCCCAACTTTCACACACAGCTTCAAAATATCTCCGCCCAAAGCCTCAACTTCTTCTAGCTGCCCCGGAACATTATTGTCGTACAAAATCAGCGGATGCAAATTACCATCCCCCGCATGAAACACATTGGCCACCCGGTAGCCATGCTGCTTCCCTAGCCGCTCAATTTCTTGCAGCACCTCAGGGAGCCGTGTTCTCGGTATTACGCCATCCTGCACGTAGTAATCGGGGCTAAGCCTGCCCATCGCTGCGAAAGCCGCCTTTCGTCCCTTCCACAGTCTCAGCCGTGCTTGCAGGTCAGTGGCGTGAGTCAGCTGCCGCGCCCCATTCTTCTGGCAAAAGGTCGCTATCTGCTCAGCGCTAGCCGCCACCTCTGCGGGCGCCCCGTCTATCTCTATCAGCAAGATGGCCACTGCATCGCGCGGATAGCAGTTCGTTGCGACTACATCCTCCACTGCGTTCAGGCTGAAGTTGTCCATCATCTCCATCCCCGCCGGAATGATGCCCGCGCTGATAATGTCCGAGACCGTCTCACCCGCCGCTTCCACACTCGTAAAGTCAGCCAAGATCACCTGCACCGATTCAGGCGACTTCAGAATGCGCAGCGTCACTTCCGTGACAATGCCCAGCGTTCCTTCAGACCCCACCACAATGCCCGCTAGGTCGTAACCAGGCATTTCAGGCACCGATCCACCGATATCGACCACCTCTCCGTTGGGCAGCACGAGCTTCAGTCCCAGGACATGATTGGTCGTCACACCGTATTTCAGACAGTGCACCCCGCCCGAGTTTTCAGCCACATTGCCCCCAATCGAGCAAGCCTGCTGACTGGAAGGATCGGGCGCATAGTAAAACCCAGCACCGCTCACGGCCTGGGTAATCGAACTATTGATCACACCGGGCTGCACCACCACCCGCTGATTGTCATAATCAATGTCCAAAATTTGCTGCATACAGGTCGTGACGATCAGCACGCACTCCTCTATCGGCAGTGCCCCGCCCGAAAGCCCGGTACCGGCCCCTCGGGTCACAAAAGGAATATCCTGCTCATGGCACAGCCTGACTACGGCTGCGACTTCTTCAGTCGTCTTCGGCAGGGTTACCACCGCTGGCCGCTGCCGGTAGCTGGTGAGGCCATCACACTCATACACCAGCAGCTCCTCTTTGCGTCGCATCACCCGATTCGCATCCAGCACAGCTTCTAGTGCCCGCACAACCGGCTGCCAATCACGAGAAACAGACCGCGTATCTACAGCAGCAACCATGGCGAACCAAGAGATAAATACCCCCTGATCCTAACGTAGAAAAGCCTCAGAACAAATCCAGACCCTGAATACCCTGCTTTCAACCTAAAGCCTTCCCTTCGCGGAGAGAAGGCAGGTTACCCGCCCCGTCCCTTAGCCAACGTTTCCCCATTCAGCATCCGCTGCGCCGCATCTAGCAGCGCCTCTTCCAAATAAGGCTTGGTAAAGTAGCCGCTGGCACCCAAGTCCACTGCCATCTGGCGATGACGATCTGCGCCGCGAGAAGTCAGCATCGCGATTGGAATGCGACTGAGGTGATTGTCTTTCTGCATTCGAGAAAGCAGCTCAAGCCCGTCCATTCTGGGCATTTCGATATCGCAGAATACCAGATCACAGGGCAGCCCAGAGCGCAGCTTATCCCAGGCTTCTTGACCATCGCGGGCCTGCTCTACCCGGTAGCCGATCTTGTTGAAGCTCATCGAGAGCAGCTCGCGTACCGTAATCGAGTCATCTACGATCAGCACGGTTGGATCGCTCTTCACCGGCGCTTCTTCCACGACGGCATCGGCCCACATTATAGAAGCAGGCTCACGGCGGATGCGGCCTGTAGCAATGTCAATCAGCTCCAGCACGTCGGCAATTGGCATCACTCGCCCGTCGCCTAGCACGGTGGCACCGGCAATCCCCAGTGGCTTGGGCACCGGCCCTTCTAGCTGCTTAATCACAATCTCCTGCTCACCGATCACCTGATCGACCTGAACGGCGACAAACGTGTTGGCACTCCTGAGAACAATGACGGAGAGGACATCGTCGTCCTGGCTACCGCCATAGACCCGGCCACGACCAATGGTACGGTTGAATTTCAGGAGTTCGGTGACCGGCTGGAAGGGCAGTAGGGTGTCGCGCCAGCGCACACAGTCTCGATCCTGGTCGTCTTTGAGGATGCGATCGCGCGGCACATCCAACATATCTTCTACCCCGTCCATTGGGAAGGCAATTCGGGCCTGGTTGCTCACACAGCTCAGCGCTTTGGAGATGCTCAGCGTCAGCGGTAGCCGAATGGTAAAGCTTGTGCCTTTGCCCATTTCTGAGTCGATGGTGACGCTGCCGCGAATTTCCGCTAGAGAAGTGCGCACCACATCCATACCCACCCCGCGCCCTGCAAAATTATCTGCCTGGTCGCGAGTGCTAAAGCCAGAGTGAAACAGCAGCTCGTAAGCCTCGATGCCAGAGAGCGCATCGGCCTCTCTCTGCGTGATCAGGTTGCGCTCGACCGCCTTCCGCTTAATGAAGTCGGTATCAATGCCGCCCCCATCATCTGCCACGTAGAGGACGGTCTGGTTACCCTGGTAAAAGGCCCGTACCGTAATCGTCCCTTCAGCAGGCTTGCCAGCGGCGGTTCTGACTGCTGGGATTTCAATCCCGTGAGTGATCGCGTTGTTAACAAGGTGGGTGAGCGGGTCATACAGATGCTCTACGATCATCTTGTCAATCAGCGTGTCTTTTCCTTCCACTACCAGGCGCGCTTCTTTCCCGCACTTCAGAGAAATATCGCGGACTGCCCGAGGCAGGCGATCTGCCGCCTGAGAAAAGGCCACCATGCGGGCAGTATTCAGCCCTTCTTGGAGCTGAGTAGTAATCTGCCGGAACTGACGAGTCACCTGATCGGAAGATTCCACCGTGTAGCCGATGTCAGAAGCAGACTCTCGAACTCTGACGATCAGCTCGATCATCTCCTGCGAGAGCGTATGGAAGCCCGTGAACTTGTCCATTTCTAGCGCGTCAAAGGTTTGCCCAGTCGCGTGGTTGACGCTAGCGGGCTCCGCCCGTCCGCCCGCCGATGAATAGGCCCGCCGGTTAGACATCAGGGAGCTTTCTAGCAGCGATCGCTCATACAGATCGCGCATCCTTTGCCCCACGTCATTGAGCTGCTGCACCTGAAAGAGCAGGTT
>JBARVU010000406.1:0-15367 GCA_049646425.1 Phormidesmis sp. | reverse complement strand
TAATCTGGTCACCTATTTGCTTGAGGAGGGGGCTGAACTGGCTATCAAACACCAGGATAAAGACATTTTTCTGGCTGTTGGAACACCCGTTTCTGCCGCCTATGAGCCAACACCTTTTTAGCCAGTTTCCTTTTTTGAAAGCCTCACAAGGTGAGCTAAGTTGGATGAGAGCAAGCAGGGTGAGATCTGAGGCGGTCAGAATAGAAAGTTAGAAGAACTGAACATTAGCCGGATTGAAACTTAAAAGGATCGAACACTAGAAGATTAGAATTGGGGAAATACTTTACGCCTGTTTACATGCTCTCTACTATTCAAACCATCGCCAATAAGCTCGCGCCCCGTATTATCGAGATTCGTCGTCATATTCATTCTCATCCCGAACTCAGTGGTCAGGAGTACCAAACTGCCGCCTATGTCTCGGGCGTTCTCTCTTCCTACGGTTTCCACGTTCAGGAGATGGTTGGCAAGACGGGCGTCGTCGCTGAGCTGAAAGGCCAGGCCGCTCCGGATGAAAACGTCCTGGCGATTCGCAGTGACATGGACGCCCTGCCTATTCTCGAAAAAGCGGATCTTCCCTTTATCTCCAAGAGCCCTGGGATCATGCATGCCTGTGGGCATGATGCCCACACGGCTGTTGGGCTGGGCACAGCGATGGTTTTAGCGGAGCTAATCCAGACGACCGATCAGGCTTTTCCGAGCACGACTCGCTTTCTTTTTCAGCCGGCTGAAGAGACTGCTCAGGGAGCGAAGTGGATGATCGCCGATGGTGTGATGCAGGATGTGGCGGCTATCTTAAGCCTGCATGTTTTCCCCAGTATCCCTTCTGGCGTGATCGGCCTGCGTCAGGGGGCGCTCACAGCGGCTGCCGACGATCTCGAAATTACGATTTTTGGCGAGTCTGGTCATGGTGCCCGTCCCCATGAGGCGATTGATGCTATCTGGATTGCGGCCCAGGTGGTGACTCAGCTTCAGCAGGCGATGAGCCGCACTCTGAATCCGCTGCATCCTGCCGTGATCACGATTGGCCAAATTTCGGGCGGGCGGGCGCCCAATGTCATTGCCGATCAGGTTCGGCTGACGGGGACGGTGCGATCGCTCCATGCCGACACTCATGCCCTCCTGCCAGGCTGGATAGAGCAGATTGTGACCGATACCTGCCACTTACACAGGGCGACCTGCCAGGTCAACTATACTCGCGGCTGTAACTCTGTACGGAACAATCCCGACCTGACTCAGCTGATCGCTGACTGTGCCAGTGAGGCGTTGGGAAGCGATCATATTCAGTGGATCTCCGATGCCTCTATGGGCGCAGAGGATTTTGCTAACTATACCGATCTTGCCCCGGGCAGCATGTTTCGCCTTGGCGTGGGCTTTGACAATCGGCTCAATCATCCACTGCATCATTCTCAGTTCGAAATTGACGAAAGTGCGCTACTCGCTGGCGTCACGACTATGGCTTACAGCGCCTATCGCTATTGGCAAAACAATCAGTCTGCTGAGGCCGCTAGCGAAATCACCAGTGGACTCGCTAGCCATGTCAGCGATACTCCTTTGGATAGAGAATAGACCGAAGAAGGGTCAAAATCTATCCAAAGAAAGCAGCCCCTGGCGGTATTTACGCTTTTAGAAGTGTTCAACCCACGGTCTACTCCTATTACCATACTGACAGGTAGCACTTACGTTATGAATGCTACAACTTTATTGTTAAGCCAAGGAGCGTGAAAACGCCATGACCCTCTTTCAACGCAGCCGTCGCTGGATTACAGCCCTGGCGCTAGTACTGCTGCTTACCGTTTCGACGGGCTGTTCTACTGCTACGACCGAAGCGCCGACAGCCAGCAGGATCGGCTATAGCCAGATAGAGCGAGGTAACTCTACCGCCGGTCAAGCTTACGGTGACTGGGTTATCAGCGCCGCTCAGGGACTTGTTTCTGATGCCTATGTCCGCGACAACGACAAGCTGGCTGTGGTCATCTCCGATTCAGTCCGACCCAGCGAAGTAAAGGATCTTTCTCGATCTTTACTCCAGGGCTTTCGCCAAAGCTTTCCTGACAAGGATCTCAATGTTTTGGTCTATGCCCCTGACAAGGAGCTAATCTTGCAGACTAAATACGATTCGCAGACGAGAGAAGTCACTTACGAACAGCCCAGCTAGCGGATCTCGTTCACGGCAAGTCTGAGCGGTCGTGCAGCCCGCTGTTTTGCACCCGTACCTTTCACTCACCCAGTTCAGTTTATTGGAGCCTATTTCCATGTCCACAAGTGATAAATACAAACGCGAAATCATGAAAGATCTCGCCAGCGGTAACAAAGAAGTTCTCGACGACAACGACGCTTTAAGCGAAAAGTATCAGAGCTTTGATGACTTCGCTGATCGCTCTTCACGAGATGAGCGTCATGGTCTGCTTAGACGTGCTTTTCATCCTGAGCGCGTGCCCGCTGAGCAAATGGATCCTGAGCTCAAGCAGGCTATTGATAAAATCAAGCCGAACGAACGCGATGATGTTGCTCGCGATTTCTTTAAGCATTTCAAGGAGAGAGGGCTTAGTGATCGCGATCTCGAAAAGCAGCTAGGGCTCTCTACTCACAATCCTAAGCGGATGAAGTCTGATGATGTGGGTAAGCTTGCTTCCTTTGCCTACACAGCTCATCCAGATATTTTTCACGATGTCTTGGCTGACCAGCCAGCGATGTTGAAGTTCCTCAGTAATCCGTTGGTTGGTGCGGCTATTGGCGCGATCGCTTCTAAGTGGCTGCGTAAGTAGAAAGCTGCTATTTAGTTGGTCGTCCAGTATCGTTCTCGATACTGGGTGATCTAGACCAGTTAAAAAGGTGCTACCGGGCACCTTTTTTTGTGGTCAGCATGGGTAAGATTTAGTCAGTTATTCGCTGTCTTCTTCAGCTCTGCTGGGCCTCATGTCACCCTTTTTTCTATCTTTGCTTATCTTCACTATGGCTAGCATCGCCAACAAGGTCGTCAATCCTTTATTGTTTTCCGTAAGCCTGGGGGCGATCACTTATGCAGGAGCCTGTTTTGCCCTTTACAGCTATCAGCAAAAGCTTATCTTTCGCCCCATTCCTGACACAATAGGTACCCCTGCTGAGATTGGCTTTCCCTATGAAGATGTTTGGATACCGGTAAAGGATAGCTTGGGTCAAGATGCCGGTATGCTGCACGGCTGGTGGCTACCGAATCCAGGAAGCAAGCAAACGATGCTGTTCTGCCACGGCAACTATGGCAACATCAGCTATAATCTGAAGCGAATTTGCTTTCACTACGATTTAGGCTTTTCTGTTCTTGCATTCGACTATAGGGGGTTTGGTCAGAGCAGTGGCCCTGATCCTACTGAACAAAGTACATACGCTGACGCCGAGGCCGCCTGGCGATATCTTACCGTCAGCCGCGAGATTGCACCCGAGCAAATTACAGTGATGGGGCATTCTATGGGCGGGGCGATCGCTATTGACCTGGCCACTCGTCACCCTGAAATGGCTCGGCTGATTGTAAAAAGCTCTTTTACCTCAATGCAGGATGTAGTCGAAGCAAGACCTTTTTACCGACTGTTTCCGATAGAGCACCTCCTCACCGAACCTTTTGACTCCCTGAGCAAAGTCGGTCAGCTACAGGTTCCGGTTCTGTACGTCCATGGCGGACAAGATCCGGACGTCCCGGCAGAAATGAGCCAGCGACTTTACGACGCTTCGCCTACTCCCAAGCAGCTTTGGTTTGCTGTTGGCGCAGATCACAACAACATTAGCAGCCTTACCGGAGAGGCTTATAGCAGGGTCGTAAGTGCGTTTTGCAAAAGCAACGCCCTCACAGGACTTCCTCAGAAGCGCCTCGAAACAGCAGTTAGCTGACCGGTAGTTTTGTTCTTCTATAGCGTCGAGCACGCAGCGTCAAGACTATATCCAAGACTTGAGCCACCATCGTAACTGTAAGCTTTTTAGAGAGAGGGGAGAGCCTATGCTGAGCGGCAGCCAGAACAAGAAGGCCATAATAATTATCCCTAAGACCGCTATCCCCATGGTTCGTGACAATGTCCGGGTAGGGGAATATAGCCACTCGCCTAACAAACAAGCGAGCACCATAAAGCTAAAGACAGCAGCAGGCATATATAGATAGATAAACGTACATCGATCTACTACTATCCATGGAAGCCAATTTGCAGCATAGCCAATGAGTAAGTAAGTGCCGAGATAAGAGGTACTGAGGTTAGGCGCAGTTGAGCTTATCGGCACTGGCTTATCGGTTAGTTTTCTTTGCAGTGACCGTAGGGTGTTTGAGGCTCGTTGTAAAAAGAGAAGGGTGATCGCCGACCCCGAAAGCCACCACAGGGCCGGATTTCCTAGATTGTTGACGGTGTATGCTTGCGTTCCTGTGCTCTTGTACCAGTAGGCAATTGGCTTTATTAGCAACGGCCAGGTGTACCATTTGGAGCAGGCAGGATGACCCAGTGGGGCTAGCTGTTGGTGAAAGGACAGTAGGTTAGCATGTACCTGCATCAGACTTTCACCTGTGAGGTAGAGATGAGGCCACCATATTAGGCTGTAGGTGAAGATAGGCGTCAATATGCCGTAGATGAGTCCTTCAAGCAAGTAGTGCCTAGATCTGCGAGTATTCACCTGCCAGCTTTTGCGCGCGAACATATCCCACAGCAACAAACTCAGCAGATAGCCTAGACCATTCCATTTGACGGCGATCGCACCTCCCAAAGCAACCCCGGCTAATACCCGATAAACCTTTCCACTAAGCCGCTCATCGGCATCTGCTCGCAGCGTTGCCTGTAGCCATAGCCAGTGCCCTAGCAAACCGAAAAACACCATGTAAATATTCAGCAGCGCGTAGCGGGACTCGGTAACAAAGAGACCGTCGATTGCCACGAAAAAGCCGGACAGTAACACAAACGTCTTTTGTTTAGCAGTGCTTTTCCATTGGCATAGGGTGTGAGCGATCGCCATCACGAGCACTGGTATGCAGCTCCCGATCAGCGCGTTCATCCAGCGATAGCTAAAAGGCGAGAGCCCGGTTTCAGGATTGACTGCCGTAGCAAAGGGCCAGCTGATAATTGGAACGTGAGCGCTGAGCCAAATCCCAGCAGCAATAAAATACTTGCCCAGCGGTGGATGAGCATCAAACTGGGGCGAGCCTGCCAAATAAGACTGGGCAAACTTGACAAAATAAATTTCATCAAACACTAAGTCATTAAACCGAGTGAGCTGCCAGAAGCGCAGGCCAAAGCTCAGGCTAATAACTGTCACAAGCCCCAGATAGTAGTGGCGATAAGGTAGCTTACGAATGAGCCGTACAAGTCTTCTGTGAAGACCCAATTTACACACGTCAAGCAATAGCTTACTCAAAAATGGTTCAATGGGTGGCTGCGTCACTGCGCGGTAAAGTGCCAAAAATATTAAGACAGCTTGGAGAACGACCTCTATGAAGCGAGCTTTGATCGGGCGGGTAATCGCTTGGCTGCTAGCAGGCATTACCTTTTTTCTCAGCCTGTGGATTGTGCTGCCGGGGCCAAACCTGACTTTGCTTCCCCTGGCGGTGGGCGCACCTGAAATCAGCCCGCTATTACTGCTGGGGGGTGTCTTAGCGCTGGTGATTGCTAGCTGGCAGTTCCGCCGTCCGCCGCGCCTGCTGATCGTCATCCTGATTGTGACGCTGGCGCTGAGTAGCTTGCCGCTGATGCAGTTACCGGGGGCGATCGCTCAGGCAGAAGCCTCGATGCGGGCAGCTTTCCCAGCATCTGGCTCTAAAGAGGCTGCTACGTATCCTCCCTTCAGCGGGCTGATCTTTTTTCGGGGGTTTCCGGCAAGCACAGTGCGTGTACAAACTGGCATCCAGTTTGCTTCTCCAGCGGGCAATCCGCTCTTTTTAGATCTCTACCAGCCACCTTCTCCAGGCCGCTATCCGGCTGTGATAACCATCTATGGAGGCAGTTGGGCGGCAGGAAGTCCGGCGGAAAGTGCGACGCTGAGTCGGTTTTTGGCGGAGCGGGGCTATGTGGTGGCTGCGATTGACTATCGCCATGCGCCTGAGTATCTCTTTCCCACTCAGCTTGAAGATGTGCAGACGGCGTTGGCGTTTGTGCGCGATCATGCTGATGAGTATGAGATAGCGGGCGATCGCCTCGGCTTGCTTGGCTGGTCAGCCGGTGCCCATTTAGCGATGCTGACAGGTTTTCGTTCCAACGCCGCTGTGCGGAGCATCGTGGACTACTATGGCCCGGTAGATCTGGCGGCGGGCTACAGCGATCCGCCCGTCCCTGACCCGATAGATGTCAAGCAGGTGCTCGCGGCCTTCATCGGGGGCACGCCTGATGAGCTGCCCGAAGCCTACGCCCAAGCTTCGCCTATCGTCGACGCAAAAGCGGCTGAAGCGAATAGCCTACCGCCTACCCTGCTGATTTACGGCGGGCGAGATCATATTGTCGAGGTGCGATTTGGCAGGCGGCTGTACGACGCGCTGACCGAGGGTGGAAACACTGCCGTCTGGGTGAAAATTCCTTGGGCCGAGCACGCTTTTGACAAAGTATTCAATGGGGTCAGCAATCAGCTGGCGCTGCATTTTATCGAGCGTTTTTTAGACCAGACGTTGCTCAGGTAGTGGATGAGAGCAACGACTTGCTAATCAACTGAGACGTTTCTAAAGTAGCCACCAAACTAGCAGTACTAGCCCTAGCCCTACCAAAAACCACATCATCCATGGCACCTGCTTTTGATGGCGCGGTCGAGGGGAATCTACGTCTCTAACGGGCCTCGATCTCTCCAACCAATCCGGCACGGGCGGCGCTGCTTTCCCGATGGTAGGTGCTTGCATAGGAATAGCAACTGTCTGCTGTCCTAAGTCTCGAATAGCCGCATCACATTCCTCGACCATCTTTGGCAGTTTTAGATCCTTAAACAGAGTTCGTGCTGCTTCATAAGATTGCTGCGCTTCCCACTTTCGGTCAGTTCTGGCTAGAGCCATACTTCTGTTGAAGCAAGCGTTCGCTTCGCCTCGGCGATCGCCAATCTCCCGCGCAATCTCTATCTGCTGCTGAAAGAAATTAATGGCCTGCTCATAATGTCCTAATTGACGATTTGCGCTTCCCAAATTACCAAGGACATTTGCTTCGCTTTGGCGATCAGAAGTCTCACGCGCAAGCTCTAACGATTGTTGATGAAACTCGATAGCTCGCTGATATTGCCCCAACGCATCATACGAAATCCCCAAATTGCAAAGGGAACCTGCTTCGCCTTGGCGATCACCAATCTCACGCGCAAGCTCTAACGATTGTTGATGAAACTCGATAGCTCGCTGATATCGCCCCAGATCATGGTAAACATTCCCTAGACTACAAAGGGAACTTGCTTCGCCTCTGCAATCCTCAATTTCACGCGCAAGTTCCATCTGGTGTTGGAGAAACTCAATGGCCCGCTGATATTGTCCCAACGCATGGTACGCCTGACCTAGACTACCAAGGGAATTTGCTTCGCCTTGGCGATCACCAATTTCATGAAAATTCTCTATCGATTGCTGATAAAACTCGATAGCTCGCTGATATTGCCCTAACGCCTTATACGAAATTCCCAAATTACAAAGTGAATTTGCTTCGCCTTGGCGATCACCAATTTCACGCACAATCCCTATCGACTGATGGAGAAACTTAATA
The DNA here is from genome assembly GCA_049646425.1 of Phormidesmis sp. Classification (GTDB taxonomy): domain Bacteria; phylum Cyanobacteriota; class Cyanobacteriia; order Phormidesmidales; family Phormidesmidaceae; genus Phormidesmis. The sequence continues at coordinate 7,706 of JBARVU010000406.1, read as the reverse complement.
GCTTGCTGATATCGCCCCAGATTATTGCACGCATTTCCCAAGTTATTGAGAGCAGTAGCTTCGCCTTGACGATCGCTTATCTCCCGAAAAATCTCTATTGACTGCTCATAGAATGAAATGGCTTGTTGTGATCGCCTGCTATAGTCCAACGAATCACCTAAATTGCGAAGAGATTTAGCCTGCCCTGCCAAGTTGTCCTTCCCTTTGGCTAAGGCCAGCGCCTTTTTATACTGCACCAATGCCTCATCATAGGAATACTCTTGCGCATAAGCCTTTCCCAAACTGTTGTACAGCGTTATCAACAGCGACGATTCCGGCGATGTCTCCTTCAATCCACTGATTTGATCCTGCAAGTCGCTAATAGAAAGGCGGCTGCTCCTACTTGTATGATCCATCTCGCGCATCGGCTGCGGCGAGAACACAGGTCGCAGCGGCAGCTCAGGCGGTGACTGCGGCGCAGCCTCAAACTCAAACACCCCATTGCGCCAACTCCAAAAATCAGGTGCCCGCTGCCCCAACCTTGTTGCCACCGCATCCGATAGCCATATCACCACCGGAAACTCAAACCTCAGCAGCGCCTCCCGCGTCCACTGCAACGAAAAGAAAAACCGCTCCTGCTCCGACTTCTCATCCGTGAGCTGCACACTCAGCAAGTCACCCGCATTCAGCACCGTCACCACAGCAGGCTCACCCTTCTGAAGATCTGGCTCTTTTGCCACAAGCTCTGTTAGGGCCGCTTTCAGACTAGGCCGCTTCAAATCTAACCGGATGCGAAAAGGCTTGACGCCCTGTTTTTCTAGCTCAGCTTCATACTCACCTATCAGCTCAGCCTGCAAATTGCGATCATCACAAACCGCTAGCAGTAGGCCCAGCGCCTGCGCATTCGCCTGAATCGACACCACTAGCTTACGCAGCTCTCGATGATTTTGAGGAGAAAGGTCATCTAAACCCATTGCCGGTATCTCTCTAAGCGGCTATTTTCAGCAGATATCTCTGATCATGACTCAATGAGCCCTCTACGTCGCAGTAAGTCCACAATTAACGGGTGCAGGTCATACCATAGCTCATCATTTTCATACTCTAATACGTACAGACTGTGGAGCAGCTCTAAGAACTCTTCGCTTTTTGTATCCGGTGGCGAAAATCCCTTATAGGTCTCCGCTAGCAAATTCAAAAGATTGCTGCCCAAGGTACGCGCAAACTGATTGCGCAAATTCTTAGCTGCCTCCTTGAGAATCACCGCGTCTATTTTTACATCGGTTCTCTCCGGCTCTATATCCATCGTCAGCATGCACTCCTGACAGCACTCCTGCCCCAGCCGCACCATTTCCCTCAGCACCCCACCACTCAGCATCACAATTTCCCGCTTGATCTCCGGCTCAATCAGCTCATCAGGAATCCGCTTCTCCAAAATCTTTTGCAGCATTTCCACATTGTCTTCAATCGGCGCTGCATCTAGCTGATGAGCGTCGTCTTTGTGAAAAAACTTAGTCACCGGCAGTTGAATCACACGACTCCGCGTACTGATCATATCCATCAGCCCAGGCTCGCGAATCACCGAGATCGGAATAGTGAACATCACTCGAATATCGGGCGAATACAGCGAGTTGATATTTTCTTGAAAAATAGCCTTCACTACCGGCAGATCTAGCTTATCCAAATCATCAATGATAACCAGTACCTGCTTTTGAGTCGCTGCTTGAATCGCCGCCGCAATGTGATTAATCTGCTTAGAGAGATCAGAAACGCTGTTTTGATATGTTTCCTTAATTTCCTCTCTGAAAGCACGCTCTTTTTGCAGCTTGCCAGTGAAAAATTCAAAGATATTAGCCCCTATTGACATCTCCTGCTTGAGCTGGTCGGCGTAAATGCGTGATTTGGTCTGGGTAAACCAATTCATCAGCGTCGTCTGGGTGCTCTCAGGAATAGGCACCTGCTGACTAATGGCCCGCTCCATCAGCCGCAAAGCAATGGAATACAAGATATTGATGTGGTTCACATCCGACAGTTCCACCATGTCAGCAATAGAAAACCCCACCACGAACAGGCCCTGCTCTCGCATTTGACTCGCCAACTGCCCCAGCAGCGTAGACTTACCGCAACCCCGATGCCCCGTAAAAATTAGCTTGCCGTTTTCTCCCGCCGCCACAACTTCTCGCCGCAGCTTGGCCAGTGTCTTCTGGCCGTAGGACACCCGAAAATTTTCAATTTCCTCTGGCTTAAATAAAGGAAACAGCGTCAAGTTACGGTATGTCTGAGTAAACTGCGCAATGCGATCCATATTCACGTTCTGAAAACCATGCCTAATCATAGCGGTAGGGGCTATCTGCACAAATACCAAAAATCCCCGGCGCAGATAATTCTGAACCGAGGAAATCTGAGATTTAGCTATCGATAATCGCTACCCGGCTGAACGCTTACGGGTGAAGCGACCGAAGCCGATGCAGGCAGCAGCGATCGCAATCGACCCTACCGCCGCCAGCGGCGACCCGGCGAAGTGAACATCTTGATTGTCTACCTGCGCCATCAAATCGATCTCAATGCCCTCTCCGGTCACCGGCACTTTGAGAATGTCTGCATGGCCCTCCCGCTGAATATCTACCTTCCATTCGCCGCTGATAGACCTATCTGGCACGAAGGTATATCGGCCCTGGCTGTCAGTCACGCCTTTTGTCCAAACCCGATCTGGCTGATCGGGAGAGTAAACGATCACGGTCGCACCCTTCAAAGGTTGGCCGTTGCTAAAGGTCGTCCGTAGCGACAGACTACCGCCAACGCGACTACCCGTTTCGCTGTCTACCGGGCTACTGGCCTGCCCGTTCAAGATGTAGTCGGTTTGCACCTGGTGAGCAAATGCCTCAACTGGGATAGCGGCCATGCTCACAGAGGCCATTATTAGAAGCGCGTTGCGCATGAGTCGCTGTTTCATAGAAGTCCCCTTCTCAGGTCGTTACAAAAGCATGAGCGTTCAATAGGGTCGCTCTAGAGTTACCCGATTTTAACTCGAACGCAACAAGTTGGCTCAATTTGAACTTTTGATCATCCTATGCCTTTCCCTGATCACGTGCGCCTATGCCCGTCCAATTGGATTGGAACGATGTAAATTTTGGTGTAGGGCGATCGCCTACCCCTCCTGAACATCCCTCAAATCCTTTGCATCCCACTTCAGTACAGAAGCGTTGACGCCTTCGGTTTGCTTCCGTTTAGAATCCGCCTCAAACCAGGCAATTATTTGCTCATTCGTCAGTGCCTCTACAGGAGTCTCCAGATCTTTAGCGATGTAAACCAGCAGCTTGGCAGTAGAGAGCGTTAGCCGAGTTAAAAATTTTTCGGGCGTGGTTAGTAAAGCTGCATCGACGGCAGCAGATTCTTCAGCGGTTAAGAACTGTAGCGACATAAAGGAGAAAGCGCGATTTGCCTCTGTATGTTAACGAGTCTCCAGACTATTCAGGGCGATTCTCTGTCTGGCCATCTTTTGGCGTGACTAAATAGCCGCATTGGTGTTCACCATTCACCAGCCAGTGCGTTCTTTCCACTGAGCAGTCCGGTAGCGCCACGGCAAACATCGCTAGCTCATGACCGCATACCGTCGGGTAGGACTCGGCAATGTGGGCGATCGCACAGTTATATTCAGTGATTACAAAAGTATCTTCGTCATCCGCCTCATCTACCGGATGGCATTCTGCCATGTAGCCCTCTGCCTGACGCAGCTTTACCAGGGTCTTCATCCGGTCTTCGAGCGACGCTTGGCCTAGCTTTTCCCGATATTCTCTGGCCTTGCTCTGCCACTGATGCTTCAGCAGCTTGCTCACCTGCTCCGGCCCCAGCGTATCGGCTACCGTATTCAGCAGCGACAGCGCAAACTGATCGTACTGGTCAGGAAAATGCTCTCGCCCTTTGCGGCTGAGCTGATACAGATGATTGGGCCGACCGATCCCTTCCTGGCTACTCTGATGCTCGATCAGGTCGCTGGCCTCCAGGGTCTTCAGGTGGCGGCGAATGCCTTGGGGAGTGACCTGGAGATGATCGGCGATCGCCCCTGCCGTAGCCGTCCCCCGCTTCAGCAAAAAGCGCAAAATGTCCTCTCGAATAGATGTCTGCTGAGTAGAGGTCTGTTGAGAAGTCATTTCCTGGCGCAAAATCCGTAGAGCATTATCGCTATAGGCTTACCGCTATGGACCTAGAGTCTAAATTGACAATAGCGGGTTCACAATACTTTAGAAACACTTTTGTTGCTAAAGTATGAATATTAAAGTAACCTTTAAAGTAGTTAAACAACATCTGTGTTTCTTAACTGCCCCTATTTTAGACTAAAATCATCTGGCTGTCTTAGCACATCCCTTTCAAACCCGTACAACATTCCTTTTAACCTCATGAGCGCAAGTAATCCCAACCAAGGCTCCGATAAAAGTCTCGAGATCATGCGGAATTTTTCCCAGAGCTATGCCAAGCGGACGGGAACTTACTTCTGCCAGGATCTGGGCGTGACTGCGGTTGTGATTGAAGGGTTGGCCAAGCACAAAGATGATTTGGGGGCACCCCTATGCCCTTGCCGTCACTACGAGGACAAGGAAGCCGAAGTTAAGGCTGCCTATTGGAACTGTCCTTGTGTACCTATGCAGGAGCGTCAGGAATGCCACTGCATGCTGTTTCTGACCGAGGACAACCCATTCTCGGGTAAAGAGCAAGCTATTACTTTCGAGCAAATTCGCACTGAAACCGACAGCTTCGCCAAGTGACCGCTTCGCGATAGTGGGTCAGCCCGCCGCCTATCTAAGAAATTCCATCCAGTTTTGTCTAATTTTTCGCTCTATGTCCTCTGCTCCCACAGGTGTTTTACCGCCCATGAGTTCTAGCGTTCAGTCTGTCGTCAGTCAGCCTTATAAGTACGGTTTCATCACTGATATTGAAGCCGATGCGCTCCCTCGCGGCCTCAGTGAGGACGTGGTTCGAGCAATTTCGGCGAAGAAAAATGAGCCCGAGTTCATGTTGGACTTTCGGCTGAAGGCTTACCGCCGCTGGCTGAAGCTGGAAGAGCCGAAGTGGCCAAACGTTGCCTATCCCCCCATCGACTACAACCAAATCGTGTATTACTCTGCGCCTAAGCAGGCAGAGAAAAAGCTCGGTAGTCTTGATGAAGTCGATCCGACCCTGCTAGACACCTTCGATAAGCTGGGTATTTCCATCAACGAGCAAAAGCGACTCGCCAATGTCGCGGTAGACGTTATTTTCGACAGCGTTTCGATTGCTACCACGTTCAAAGCAGATTTGGCCAAGCACGGCGTCATCTTTTGCTCTATTTCGGAAGCGATTCAAGAGCATCCAGAGCTGGTACAAAAGTATCTTGGTTCCGTCGTTCCTGTGGCAGACAACTACTTCACGGCACTGAACTCAGCCGTTTTTACGGACGGTTCTTTTGTCTACATTCCCAAGGGCGTGAAGTGCCCGATGGACTTGTCTACTTACTTCCGCATTAACAATGGCGACTCGGGGCAGTTCGAGCGCACGCTGATCGTGGCTGAAGAAAGCAGCTCAGTCACTTATTTAGAGGGCTGTACTGCGCCCATGTACGACAGCAATCAGCTGCATGCAGCCGTTGTTGAGCTAGTCGCACTAGACAACGCCGAGATTAAGTATTCCACGGTGCAAAACTGGTTTGCCGGTGATGAAAACGGCAAAGGCGGCATTTATAACTTTGTCACCAAGCGCGGACTGTGCAAGGGCGTCAATTCAAAAATCTCCTGGACTCAGGTAGAGACGGGCTCTGCAATTACCTGGAAGTATCCGAGCTGCGTACTGGTGGGCGACAATTCTGTCGGCGAATTCTACTCTGTGGCTCTGACGAACAACTACCAACAGGCCGATACCGGCACCAAAATGGTGCACGTAGGCAAGAATACCCGCAGCACGATTATTTCTAAGGGAATTTCTGCCGGAAAGTCAAAAAACAGCTATCGCGGTCTGGTACAGGTAAATCCCAAGGCAGAAGGGGCCCGCAACTATTCTCAGTGCGACTCCATGCTGCTAGGGGACACTTCCAACGCCAACACTTTCCCTTACATCCAGGTGCAAAACAGCAGCGCTCAGGTAGAGCATGAGGCTTCCACCTCAAAGATTGGGGAAGACCAGCTGTTTTACTTTGCTCAGCGCGGCATTTCACCCGAAGACGCGGTATCAATGATTATCAGCGGATTCTGTCGCGATGTTTTCAATGAGCTGCCGATGGAATTCGCTGCCGAAGCCGATAAATTGCTCAGCCTCAAGTTAGAAAATTCAGTAGGTTAAATGATCAACGAAACTGCCAAAACAATTCTCTGCGTTCGTAACCTTCACGCCAGCGTTGACGGCACCGAAATCCTCAAGGGCGTGGACTTTGAGGTCAGGGCGGGAGAAATCCACGCGGTGATGGGACTGAACGGTTCGGGCAAGAGCACTTTTTCAAAGGTGCTGGCGGGCCATCCTGACTACGAAGTGACGGCGGGCGAGGTATTGTTTCAGGGGCATAATCTGCTGGAACTAGAGCCTCACGAGCGGGCCAATTCAGGTGTGTTTCTGGCCTTTCAGTATCCGCTGGAAATTCCGGGCGTGAGCAATCGAGACTTTTTGCGAGTAGCTTACAATTCTCACCGCAAAGCCAACGGCGAAGAAGAGATTGATGTTTTTGATTTTGACGATTTGGTTGAGGAGCGCTCCGAGATTGTCAAAATGGACGTAAGCTTTTTGGATCGCAGTGTAAATGAGGGCTTTTCGGGCGGTGAGAAAAAGCGCAACGAGATTCTTCAGATGGCGTTGCTTCAGCCGACGCTAGCGATTTTAGATGAGACGGATTCGGGGCTAGATATTGACGCGCTGAAGGTGGTTTCGGGCGGTGTGAATCAGCTGAGTACGTCAGACAACGCGACGGTGCTGATTACTCACTATCAAAGGCTGCTGAACTATATCGTGCCCGACTATGTGCATGTCATGGCTGACGGTCGCATGGTTAAAACTGGCGGCAAGGAGCTGGCTCAAGAACTTGAAGCCCGTGGCTATGACTGGATCGTAGCTGAGGAGGCCGTGGCGTAAAGTGAGCAGTACGACAGGCACAGCAGCAAATACCTCGATAGCGGTAAAGCGCGATACCTATTTGAAGCATCTGTTAACTCAGGCGGCAGTAGCGGCAGGGGCTTCGGGCTTAGGGCTGAATGAACTGCGGGAGCGGGCGATCGCCCTCGTAAACGAACGCTCCTTCCCCTCTGGCAAAGACGAAGAATGGCGCTTTACCGAACTCTCTGACCTACTAACGCTGTCCCTCGATTCGGCTGAACGATCAAAGTCGCTATCTTGTGTAGACATTCTACGGCCTAATTTAGTATTGCTAGAGCCGGGCTACCGGCTGGCGAGTGTCAATGGGCACTACGCTTCAGCGCTTTCTGACAGGGCGCCTGACCGGGCTGCGAAGCTATCAGAAGGTGTGATCATTTCGCCTCTTTCTGAACTGCTAGATCATCCTGAGTATGGTCAGCCAGTTCGTGAAATTGTCTCTCGCAAATTGGCTCAGGTGCAGGGTGGGGGCGAAGTTTTCACCGCGCTCAATACTGCTGGCTTCTCCGATGTGATGGTGGTTTGGCTGCGGGCTGACCAAGTCGTTGATGCGCCCGTTCACATTGCTAGAGGCGCAGTCGGCGAAGCGATCTCTCATTTGCGTACGCTGGTCATTGCTGAGC
>JBARVU010000405.1:0-22158 GCA_049646425.1 Phormidesmis sp. | reverse complement strand
AGCCACGCACTGATCGCAATTGAATAAGGCCGCAAATTTGCCAGCGTCTGCACGGCCCAAGCCGGGTTAAAGATAGCCGCATAGATCGGGTTATACACATGAAGCTGCCGGTTGCGCTCTACCACCGCCCCCGACAGGCGCAGCTCAATATGCGCTGGGTTCGTCATATCTACTGGCAGACCGTCTTCCTGCAAAATCTGCTGATACAGGCTGATCCGCCGCGCCGCCTTGTGCTCATCTCGCAGCAGGCGATCGCGAATCGTCCGCAAATGCTCCGGCTCATCATTCGACTCCCAATTAGAGATCACCTGACGCCTTACCAGCCGCTCAACCCAGGCTTTAGGGTCATCGACCGTCGCCGCCCCGCCCCGCGCTATCAGGTAGCAGATTTTCTGCGTCAAAAAAGGCTGTCCGCCCGTCCAGTGCAGAATTTCTCTGAGCACATCATGTGGCTGGGTTACAGCTGCGGCTAGCCCCGGTACCAAAGGCTGCGCTTCTTCGTAGGTGAATCCGGTGAGAGCGATCGCCCGTCCCACATTAAAAGGCGTACTCCGCTTATCCTCAATCAAATCCGACGGCGTCGCCACCCCCAGCAGCGCAAACGACAGCCGCTGATACTTCGGAATATCGGCCCGCTTGTTATAGCACTCGCGAATCACCGCAAAAAAGCCATTCACCTTAAACGGCAGGCTCAAAATCCGGTCAATTTCATCAATAAAAATCACCAGCGGCCCCGGCACCAGTCGCAGCAGCACCTCATCGACAAACTTACTAAACCGATTCACCAGCGACAAATGACCATACTGCTCCCACCAGGCATAGTCATCAAAATCGAGCCCCAAATCGCTGACAATGCTGTCAATCACCCCCGCATACCACTGCTCAGCCGTCATCGCCTCCTCAATGATGTCCGTCATCTGAATCGCGACACAGGCCACCCCCTCTGCCTGTAACCGTGCCATCGCCCGCACCCGCAAGCTCGACTTACCCATCTGCCGCGAATTCAGCACATAGCAAAACTCTCCTGTCTTGAGACCTTTGTAGAGATCGAGGTCTGCTTTGCGGCTGACATAGGTGAGAGAATTGAGCTGGAGGCTGCCGCCAATTTGGTATGCGTAGGAGGAAGACATGATGGCATGAAGGATAAACAGCGAGATCTGAACGTAGTCGCAGCCGAAGCAAAACAACAAATCGGAGAAAAATCAAAAAGAGCTAAAAACCACCTCCCATCTTCAGCCGCTGCTGAAAATACTGCCGGTACAAATTACACAGCGGCATCGCCGCATTTTGCTGCAATCTAATCAGGCCCATACTGCGTAGCTGAAACGCCGCATCGCCAATCGGCACCGGCTCGGGACTGTTAATCACCTGCTCAATAGCACTGATGAGGTCGTCGCTGTCACGCAAGTTCCTGAGATGTCGGCGCAAGTGATCGGCAAAAGGGCCTTCTTCGGTAGGCGCAATCTCCAGTAGCTGCGCCAGCGTACCGCGCCCTCGGGCAATCTCATAAAGTGCAACTCGCACCAAATAGGGATGCCCGCCTAGCATCATCATCAGATCATCAATGTCCTTTTCTGCCAGGCTCAGCCCATGCTGCTCAGCCAACTCCCCAATCTGCGCCGATGTAAACTCCGCCAGGTCAATCGGCACGCCCACATTAAACGGCGACTGATGCATGTCTAGCGGAATATAGACCTCGCGCGAATGCACAATCACCAGCCGTAGCCCCTGCCAGACTGACTGATTTTTGCCGCGCTCGTGCCAGGTTCGCAGCAGCGCAAAAAAGTCCTGGGCAATGCCTAAGTGCTGAAAAATCAGATCTACCTCATCGAGCCCCAGCACCAGCGACGTTTTGATCTCTGGCAGCACATGCTTCTGAAAAAAGTTGGTACATTTGCGCTTGCTGCCCAGCTTGCCGCGCGCCCAGAAGGTTTCAACGTCTAAGGGCAGATCCAACTCCTCGGCCACAATGCCACAGAACCACTGCAAGAATGAATCGAGGTTGCCAAAGATTTCACCGTCGGCCTCCTGAAAGAAGATCGGCACGCTGCAATAGCCCTGCTGGCTGCCGTGGTCTAAAATTCGCGTCATCAGCGACGACTTACCCATCTGCCGCGCGGCCTTCACCCTGATCAGTGCCCCCGGCTTTACAACTGCCGCATAGCAGTCGGTTTCAACAGGCGATCGCTCCACATAAAACGGCGAGTTCAGCGGTACCTGCCCCTCCGGATTCTCTAAAATAATGCCGGTTGCTTCAGGCTCTCCTACTTGGTCAGCCGGTTCAGCCGTCGATACCGCATTGCCCGACTGTCGCACCATCAAAACCGGCGTTAGGCTCTCCACTACATCTTCAAAATCAATTGCACTACAGCCAAACTTATAGGCAATATCGTAAGCTCTGCCCGCGCCCAGCGCATCATAAAAGCCCACCGCGAACTTGATGGCCGTGCGATCGCCCACCGCCTGATTCATCCCGATCACGCAGTTCACATGCTGATAGATCGCCTTTGCCTGCGCCTCTGAATAGCAAGCATTCAGCAGCACACACTCGATCTGCCCTGCAAATAGGTCAAACAAATTCGCCAGCGCCTCACCGCCTGCGAGCTTGGCCTTACCCTCAGCCGCATGGAGCACCAGGCCATCGGCCCCCGTGCCGTGCCCCGAAAAGTGGACGATGTGCGGTTCGATGTCGAGGAGCGATCGCCGCAGCTCATCCGCATCCACTGCCCACCGGGTAACGATCTCAAAGCTATCTCGCCCCCTGGAGCGCTCCAGCCCCTGACGGATTTCTTTGGCCTCTTCATCCAAACTCAGCCGACTCGTCGCCCTGGGATTCGCCGCTAAAAATAGGATCTTCTTGATCGCTTTTGTCATGAGTTAGGTCACTGTCGACGGTTACTTAGCGGCAAGTCACTCCTGACAAGTCATCAGCTAAGTCAGTCAGATTTTATGCGGTTTGCGCTCCAGTCGGGCCTGAGCGTTACCTTTTTTATCGACTTCAGCGCTCAAGGCAATCCGGGTGTAGCAGACTATACAAAAAACTTGAATGCAAATATTGTGTACGATTAGTGGGTCTACAAATTGTGTGCGATCTAGTGGAGCGGTGTCTTTTTTTGGATGGTTCTTGAAGCAGATAGGGTGACTCGGAAAAACAACTTTTTTTAGAAGCGACTTTCTGTCTCAACGAACAAAGGAACACCTATAAAATGTCCTAAATGTGATTCAGATCGGCTACAGAAAAACGGCTCCCGGCGCGATCGCCAACAGTACAAGGGTGAGGGCGAGTCGGTACGCTTTTATTGCCAATACGCTGCTGACCGGGGGGAACAAACATGAAAGTTGTCGTTGTGCCGCACGATCCAAAGTGGTCAGAGATGTTTGAACGGGAGTCGGAATGTATTCACCACGCACTCGGGGAGAATGTCGTAACAGTGCATCATATTGGCAGTACTGCCATTCCTGGCATCTATGCTAAGCCCATCATCGATCTGCTGGTGGAAGTAAAAGACATCGCCCGCGTAGATGAACAGAACGCTCAAATGGTATTGTTGGGCTATGAGGCAATGGGTGAGTTTGGAATCACGGGTCGCCGGTATTTTCGCAAAGAGAGCTTGCAGAAGAGAACTCACCATGTTCATATTTTCGCAGTTGGCTCAGATCAGGTCGAGCGGCACCTGGCATTTCGAGACTATTTGGTCGGCCATCCTGGCGATGCCCAAGCCTACAGCGAGCTTAAGCGCTCACTGGCGAAAGCGTATCGTACCGATATTGGAAAATATATGGATGGGAAGGATGGATTTATTAAGGCGATAGACGAGAAGGCAGCGCGATCGCTCTAGCCACACCGATCCGGCCACACAGCTAAAGATGTCACCCAAATCAGCTCGGGTATACTGATAGGGACTCCATGCCGTTTCAGGGCCTGTTAGCAGCCGCCCAGAGCATTATGCAGCAGTTAAAATCGAGAATTGCGCTGCTCATCGACGCCGACAATGCCCCTGCCCCAAAAATCGACGCCATCCTCTCAGAAATTGCCAAATATGGCGTTGCCAACGTTCGCCGGGCCTACGGCAACTGGAAGAACCCCAGCCTCAAAAGCTGGGAAGACTGCCTGCACGAATACGCCATCCGCCCCGTGCAGCAGTTTGACTATACCAAAGGCAAAAACGCCACCGACGCTGCCTTGATCATCGACGCAATGGACTTGCTATACCAGCAAAAGCTCGACGCCTTTGCCATTGTCTCCAGCGACTGCGACTTTACGCCGTTGATCATGCGAGTGCTGACCAACGGCCTCAAGGTGTATGGCTTTGGCGAGAAGAAAACGCCGCTGCCGTTCGTGCGGGCCTGTTCGACATTTTTATATTTGGAGAATTTGGGTCAGGCCGTGGAGTGTGAGAGTGCTGGCGTTGGGACCGGCGCTTCTATCAGCATGGCACCGGGCATCCGCAAAACGGGTGAGCAGCTTAAGCAAGACACCAAGCTTATGAATCTTTTGAGAGGCGCTGTGACCAATATCCAGAACGAAGATGGCTGGTCGCGGCTTTCGGCGGTAGGCGCTCACATTTCAAATCAGGCGTCTTTCGATTCGCGCAATTATGGCTACGCGAAGCTTAGTGGGCTGTTTGAAGCGATTGACGCTTTTGAAATTCACCGCAGAGATAAGATGATCTATGTGCGCAGCAAGCAAAAGGGCAAAGGCAAAAAACCCGCTTAGTTTGCGGCTGAACGATTGGCGAAGGGTCGCTAGAGAGTCGTCAGAAAGGTGGTTGGGCTGAAAAATCCATCTTAAAATCTGTCCGTGGGAGGAATCAGGTCATGAGTTTTTTCCTGTTACGAGCAGGCACGGTATGCTGTGGGGAATATCTCTACAGACGGCCCAATAGCTTGCTCTGTAGAGATTGCGGCAGATTTATTATCAGTGCCTGTGCGTCGGCGACGCTTCCCTCTTTAATTATTCAGAGAGAATCGCCTTATTTTTTCAGCTCATTACTTTATGGATATTCGGCAACTACCGGGAACTGCTAACGAGTTAGGTGCAACATGGGACGGCAAGGGAACGAACTTTGCGCTCTTCTCTGAAAACGCCACGAAGGTGGAGCTGTGCTTATTTACTAAGCGCGGCAAAGAAACCCGCTATTCGCTGAAAGAGGTCTATAACTTTGTCTGGCACGGCTACTTTCCAGAGGTTGAGCCCGGTCAGCGCTACGGCTTCCGGGTACATGGGCCGTTTGAACCCGAAAATGGGCATCGGTTTAACCCAAACAAGCTGCTGATCGATCCCTATGCGCTGGCGATCGCTGGAGACGTCACTTCAGGCCAGGAGACCTTTGGCTACAGCTGGCATGAGGCCGACGAAGATCTCACCTACAACGATCTCAACAGCGCCAAAAATATGCCCAAGTGTGTCGTGGTCGACACTCAATTTGACTGGGAAGGCGATCACGCCCCCAAAATTCCCTGGAATGAAACCATCATCTACGAGCTGCACGTTAAGGGCTTCACCAAAACCCATCCGAAGGTTCCTAAGCGGCTACAGGGCACCTACGCAGGACTCGCGCACCCCGCCGCCATCAAGCATCTCAAATCGCTGGGGATCACGGCAGTCGAGCTGATGCCGATTCACCACTTCCACGGCCAGCCAGGCTATCTGGCCAGCAAAGACCTGAGGAACTACTGGGGCTACGACTCGCTCAACTACTTCGCGCCTTACTCAGGCTATAGCGCTTCCGGTATCGAGGGCAATCAGGTTCACGAGTTCAAAGGCATGGTCAAAGCCCTACATGCAGAGGGCATTGAGGTGATCTTAGATGTGGTGTATAACCACACTGGCGAAGGCAACCACATGGGGCCAACCCTGAGCTTTCGGGGCGTAGATAATGCCTCGTATTACCGGCTGGTCGGCGATAATGAGCGCTACTACATGGACTACACCGGCTGCGGCAACTCGCTGCGAATGAGCCACCCGCAGGTGCTAAAGCTGATTATGGACAGCCTGCGCTACTGGGTGCAGGAGATGCACGTCGATGGCTTCCGGTTCGACCTGGCTTCGGCCCTGGCCCGCGAACTGTTTGAATTCGGCACGCTGGCAACTTTCTTTGACATCATTCACCCGGATCCGGTGTTGTCAAAAGTGAAGCTGATCGCTGAACCCTGGGACGTGGGTGATGGCGGCTATCAGGTGGGCAAGTTTCCGCTGCTGTGGTCAGAGTGGAACGGCCAGTATCGCGACACGGTCAGAGACTTTTGGCGCGGGGAAGATGCAACACTAGGAGAGTTTGCCTTTCGCTTTACCGGCAGCTCTGACCTGTATGAGCACACTGGCCGCAGACCGCATGCCAGCATCAATTTTATCACCGCTCACGATGGCTTCACGCTGCGAGATCTGGTGAGCTATAACGACAAGCACAATGAAGCGAACGGCGAGGACAATCGCGACGGCGAAGAGCACAACCGCTCCTGGAACTGCGGCGTCGAAGGCCCGACAAATCAACCGGAGATATTGCATCTGAGGGCGCAGCAGCAGCGAAACTTTTTGGCGACGCTGATGCTGTCTCAAGGGGTGCCAATGCTGTTAGCCGGGGACGAAATGGGGCGATCACAGCGCGGCAATAACAACACCTACTGCCATGACAACGAACTCTCGTGGATTGACTGGAATCTACCAGACGAAAACAAAGCCCTGCTGCGCTACACCCAAAAATTGATCAAGCTTGTGCACGACCACCCGGTGCTGCGCCGTCGTCACTGGTTCTACGGACGCGAGATTCACGGCTCGGGGATCAGCGACATCGGCTGGTTCAACGTGGAAGGGGGTGAAATGCACGATGAGTGGACAGCGGGCTTTGTGAAAACGCTGACGGTATTTTTGAACGGCGGAGAAATTGCGACACCTTCGCACCGAGGCGAGCAGGTGATAGATGACAGCTTTTTGCTGATGTTTAACGCGCATTACGATTTGCTAGAATTTGCGCTGCCAGAAGGGCTGGGCGATCACCGCTGGCAGCTACTGATAGATACCAAATCAGAAGGCTTCGTCAAGCGCTCGAAAACCTTCCGCCAAGATGACAAGATCCCCGTTGCGGCTCGCAGCCTGGTGGTGTTAGAGAGCCCGCTGTAGGGCGGGTTCAGCCTTGTGTAGCCCAACCTCCGAGGGTTGCTCAAGTATGCAACGGCCTGATTTTTCTCTATCATTGGGTGAATTGAAGAACTTACCAATTTTATAGCGCTATGGACTGGCAAGCACTGGTGGACAATCGACTGCGAGGCATTCGGCTCTGGCGGCTGTTTCTACTCGCGATAACGGCGCTGATGCTGGCGATCGCCCTCCCCGCCTGCAGCCCAGGAAGCGGTCTGCTCGGCCAGCTCCGGCTAGAAAACTTTAGAACCGATGCCAATAGCTCGCCCCGCCTGATCAGCACCGTGCTGGGCGAACCCAAAACCTTCAATTACCTGCTGACCCAGGAAAGCACCAGCACCGAAGTACTTGCGCTGATGTACGAAGGGCTGATTGGCATTGATCAGGTCACCACTGAAATTGTCCCTGCCCTGGCAGAATCCTGGGACATTTCCGAAGACGGTTTGAGCATCGTATTTACCCTCAAAGAAAATCTCAAGTGGTCAGACGGTGAGCCTCTCACTGCCGCCGACGTAGCCTTTACCTACAACGATTTGATCTTCAATGAGGCCATTCCGACAGATACCCGTGATGTGCTGCGGATCGGTGTCGAAGGAAAGCTGCCGACCGTCACCCAGCTCGATGAGCGCCGGGTTGAGTTCAAAATTCCTGAGCCTTTTGCCCCTTTCTTACGGGTAACCGGTGGCATCGCGATTCTGCCCAAGCACGCGCTTGAAGAATCGGTCAACACGAAAGACATCAATGGTCAGCCCCTATTTCTGACTAAATGGGGCACTGGCGAAGATCCTTCTCAAGTGGTGGGCAATGGCCCATACACCATCAAATATTTCATTCCTGGAGAGCGAATTGCGTTTGAGCGCAATCCCTACTACTGGGACGAAGGCCCCAACGGTGAGCAGCAGCCCTACATCGAGGAGATCATCTGGCCGGTGGTGAATTCACAGGACGCCGAATTTGTGCGCTTCCGCTCGGGCGACTCTGACCTGATGTCGGTAACGCCAGACAACTTTGGGCTAATGAAGCAGGATGAAGAGCAGGGCAACTACACAGTGTATAACGGCGGCCCGACCACGACGCGCCTGTTCCTCACCTTCAACCTGAATAAAGGCTCCCGCGACGGTGAGCCGGTAGTAGACCCCATTAAGTCGGCCTGGTTTAATACCGTGGAATTCCGGCAGGCCGTCGCCTACGCCATTGACCGCGATACGATGCTTAACAACATCTTCAAAGGGCTTGGTGAGATGCAAAATTCTCAAATTGCGCCTCAAAGTCCCTATTTTGCGGAGTCGGGCCTGCCCGTGTACGACTTCGACATTCAAAAAGCCAGAGATCTGCTGCTATCGGCGGGCTTTGACTATCAGGGCAACCAGCTGGTAGATGCAGACGGCAACTCGGTGCGCTTTACCTTGCAGACCAACGTCGGCAATGAGATTCGCGAGTCTGCTGGCGCCCAAATCAAACAAAATCTGGCGCAGATCGGCATCACAGTCGATTTTCAGCCGATTGACTTCAATGCGCTCGTAGGCAATTTGAGCGATAGCCTGAAGTGGGAAGCAGTCGTGCTGGGCTTTGGGGCAGGTGTCGAACCCAATAGCAGCGCTAACCTCTGGCTGACAGCTGGTGGACTGCATTTCTTTAATCAGCAGACGCCTGAAGGGATACTGCCGGGCCAGGAAGTCTATGACTGGGAGCAGGACATTAGCGATTTGTATATTCGGGCGGCTCAGGCGCTGGACGAAGCTGATCGTAAAGCCCTGTATGGTGAGACCCAGCAGCTCGTGCAGGAGAATTTGCCCTTTATTCACTTAGTGGGGCAGTATTCGATGACGGCGGTGCGCAATAAAATTGAGAATGTGAAATATACGGCGCTGGGAGGGGCACTGTGGAATATCAATGAGCTAAAGCTGACCAAATAGCCGTGCAGTAGAGCCCTAACCTTACAGAAGATTAAGTGAGCTTCTTAAGCTTTACTGTGATTACTGTCCTTGCTGGGCGCTATCCGTCATAATCAGGGCGGAGCGAGTGCTATCTCAGCTCATTTTAAGAATACCGACTAAGATGCTTCCACTGTATGAAAACCACGCTGACCGGCGCGTATGGATTCCACTGACCAGGCATATCAAGTTTTGGAGCTAGAGCCGGGAACTTCCATGACGGAGGTCAACCAGTCCTACAAAGATCTGGTGTTTATTTGGCATCCAGATCGAATTCCGAGCGATCGCCAGCGCTTGCGCGAAAAGGCAGAAGCCAAACTCAAGCAGCTCAATGAGGCCCGGTCGTTTTTGCGCTCGCAGTGTCGCGATGGCAAGATTCCAGCGAGTCACAGTGCCAAATCCGAGGCTAAATCAGCGGCGCGAGGGACTGCCTACTCTAAAAACGGTCGCAGTCGTGAGGCGACCTATCGCCCTGGTGACGACTCGACCTACCGCCCCTATAGCCGGGCCTATCAATCTGCGGCCAGCGCTAACGGACAGGCCAACGGCAGCACCGACGGCGCCAAGTCACAAAGCCGCAGCTATCGACCTCCCTATGAAGCTTATCGGCGAGCCGCTGCGAGCAGCTATTCTAGTTCAACCAATAGCTATGCCGACTCCTACCGGTCGCCTTATCCTCCCGCTGGCTATCCCAGCAGTCAATGGCCGCGTCGAGAGCAGGCCGCTAAACAGTCTGCTGCCAAAGATAGCGCTAATGCGCCAACAAACGGCAAAGAGAATGGCTCATCTTCTAATGGTTCAAAGACAGGGGGGGCTGTGGGTGATCGCAGATCCACCCCAGTTTCTCAACCGACTCGATCCACCTCTAGCCAGACTGCCAGCACCAGCCAACCGGCCAGGGACAAGCGCAACCCAGATCTCAGCGGCGCCGACCTGAAAGGAGCCAACCTCAAAGAAAAGGACTTCTCAGGCCGCAATCTCAGCAACGCCAACCTAGCGGGCGCAGACCTCAGCGATACTTTTATGCATAAGGTCAACCTTAACCGAGCCAACCTGCGGAAAGCTCGTCTGTTTCGCGCGAATCTGCTGCAGGCCGACCTTAGCCATGCTGACCTCAGCGGCGCAGACTTGATTGGCGCAGACCTTAGCGGCGCAGATCTCAGTGGCGCGGATCTCAGTGGCGCTAAAGTAGGCTACGGCGACAAGATTATGGTGAAGCTGCTAGGGGCAAAGCTCACAGGGACGATTATGCCGAACGGGCGGATTCATGAGTAGAAGAAGATGGGAGATGGGGATTAGGAAGACTGTTATCTCCTAATCTGTTCTTCAGGGCATATGACAGGGTGAGTTGGCTTCATGCACGATAAGGCAGTCAGCTAAGCTAATCAGCTCTTTTGCCAGTGCCTATTGATCCCAAGATAATTTTTTATGTCTCCTTCGGTCTGGCGCTACTGGGTCTTACCTGGCTGCCTCACATTAAGGGATCCAAGTTTATCAATGTGCCGCTGCTGTATTTTCTCCTGGCAGTGCTGCTGTTTAGTCGGTCTGTGGGGCTGCCTGCGCTCAACCCGATTGACAATCAAGCCCATACCATTGTGGCTGAGTACCTGACGGAGATTATCGTGATTATCTCTTTGGCAGGGGCGGGGCTGGCGATTGACCGGACCTTTCGGCTGCGCGGGTGGCAGCTGACCTGGCGGCTGCTGGCGATTACGATGCCGCTTTCGATTGCGGCGGCAGCGCTGTTGGGTCATTGGCTGTTTGGCCTACCGCTGGCAGATGCGATTTTGCTGGGGGCTTGTTTGGCCCCAACCGATCCGGTGATGGCCAGCAGTGTGCAGGTTGGTCCACCGAATGAAGGCGGCGAAGATCCGGTGCGCTTTGGCCTGACAACCGAAGCAGGGCTGAATGATGGGCTAGCTTTTCCCTTTGTTTACCTGGCTTTGGGTGTAGCCAATCACGGCGGTAAGCTAGGGCCCTGGCTGCTGGAATGGACGGCCTATGAACTTGCCTTCAAAGTGATTATGGGTATCCTGGTCGGCGCTGCGGTGGGCTGGCTGCTAGGGCACTATGCGTTTCGCGTTTCCGATGAAACAGTGCGAGAAGAAACCCGCGAAGGACTGTTCGTGGTGGCGGCTATCTTCCTTTCTTATGGGCTAGCCGAGGCACTGCATGGCTATGGCTTTTTGGCGGTCTTCGCAGCGGCGGTGGCCACCCGACAAAACTTCTCAAAAAACCACGATTATCACCAAAAGCCGCATCAGTTCGCGACTCAGCTAGAGCGAATTTTCGCAGGACTATTGCTGCTGGCGCTAGGCGGCTTTGTGGCCACAACTAACGTAGAGCTACTGACCTGGTCTAACTTTTTGTTTGCGGCACTGTTTATAATCGTCGTCAGACCGATAGCGGGGCTGCTTGCTTTGATCGGCCAGAAGATGGGTGGATTGGAGCGGGGCGCGATCGCCTTTCTTGGCATTCGGGGCTTCGGCTCGTTTTACTATTTGGCTTACGCGCAGAACCACACCGCTGCGACCGCCAGCTTCGACGATATTGGTCTGCTCTGGAGTATTGTCACCCTGACGGTGCTGGCATCGCTATTGATCCACGGTAATACCGCTACCGTGGCCCTGAAATGGATAGATCGCCGCTATTATCACCGCCGAAAAAAGCGGTCAAAGCCTGACGAATCAGCTTCTTGAGTAGGCAGCTAAAGCACTGGGTTCTATGTTAAAGCAGAGGGGACTAACGCTTGGTTTTGCTCCAATGTGAGTTGCAGATCTGAAAGCTGGCTAAGCTGAGCGCGAATCTCTTTGGCTTCTTTTTGAGCGGCGACTTTTCGGTAGAGGGCGGCGCGGGCGAGATCCTCACGGCCTTTGGTGAGGGCACGCTGGGCAACTCTGTGCCAGGTGAGGGTGTCGGCGGTGGCCTGTTCGTATCGGGGTAAAAGGGTGTTAGTGGCGATCGCTACATTCCCCAACGCCTCTCGGAATAGCTGTATTGTTTTTTCTGGTGACTCGCGCTGACCGGCTTCTAAACCAGCCCGGTTCGCCAATGTCTCGACCTGAGGCAGCTTGATTTGATCGAAGCGCAGGCCAAAATTATTGATTTGAGAACATTCGCTACGACCGGTTTTGCACCAGTTGGCAAAGTGCTCGCAGTTGTTAAAGAATAAGTCATACTGCTGCTCGCCCAGGCGGCTTTCGGCCCGGTCTATTACCACTGCCGGGATGAACGCAGTCGGCTGCGCTTTGACGTAAATCGCACCGCCGCGCGCAAACGCAGTTCGAGAGGTGCGGGCAATTGTTGCTTCGCCGGTTTTACTGTAGTGAATGACGCTGCCATTCCCGCAATCTATGCCGTGATGCTCGTAAGGAACCCCCACAATTTCACGCATCGTATAGATCTGGTCGCCTCTATCCATAGACTTTCGTTGAGCGGGCTCATTTGCAAGGTCGCTCAAAACTTAGCATGAGACAGCGAACATCCGGGGAAATTACTCCGCCATCTGCTTCTGCTTGGCAATCAGGGCATGAATAGAAGACATCCCTTTAGTCTGGCGAGCGAGGTTGATTTGAATATTTGGGCCGGAGCGAGCGAGCCGAATTACCAGGCCATCTTGGGCGGGCTTGCTCTCAATTCGCTGTCCGGCCAGATAAGTCCCATTCGTGCCGATATTGTGAATTTCCCAACCGTCGTCGTTCTGGCGAAGCTCTACATGGTGCCGTGACACGACCGCGCTGTAAAGAATGACATCATTACTGACAGAGCGACCGATACGAACGACCGGCTCTTCTTCAAAAGTCCAGCTCTGTACCGGCGTTTTGTCGATGGGATGTAGGAGAGAAAGTGTGAGGACGGTATTTAAGGCGGACACAGTGCAACACCAGATGGGAAGGACACAACGCACAGATAGGCCAATTCGCGATCAGCTCAGTGCGAAGCGGGTAATGCCTGCGACTAAACCGTTTCAAAAATAAAGCTGACCTTGTCACCTTTGCCGAAGGCGATACGATCGCCCGGACGCAGCCGATGACGATTACCCACCGGCAGCGGTAGCCCATTGACATAGGTTCCGTTTGAGCTGCCCACATCTTCCAAGTAGTAGACATCGCCTTCTACCCGTAGATTGGCATGAACCCTGGAAACCACTTCTGAGTTTGGAAACCCAGCGACATCAATGTCAGGCGGCGTTTGATCATTAGGTTTCCCAATCCGCACCACAGATAGCTGTCTAGGAATTTCGATCACGCTGCCGGTCTGTACCTGCCGGAGTCGGGCCGTGAGGGTCTGTAGCTGAGTGACGTTGACCGGGGGAGAGGGAACGGCTGGTGTGGGCGGTTCTACGATTTCCGCAGATCCTGTCGAGGCTACCACTGGTTCGGCTGACTCACTGGTTACGGGTTCCGCTGCCTCGTTAGCCGCTGACTCATTAGCCACCTCGACGCCCACAGGGTCTGGCACCACGAGCGGGTCAGGCTCAACTAAGTCGGGCAGCTCAAAGTCAGGTGTATTTTCCGCCTCTCCTGAATTTCCTCCTGCCCCTCCAGAGACCATAAAGTTCTGCGTCGGAGCGGCCGAATCCGGCATTTCTGAAACGGGTGCTGCCGCTTCACTGCCGCCAGCCGCGACGTCTCTAAGATCGTAGCCACACTGGCCGCAAAAGCTCGCATCTGCCTGTACTGGGGTGTTACAGCTAGGGCAGGCAATGGTGGCCGGCAAAGGGGTGTAGCAGGCTTCACACTGGAGGGCACCGTCGGGGTTTTGATGATTGCAGTTGGGGCAGGTAATCATAGGGCGGTTCGGAAGCATTGCGGGAATTGTAGACCAAATGAGGCTAGCGTCGCGCACCGACCTCTGTTTAGGCCCCATCCGTAAGGGCAATAACCCAAAAACACAAACAGGCTGTGGCTGTTATGAGGGTGGTCAGTTCGAGCCCACAATTCGCGACCAATCGGTAATACTAAGAATTAGTGAACTTTTGTAAAATAGATGAATTGCTGAGCCGAGCAGGTGTTGTCAAGATTTTAGCGGTGCTTCCATAGCTTTTTGGGAAGCCTTCGCACTGACGGTCTCTAGCCTACATCATTCGCGAATCCCCAACCTGTGGCCTATCAACCTCTAAAAAGCGATGAGGACGACTCATTGCAATCGACTGAAATTTCTACTCGACTGGCGCCTGAGAAAGACCCGCGACCGGGCTGGCTTGGCGGCTATCGAGGACTGTTACTAGGACTGGGCTTGGGGCTGACCTTAGCCTTCGTTGCCACCCGCTTTGCTGCTCAGCCATCGCCTACCGACGCACCTGCTGCCCCTGTGGAAGTCTCTAGCGCCAGTGTCACAACTGCCCGCGCCCAAACGGCGCCGATTCGCCAAACCATCACGACAAACGGCACGGTAGAAGCGTTTGATTTGCTCTCGGTGGCGCCTAGAGCAAGTGGGCTGCAAATTCTGTCGGTAGAGGTGCGGGAGGGTGATCGCGTCAGCGCTGGCCAGGTTCTTGCCACGCTTGACAGCTCAGTTTTAGAAGCCCAGCTAGAGCAGGCCCAGGCTCAGGTCACCGCTGCCCAGGCCCAAGTCGCCCAGGCTGAGGCCGAAAGAGGCCAGTCTGCTGCTTCCTCAGCTGAAGCCCGAGAAAGCCTTGATCGCTACGCCAGTCTATATAGTAGAGGTGCGATCAGCCAGGAAGAGCTGACCCGTCGCCAGACTCAAGTCGCGACCGCAGAGCAAACCGTCGGCGCAGATGCGGCTGCTATTGAGAGCGCTCGGGCGAGCGTTCGTAGCCGTCAGGCCGAGGTCGATCAGCTTAGAACTCAGCTTGCTCAAACTGAGGTACTCGCCCCGGCTAGCGGCATCATCGCTGAGAAAAATGCCACCGTTGGCGATATTGCCTCAGTGGGTACCCCATTGTTCAAAATTATCAGCGGCGACCAGCTAGAGCTAGCGGTCAAAATTCCTCAAACTCAGCTTGCTCAGGTCAGCCTGGGTGCGCCAGTGCAAATCACCTCAAAGTCTGATCCCAATTTGCAGCTAGAAGGCAGCGTTCGCAGCATCGACCCCACGGTTGATCCGCAGAATCGTAATGCAACGGTGAAAATTGGGTTGCCTGGGAGCGATCGCCTTCGTCCAGGCATGTTCTTAAAGGCAGAAATTGTCACGGGCTCCCGGCAGGGCGTGGTTGTTCCTGCTGAGGCTGTGTTGCCCCAACCCAACGGCGGATTTGTTGTGTATACCGTGAGTGCAGAAGGCAAAGCCGTAGCTCGGTCGGTAGAAATTGGCGATCGCATTCCCGCCGCTGGCGACACCCCTGCCAAAACCGAAATCACTTCAGGCTTACAGCCTAACGTAGCGGTCGTTGTTGAAGGGGCGAGCTACGTGCAGGATGGCGACACCGTGGAGGTCGTGAAGTAAATGTTCAATATTTCTGCCTGGTCGATTAAGCGCCCGGTGCCTACCATTGTGCTGTTTCTGGTGCTGACGGTCGCTGGCATCGTCGCTTTTGGACAGCTCGGCATTGACTCCAATCCCAATATCGACGTGCCCGCTGTGATCGTCGAAGTACAGCAAACGGGCGCTGGCCCTGAAGAGCTAGAAACTCAGGTCACTAAAAAAGTAGAAGACGCTGTCGCGGGCCTGGGCAATATCGACAGCCTCACCTCTACCGTCGGCGACGGCTTCTCGACGACTGTAATCGAGTTTGATCTGGGGGTCGATACCGAGCAGGTGACCAATGACGTGCGCGATGCCATTACCCGGATTCGGCAAGACCTCCCTGAAGATGCGCAAGACCCTACAGTGAGGCGGCTGGAGTTTTCGGGCGGTGCGCCTGTTGTGATCTATACCGTCAGCTCTGATCAGCGCTCCGTAGAAGAACTCAGTGACCTGGTTGATAGAACCATCAGTCGCCGGCTGCTGGCGGCCAAAGGTGTTTCTCGGGTGCAGCGCACCGGCGGCCTAGACCGAGAAATTCGGGTGGATTTAGACCCCTCGCAGCTCAACGCGCTGGGCATTACTGCCACTCAGGTAAACGACCAAGTCCGCCAGTCTAATATCAACTTGCCGGGCGGGCGCAGCGATATTTCTGGTGTGGAGCAGGGCATTCGCACGCTGGGTAGCGCCGAGACGGTTGCGGCTATTCAGAACTTTCAGGTGGTATTGCCTGCTGGCGGGACAGTGCCTTTAGACAGTCTGGGAACGGTAAAAGATGACTTCGCAGAAGTGCGCCAGTCGGCCTATCTCAACAACGAGGCGGTGGTTGGTTTTCAGGTTTACCGGAGTAAGGGCAGCATTGTCGTTACGGTCGAAGAAGGGGTAAAGGAAGCGATCGCCGATCTCGAAGAAACCCTCCCCGAAGACATCAACTTTCAGCTCATCTACACCGAAGCCACTGAAATTCGCGATTCCTATCAGGCGTCTATCGACTCGCTGGTGCTGGGCTGTATTTTAGCCATTGTTGTCGTCGGCGTTTTCCTCCGCGACTGGCGTTCTACGCTGATCACCGCGACCGCCCTGCCACTGTCTATTATCCCAACCTTTTTGGTGCTGCAAGCGCTCAACTACACCCTCAACAGCATGTCGCTGCTGGCGCTCACGCTGGCGGTCGGCAATCTGGTAGACGACGCCATTGTGGAGATTGAAAACGCCGAGCGTCACATTCAAATGGGTAAATCGCCCTTTCAAGCGTCGCTGGATTCTACCGCCGAAGTGGGTCTAGCCGTAATCACGACCACGGCAACTATTGTGGCCGTATTTATTCCAGTCGCCTTTATGGGCGGCATTCCTGGCCAGTTCTTTAAACCTTTCGGAGTCACTGTCGCCGTTGCTACGATGTTTTCTACCTTAGTAGCCCGACTGGTGACGCCGATGATGTCGGCCTACCTACTGAAGCCAAAGCCAGACACCAGCGAAGAGAATACGGTGCTGGCCGCAGATGGGCTGCGCGTACCCCGGCGCCTGCTGCCCTATCACAAATTGCTGAACAGTGCGCTGAGGCATCGCCTGCTGACAGTGACCCTGGCCGTCGCCTTCTTTATCGCCAGCTTGGCCCTGGTGCAGTTCATTCCCACGTCTTTATTCGACTCGGGCGATACGGACTTGAGCCGGGTGTCGATTGAGCTGCCGCCCGGTTCCACCTTAGAGAAAACTGAGCAGCTCACGAACCGGGTGAGCGACCTGCTGCTGGCCGACGATGCGACTGAGCGGGTGTTTACCGTGGAGTCACCGGCTGAGGCGACAGCCTTTGTGCAGCTTAAGCCCAAGGGTGAGCGAATTACTAGAGAAGATTTTGAAGAGAAGCTAAGAGAAAACTTTCAGGCCGTTCCAGGGGCGCGAATAAACTTCCAAAACCAGGGCGCTACAGGCGGCGGCAAAGCCTTTGAGGTGGTGCTGACCGGGGAAGAGCCCGAGCGGTTGACCGAAGCGGCCCGAAATCTTACTCAGCAAATGCGACAGCTCCCTGGCTTGGTCGAAGTCAGCTCTACGGCGGCGCTGGTCAGGCCCGAAATTTTGATCCAGCCAGACATGGCCAGAGCGGCTGATCTGGGCGTGTCGGTGAGCAGTATCGCCCGCACGGCTTCTTTGGCGACTATCGGGGATACCGAATCGAACCTGGCTGACTTTGATGCGGGCGATCGCCAGATCCCCATCCGCGTGCGCCTCAGCCCCGAAACCACTGACGACCTCAGCACCTTGCAAAACCTTCAGGTACCGACTCAAAACGGCGAGCTAGTGCCGCTCATCGCTGTTGCTGACATCGAATTTGGCAGCGGCCCGGCTCAAATTGACCGGTTTGACCGCTCTCGTCAGGTCACCGTCGGCGCAAATTTACAGGGCATCACCTTGGGTGAAGCCATTGAAGCGGTCGATGCGCTGCCTGCCTTCCAAAACCTGCCCGCTGGCGTTAGACAGCAGCCTACAGGCGATGCGGAAATTCAAAAAGAGATCTTCAGCCGCTTTGGGTTGGCATTAGGCACAGCAGTGATGATGATCTACGCCGTACTGGTACTGCTGTACAACGATTTTCTCTATCCGTTTGCGGTGATGGTGGCGCTGCCGCTGTGCCTGGGTGGTGCTTTGATGGGTCTGCTAATTGCCCAAAAGCCGCTGGGTCTGTTTGCCCTAATCGGCATGGTGCTGCTGATCGGCCTAGTGACCAAAAACTCTATTTTGCTCGTGGACTACGCGCTGATCGCGGTGCAGGAAGGCAAGTCTCGCCGTCAGGCCGTGATCGAAGCGGGGATTACTCGCCTGCGCCCGATTCTGATGACCTCGATTTCGACAATGGCGGGCATGGTGCCGATTGCGCTAGCGATTGGGGCAGGCGGAGAGACCCGGAGTCCGATGGCGATCGCCGTGATCGGCGGTTTCTCCACGTCTACGCTGCTGACACTTGTGGTAGTTCCTGTCTTCTTCACCTATATCAGCGGCGCTCGCAGCCGAACTGCTCGGGTACTCAGCCGCGCCACCGGGATTGGCAAATCTTCCTCTCAAGTCTCAGCCGTTGCTGAATAGAGATCGGCTAGGGCCGGTTCTCAACAACCAGCGCTACCGCCGCCGAGACAACCTGCTGATTGAAGGTCAATCTGTTGCATCCACGCCGTAGATAGTCAAAGCTTCAGGGCGGACTTTTTCGATAGCGTGCCTGATATTTTGAGCCCCTTCTTGAACCAAATCCTCAACATAGCCAGCCTGCAAAACTGCGGCTTCTTGCCTGCTAGCGAACGGCCCAAAGTAATAAGTGCAGTCTGGTAATTGTGTTTCGACTTTAATCCACCAAGGCTGGCTCAAACCAGGCGCAATAGAAAGGAGATGATCGAGAGCTTTCATAGGCTTCACCACGAATTAAGCATAAGAGTAGAGGCTAAGTATGAAGAAACTATGAGGTATGTCAACATAAAAGTCGGGTTTAGGAACTTATATTGCGTTCGGTATAATCTTTGATGAGAAAGTCAAAATAATAAATTGAGCATAGTCTTGCCGCACGATAGGGTAAAACCCTTGCGATTCAAAGGGATTCTCGTTGGTAATATCTATTGAGAATTGATAGGCTAAAGCTTTAAGCATATTCGTGCCGCCTAGCCACCAAGCTATAGCAAAGAGTTTTTACAAAACCTGGTTCTCTGGACATTACTCTAGATATCTCAATATTGCTATGAAAATCTTGGTCGTGGAGAGCGGTCAAACGATTAACAGTCTCCTCCGAGGCTCGCACTTAAGTCATCACTATCGAGTGGATACAGCGACTGTCGAGCGAGCAGAGCAACAACCCAGGTGGTCAGGATCTATCCTACAAAGGACGGTAGCTGACTACGACCTGGTGGTGTTAGATGCTGCCACGCTTCAGCCAAATGGCATTAGCCTGTGTCAGCAGCTTCGTGCTGGTGGTGCTCAGATACCAATATTGCTGCTCATAGACGCGGTAGCAGAGGCGCAAAGTACGGTGGTACTTGAGGCAGGCGCAGACGACTATGTCACTAAGCCCTTCGATGCCGAGGAGCTGCTAGCGCGAGTAGAGATCTTGTTGCATCGGCATCGGCGCGATCCCTTGCAGCAGCAGGCGCAAATGTACCAGGCACTGGTAGAAAATTCGCCCGATATTATTGAGCGCTTCGACACCGACTTTCGGCATCTTTACGTCAGCCCTAAGCTTGAGGCGGTCACGGGTGTGTCGGCTGAGCAGTTCATTGGCAAAACCTGCCGCGAACTAGGGCTCCCAGTGGATATGGTAAACCTGTGGGAAGCCACCGCGCAGCATTTGCTGCGCACAGGCCAGGCTCAGACCATCGAGTTCGAGGTGCCCGCAGCCCTAGGCTCGCGACAGTTTGAAATGCGGTTGGCCCCTGAGCTAACCCAGGAAAATGTCATTGAATCGATTCTTTGTATTTCGCGAGATGTGACCGTGCGCAAGCAGTCTGAGCTCGCACTGAGAGAACAAGAAGCGATGGTGCAACGGCTAGCTGACAACATTCCTGGCGTAATACACCAGTACTTACTTCACCCCGATGGCTCTGATGAATTTCTCTATGTGAGCGCTGGGTGCCGCAATATTTGGGAGCTAAGCCCTGAAGCATCTGCGCGAGATATTAGCCAAGTTTGGGCGATGATTCATCCTGAGGATGCAGCCCAACTAAAGCAGGCAGTTCACCAGGCGGCTCAGCAGCTAGAAGTCATTAGGATAGAGTTTCGCATGCTACCACCCTCTGGTGGGGTGCGCTGGGTAAAGTCAATTGCCCAGCCAGAACGTCTGCCCAATGGCGATGTCCTCTTCAATGGCTTTATATGGGACGTGAGCGATCACAAGCAAGCCGTTCTTCAGCGACAGGAGATGAGTACGGCTTTGAGTAACGCGGTAGAAGGTATTTCACAGCTGAATCCCCAAGGCCGCTATGTCTTTGTCAATGACGCCTACGCTCAAATGGTCGGATACACAGCCGCTGAAATAGTCGGTAGCGACTGGCAAAGCACAGTTCATCCAGATGACCATGAGCGGGCGATCGCCGCCTATCAGCAGATGCTGCACCAGGAGAAAGTAGAGCTAGAAGTAAGGGGCTCAAGGAAAGACGGCTCTGTGTTTGACAAGTCGCTGGTGATGGTTTCCGCCTACGACGAACAGCGGCAGTTCACGGGGCACTACTGCTTTATGAAGGATGTGAGCGATCGCAAACACAGTGCGCTTCAGCTTCAAAGGCAGCTAGCCAGAGAGCGGCTGCTGGCCGAAATCACCGACGCGGTTCGTCAAACCCTTGATCTCGATCAGATTTTGACCGCTGCCGCCGAGCAGGTGCGCCACTTTCTCCAGACTGACCGCGTGATTGTTTTTCGCTTGCAGCCCGACTGGCAGGGCGTGGTTGAAGCCGAATCAGTAGCCCCTGGCTGGGTAAAAACGCTCGGTATGAATATCTTAGACTCTTGCTTCAACGCGCAGTATATGGCTACCTATCGCCAGGGCCGAATCACCAGCATTGCCGATGTCGAAACCACAGAGGTTGACGCTTGCTATGTCAACCTGCTGAAAAACCTTCAGGTGCGGGCAAATCTAGTTGTGCCGATTGTGCAAGAAGACCAGCTCTGGGGGTTTCTAATTGCCCATCACTGCCGTGGGGCGCGGCAGTGGGTACCAGAGAGCACACAGTTGCTACAGCAAGTGGCCACTCAGCTAGGTATCGCGATTCAGCAGGCAGACCTGTATCGGCAAACGCGCGAACAAGCCGCCCTAATTGATATCGCGACCGATGCTATTTTCGTTCGAGATTTGACCGGGAAAATTGTGTTTTGGAGCGAGGGGGCCACTAGGCTATACGGCTGGCGTAAGAACGAAGCCTTTGGCAAAGTTGCTCGCCAGCTCCTGAAGAAGAGAGGCGGGCCTGACTTTGACCAAGCGCTGAACACCACCCTATCGCAAGGCTTTTGGCAGGGAGAGCTGACCCAATCGACCAAAGCAGGAAAAGAGATCTTGGTGGCGAGCCGCTGGACATTAGTGCGAGATCGTTCGGGCCGCCCACAGTCTCTTTTGGAAGTGAACACTGACATCACAGAAAAAAAACGTCTTGAAGAACAGTTCTATCAGGCTCAGCGACTCGAAAGCTTAGGGCGGTTAGCCAGCGGCGTTGCCCACGACCTTGCCAACATTTTGACGCCGATTTTGGGTATTGCTCAGCTGTTTCGCCTCCGCTTTACAGAGGCAGACCCGGCCACTCAAAATCAGCTAGACATTCTGGAGACGAGCGCCAGGCGAGGGACTGAAATGGTTCGCCAGATTATGACCTTTGCCCAGGGAAATGCTACGAGTGAGGCTGTTGTCGATATCGGGGCTGTCTTGCAGGAGGTGATTGCGATCATTTGTCAGGCGTTTCCCAGCTCTATTGAGATTCACTCGGACATGCCGCCGTCAGAAGGGTCAAATGAGCTATCCAAAGAAGTCTTGGCAGATTCGACCCATCTGCATCAGATATTTATGAACCTGTGCATCAACGCCCGTGATGCAATGCCTGACGGCGGCAGGCTGACCATCGTAATTGAGAACGACTTGATCGATGAGGCAAGCGCTCGCAAGAACTTAGACACGCCAGCGGGCCAGTATGTGGTTGTCAC
>JBARVU010000404.1:0-17833 GCA_049646425.1 Phormidesmis sp. | reverse complement strand
AAGTAAAAGAAAACCTTATGAGTTGCATTTATTATTGCTTTGCGAACTCATGCAACTCAGTATGATTCCGGATGCATTTTAAGATAGACTTAACAACATGAAGATTGAGGTTTTAATAGACTCCTATCTATGGAAAGCGTGCGGGATAGTGCCTGCCTTTCAACTACGTTCAGAACGCGGCCTTCTTTGAACACCTTGTTGATAGGTCTTGCTTAACACCTGTGCTGTAGGAGTGAAGGGCTTCACCCTACTTTCTTCAACTCTTTAAAGCTCACTTATTACAATTCAAGGAGGAGTTCCAGCATGGATTTCTTATCCGATTTTTTGACGCGCTTCCTGGCGCAGTTGCAGTCCCCGACACTCGGCTTTCTGATTGGTGGCATAGTTGTCGCCTCCCTCGGTAGCAGACTATCCATTCCAGATGCGGCCTATAAGTTCATCGTCTTCATGCTGCTCATGAAAGTCGGCCTGACCGGTGGCCAGGGGATCCGCGACTCCAATCTGGCGGAGATACTGTTGCCTGCGGTGTTCGCCGTGCTAATAGGAGTTCTTATCGTGTTCATCGGGCGCTACACGTTGTGTATGCTGCCGAGTATCAAAACTGAAGATGGCCTTGCGACCGCAGGCTTATTCGGTGCCGTGAGTGGCTCTACCCTTGCCGCCGCTCTGACGCTGCTGGAAGAGCAGGGCATCCCATACGAGCCCTGGGCCGCCGCACTCTATCCCTTCATGGACATCCCAGCGCTCGTGACTGCGATCGTTTTGGCCAGCATTTATACCAGCAAGCAGAAGCGCAAAAAGTATCTCAAAAATGAGAAGTATCTCAGCGAGTTGGACAGTCCCGCAGGCGGATATTCCGGCGAGCCAGGTGGTACCGTAGACGAGCAGGTCAAGGTATGGCCAATCGTGAAGGAAAGCCTCCAGGGTTCTGCCCTATCGGCACTGCTGCTGGGCCTCGCGCTAGGTTTGCTAACCCAGCCGGAAAGTGTCTATACCACCTTCTACGACCCCCTCTTTCGCGGCCTGCTTTCGGTACTGATGCTGATAATGGGTATGGAAGCCGCTGCCAGGCTTAACGAGCTGCGCAAGGTGGCCCAGTGGTATGCTGTATATGCCTTGGTGGCACCGCTGCTGCATGGGTTCATTGCCTTCGGTCTCGGCATGATTGCCCACACCCTCACAGGATTCAGCCTTGGTGGCGTCGTGATCCTGGCCGTTATCGCTGCCTCCAGTTCAGACATCTCAGGGCCCCCCACGTTACGAGCCGGCATCCCGTCGGCCAATCCCTCTGCCTACATCGGCTCTTCCACAGCCATCGGTACGCCAGTTGCGATTGCCTTAGGAATACCGCTCTTCATCGGGCTTGCCCAGGCGTTGGGTAACTGATCCCAGGTGGGTCGTGGTCTGCCGGTGCCCCTTTTGGTTCGGCGACCAACGCGGCAGCTAGATCAGCGCGCTATCGCGCGGTGCTGCTATTTCCCTAAGTTTCTATGTAGTTCAATGAATACACACATCTAGAGGTAAACAACATGGCTAAGCCAGCCAGCATGCTCGTCATCGTCACGGAAACGTTGCTGCTGAAAAAGATCGCCGAAATTATCGACAAAGCCGGGGCTACTGGTTATACGGTAGTGGCCGCTGGTGGTAAAGGCAGTCGCAACGTGCGCTCGTCGGGACAACCCTCCGTTTCCGGCACCGCCTTCACGGATATAAAAATTGAGGTACTCACCGACGATCAAGATATGGCCCTGAAGATTGCTGATGAGGTCGCAGCGCGGTTTTTCGACAATTACGCGGGCATCGCCTATATCTGTAACGCAGAAGTACTGAGCGCACACGCGTTCTGTGGGCCAGACGGCTGTTGAGTCGAGATAACGCAGATCCTTGACACGAGTCTACGCAGGGAATACCACTGCGTAGACTCGTTGCGCAATAGCGCGCTTGCTATGGTGGGCGCGCTGTCGCCATATCGTCGATCAGGGGTCACGAAGAGAGCGATGGGACGGTTCTTAGCCTTGACCAGCACTGAACGTCATAAGGTGAACTATTCTCTAAATTATTGACGTGCTTTAGTTTCACTGACTTAGACTATTTACCCAACACTTGTCCTATCAAGGACTCGCAAATCCCAAGTTTAGACTCAAAGAAAAGCTTTTGAGTCTCACCAAGAGACAAAGCTTTGGGTAGAGATAAAGCGTATCTCTTATGCAGGCTATGGGTTCTGCTGATTTCTGGCAATTTCTAGGTTATTCGGTTCGAGTGTCTAGGCCCTCTCAACGTAGCTGTGTGACGATGTTGTCTTTTCCGTTTTCTTTTGCAGCCTCGGCAAACCGGAGGGGATGCTAGCCTGCTTGGGGAAGTCTTCGACTATGCGTCAATAGTTGGTTTCTACACTGGAGATAGCCCGTTATCAATCTTGACTAGTTGCGGGATCCGCAAACAACCAAACGGCTGAATGCTTTGTCGTAATCGCATTTTGAGGATTTAATATTTTTTAAGGACTAAGATTGGACTAAACATTCGGCCTGTTAGAGCATTAGAATGCCCAGTCTTAGTAGAGGCGATCATGTCTAGTCACCGCATGAAGATCCAGCTTAGGAAGCCTCATTAGTCGTTACTGCACTGTCGCGCGCGTGTCTAAGTCTCGGAGATAGAATAGAGCGAAGCAGGCAGCGAGCATTGGCCAAGCCGCATAAAACAGAATGTTTGCGCTGGCAAACGGAGCTAGATATTTGGGAAAGGAAACTAGTGTCGAGGCAGTGTGCATAAGCAACACCAGGCCGTAGGTGATCTTCTTTTGGTAGCCTGCGACAAAGCCTAGCATGATCAGCAGCTGAACAATTCCTAAGAGATAAACAATTCCGGTCGCAACGCCACTGATTCCGTAAAAAGCTTGAAATACAGCAGCAGTATGCTCTGGCTGCACAAATTTATCGATTACCCAAATCATCATGGCGATGAATACGCTCAGGCGTAGCAAAAACAGCACTAGCGATACCCGCTGGGCCAGGGGTGTGCTGGGATGTTTCAGATTCATTTCTGTCATGCCGGCTCCTTGCCCCAGATTTGTAGTGTTTGCTGAGGGCCTTAAGGCTATTTTACGGGGCGATCGCTTCCACCTAAATGAGAGCATCCTTAAAGTTTCCTGGGCAGTAGCTAACCAAACTGCACAGGCGCTTGCTGATTCTTAACGAACTAACAGACTGTTCAAGAAAAATTGATTCAGGCTTGACTCTCGGTTTTCCTTGGGCTAGGATTCTGGGTACTTGCGTATGTTCCTGACAACGCTATCTTTGCAGCATATGAACGCCCAGCCGACAACTCTCTACATCTACAGCACTCGCCTTGGCGGGCTGCTGCTGCGCGGGCGCGCATAATACTTTTTCACACCCCAAAATTTTTCACACTTTATCCAGCGTTCCCAGTGCTTTTGGCTAAGTTTAGCCAGCTGTCTGCTGTCTTTTTGTGAACCGCGATTAGTCTGCTGAAAGCATCCCTTTCTGGCGGGCTTATCGCTAGCTGCCCGATCTTCTTAAATTGAATACAACTCACCCTTTTCAAGACATTCCATGTTGACTTACCCTGCGATTAAATACACTGCTTTTGCGCCAATTGACTTGCCCCACCGCACCTGGCCAAACAAAACCATTACCCATCCACCCATTTGGCTTAGCACTGATCTACGCGATGGCAATCAGGCTCTGATCGAGCCGATGGATATTGGTCGCAAGCTGCGCTTGTTTCGGACTTTAGTTGATATCGGCTTCAAGGAAATTGAAGTAGGCTTCCCGGCTGCTTCCCAAACAGAATTTGACTTTGTTCGTCGCTTGATAGAACAGGATCTGATTCCTGACGATGTGACAATTCAAGTACTCACTCCGGCACGTGAATCACTTATTCGTAGAAGCTTTGAGGCTTTGCAAGGGAGCCGACAAGCAATCGTCCATATGTACAATGCGACGGCCCCAGTTTTCCGGCAGGTCGTTTTTGGTTTGGACAAACCGGGCACGGTTCGGCTGGCGACAGAGGCCGCAGGTTTGATCAAAGCGTTAGCAGCCGCAGCTCCTGAAACCTGCTGGCGATTTCAATATTCTCCAGAAGTATTCACCTCTACAGAGCTGCCGTTTGCCCAAGAGATCTGCAACGCAGTGCTCGCGGTATGGCAGCCTACTCCATCAGCGAAAGCGATTATCAATCTTCCGGCCAGCGTAGAAGTTTCCACGCCCAACGTCTTTGCCGATCAAGTGGAGTGGATGCACCAAAATTTGGATTACCGTGACGCGACTATTCTCTGCGTTCACCCTCACAATGATCGCGGCGGTAGCATTGCCGCTGCCGAACTGGCTCAAATGGCTGGGGCGCAGCGAGTGGAGGGCTGTCTGTTTGGCAACGGTGAACGCACAGGCAATGTAGACCTGGTGACACTAGCGATGAACCTATACACCCAAGGGGTTTCACCAGATCTCGATTTCTCTCAGATAGACGATATTGTGCGCGTAGCCGAAGACTGTACTCAGCTACCGGTTCATCCCCGTCATCCCTATGCTGGCGAGCTGGTGTTTACAGCTTTCTCAGGCTCTCATCAGGATGCCATCAAAAAGGGCCTTGCCGTTCGTCAGCCTCAAGATCGCTGGGCCGTTCCTTATCTACCAATGGATCCGGCTGATGTCGGGCGCTCTTACGAATCGGTGGTGCGGGTCAATAGCCAATCGGGTAAAGGCGGCATTGCTTTCTTGCTGGAGCGCGATTATGGTGTGGTGCTGCCGAGAAAGCTGCAAATAGAGCTGAGCCGTGTGGTGCAGCAGGCGATGGATACGAGCGGTAAGGAGATGTCTGCCCAAGAAATTTGGGAGATTTTTCAGCGAACCTATTGTCAGGACACCAAACCTTTGAGCTACCGGATTCATCAGTCCTCTCAGCAAGCAGACGGTCGCACGGCTATTTCTGTATGTTTGGCAGCGAAGTCGGAGGGCGATCGCCCTCACGAAGTTACTTTATCCGCCGTGGGCAATGGCCCGATTGATGCCTTTGTTAGAGCGCTGAATGCCAGCGAGGTAACAAAAGATTTAGGCAGCTTGCAAGTTCGGCACTATGAGGAGCGATCGCTTAGCAGCGGCAGTGAAGGGCAGGCGATCGCGCTAGTCGAAATTGCCGCTCAGCAAGACACATGCTATGGCATTGGCATTCATGAAAACATCGTCACCGCTTCTTTTGTAGCAGTGATCAGCGCAGTCAATCGTTTAGGAGACGGCTTAGCTAACCTTGAGACATCAGCTCAGCTTAAGACATCAGCTTAGCTAAGGTCAGTGAGGCCAAACTTGCGGCTGAGTATGAATCCCATGAGGCGGTTAGGCAACATCCTCTGGAGCCAGGGCAACCAGAGACTCTTTTTCCCCAATCGGATGACACTGGGCGGATTGGGTTTTGTCACTTGAGCGACTAGCTCCGCCGCGAACTTATCAGATGGAGTAGCTGCCGATTGAGAAAGCTTCGCCCTTGCTCGGATGTTCGTCTCTAAATCGACATACCACGATTTTGAACCAGCGACTTCATCTAGACTACTTTCTGCTGAGTTACCAAAACTAGAGGCGATCGCACCAGGCTGGATTGTCACAACCTGGATGTTAAAAGGTGCAAGCTCCATACGCATTACTTCAGACAGGCTGTGAAGGGCAGCTTTAGAGGCGCAATAAGCACCTGCAAAAGGAGTCGGCACGAGACCTGAGATACTACCTATGTTGATAATGAGTCCTGAACCCTGCTCCTTCATCGACGGGGCAACTTGCTGTGCTAAATCTAAAGGCGCAAAAGTATTGGTTTGAAACTGTTGCCGAAGCTTGTCTTGATCGATATCAATCAGGGGGCCAAACTGCCCAAACCCTGCATTGTTGACTAAAACATCAATTCTGCCTTCGGTGGCAAGAACTGAGTGGACAACCTTCTTTACGGCTTGTTGGTTGTTGACGTCTAAATCCATTACAGTCATTCCTGCTGCCTGCAATTCCTTGAGTTGCTCTACTTGCCGAGCGGTTGCTACAACGCGATAGCCTTTGTTCTGAAAAGCCCAGCAGAGAGCGTTGCCGATGCCCGACGAGCAACCTGTGATCAAAACAACGGGTGAGGCCATAGGAACTGAGCAAAACGACGTTTCTAAGAAGAACTGGTCTGGTCATCTTGACTGGATACGACCCCAAACCGCTGCTGCAAGTCAGCCATCGTGATGATGTTCTTAGAGATTGCTAATTGCTGAGCCATGCTTGAGTTCTGCGCAGTGGACGCCTCTATTATATGTGCCACCGCTCTGCACCTTTGCTTTCCAGGCGTACCTGTGTTCGAGTAGCTACCTTCAAGCCGCTGCTTCATCAACCTGTTCCGTTTTAGGCCGCTGCTCCAGGTAAATCGCGAGTGCCCCACCGATGCTAATGAGCACCATACCCACAAGCGAAATTCCGTTAGGAATTTCATCGAAAAATAGCCAGCCAATCACCGCTGAAAAAATCACGCTGCTGTATTGAAATACGCCAATCTGATGCGGCTCGGCGTAGCGGTAGGCTGTCACCAGCAGAAGCTGAAAAGTTAAAAAGGCGGCGGCAGCGGCGACGACAAAGCCGATTGTGTGAGCATCCAATGGCTGCCATTGCCACAGCGCAATAGGCGCGGTGAGAAGTGAGCCAATGCACAGGTAGTAAAGGGTTTGGCTGAGAGGAGATTGGGTTTTGTTGAGCGATCGCACCGTCAAAAACTCCACCGCCGCCGAAAGCCCAGATCCCAGTCCGATCAGATTTGCCGGATTGCGCAGTAGCTCGGCACTCGGCTGTACGACCAGCAGTAAGCCGATAAAGCCAACGGCGATCGCTCCCCACAGCTTCAGCGAAATTTCCTTACCCAGCACCAACACCCCAATCACCGGAATAAAAATCGGTGTTGTATTGAGCAGCACATTCGCACTGACCAGGGTGCCTAACCCTGCCGCCCAAATAAACAAATAAAATCCACCCAGCCCAAACACCGCCCGCAGAAAATAATACGGCAGCACCTTCGACTCAAAGCCAGCTCGCAGATCACGTCCCCGCCGCCAAATCTCAACCGGCAGCAGGACACCCAACGCCAGCAGCAGCAGCAACCACAAAAACTGACCCGGTTCAATCGTGTTTTGGGCTACCTTACCCAGCGCACCCTGTACCGTATTCGCCAGAAACCCAACGGTGATCAGCGTCGCGCCTAGCGTTAACGACTGAGGAGGTGAAGACGATTGAGCAGTAGGAGAATGAGCAGCGGAAGAATCTGAGGTCATTGTAAGGAGTCGTCAATAGCGAGAATAAGTCTGATCATGCCTTGCGTTCGGCAATTCGTAGTTTGGCAGAGCGTGATCGCTTATTCTCTCTGACCTCCTCCCGCGTCGCCACAATCGGCTTTTTCGTCACAATCTGCAATCTCTCATCGCCCCGAAAGGCATACTTTACAATCCGATCCTCCAGGCTGTGAAAGCTGATAATCGCCAGCCGACCGCCCGGTGCCAGCCAGTCTGGCGCTTTAGACAAGAATTCTTCCAGGGCGCTGAGTTCACTGTTGACGGCGATTCGCAGGGCTTGGAAGGTGCGAGTTGCCGGGTGAATACGGCCATGGCGGGCTTTAGCTGGGTAGGCGTGGGCGATCGCTCCCGCTAATTCCGTCGTTGTCCCAAAAGGACGCTTCTCGACAATCCGCCTCGCAATCCGCCGCGACAGCCTTTCTTCTCCATATTCATAGATCGTATCGGCCAGCGTCTTTTCATCCCAATGGTTGACAATCTCCTCGGCAGTCAGCGCTTGAGTACTGTCCATCCGCATATCCAGCGGGGCCTCCTGGCGAAAGCTAAAACCGCGCTGCGACTGATCGAGCTGAGTAGAGCTGACGCCAATATCAGCCAGGATGCCATCAAAACAGAGGCCCTCAGGATTGAATCGGGAGAAATTAGTGTGATAGTAGGTAACCCGATTGTCAAACTCAGCCAGCTTTTCTTTAGCCGCCGCCAGCGCCTGTAAGTCTTGATCGAGCGCCACCAGTTCCACCGTTGGCGCCGCCTGCAATATCATCAGAGCGTGACCCGCGCCACCGACCGTGGTATCTAGATATCGCCCGCCCGCGCACACTTTCAACCCCTCAAGCACAGCCTCGCTAAGGACAGGAATATGGAAAAAGGGCTGTTCGGATACATCTTCAGGCATGTTTTTATGGCATTGATAGGAAAAAAGCGGCTATTCATAAACCCTGAGAAACGCTACCCTATAGGGAATTGCGCCATTCTGAAGTGCGAACAGTGCTGATAGCAGCAATTAATATTGTTTGGACGTGAAGCTTAGACATTAAATCTGACGTTGAATCTTTAGAGTAAACGTATGACAATAGAAACAGTAAAGGATATCTGGTAACTATGGCTACGCTGCAAACCAAGACCGAACCCATGGTCATCAACATGGGGCCCCACCACCCGTCTATGCACGGCGTGCTCCGTCTGATTGTCACTTTAGATGGCGAAGACGTCATTGACGTCGAGCCGGTCATTGGCTATTTGCATCGCGGCATGGAAAAAATTGCCGAAAGCCGCACAAACGTCATGTTCGTCCCCTACGTCAGCCGTTGGGACTACGCTGCCGGCATGTTCAATGAAGCCATTACCGTGAACGCGCCTGAAAAGCTCGCCGACATCGAAGTGCCCAAGCGAGCGAGCTACATCCGCATGATCATGCTGGAGCTAAACCGCATTGCCAACCATCTCCTCTGGCTTGGCCCCTTTATGGCCGATATCGGTGCACAAACGCCCTTCTTCTACATTTTCCGCGAACGCGAGCTTATCTACGACCTGTGGGAAGCGGCTTCGGGCGCTCGGCTGATCAACAACAACTACTTCCGGGTCGGCGGGGTCGCTGCCGACCTGCCCTATGGCTGGATCGATAAGTGCGAAGACTTCTGCGACTACTTCATGCCCAAGGTAGATGAGTACGAAAAGCTCATTACCAACAACCCCATTTTCCGCCGTCGCGTCGAAGGAGTGGGCACCATGTCGCGTGAAGACGCCATTAACTGGGGCTGCTCTGGCCCCATGCTCAGAGCTTCTGGGGTGAAATGGGATCTGCGTAAGGTAGACCACTACGAACGCTACGACGAACTCGACTGGGACGTGCAGTGGGCCACTGAAGGCGACTGCTTTGCCCGCTACATCGTTCGGATTGGCGAAATGCGTGAGTCGGTAAAGATTATCCGTCAGGCGATCAAGCAGCTACCGGGCGGCCCGTTTGAGAACTTGGAAGCTAAGCGCATGGCCGGTGGCCCCAAGTCTGAGTGGAACGACTTTGACTATCAGTTTGCCGGTAAAAAGATTGCCCCTACCTTCAAGATTCCTGAGGGCGAGCACTACGTGCGGGTAGAAACCGGAAAAGGTGAAGTCGGCGTCTATATCATTGGTGAGGACAATGTCTTCCCCTGGCGATGGAAGATTCGCGCCGCTGATTTTAACAATCTGCAAATTTTGCCCAACCTGCTCAAGGGTGTAAAGCTGGCTGACATCATGCCCATCCTCGGCAGCATAGACATTATCATGGGCTCGGTTGATCGATAGCAGTGTGATGAACCCCAGTCGGCAGGTGGCTGTCGACTAGGTTAAAAGGCAGTCTATTGCGATTTAAATCACTCGGCTGAACCAGCGCCCAGGGAACCCACAGCAAACTCAAGCAGCAACCGATGAGCAAGCCTTCGAACCAGGCGGGAATTGCTATTGACTGTTGCTGTCGCATCACACTGCCTCGGAGAGATCTGTGCTAAGACTCCACCCTATCTGGTGCTTCTTAGCCTGGCCATCACCTGAGTAGGTACTAGTACCGGTCAGCGCCTAGTGCTAGAGGGGGCAACATCAAGGCGACCCTGGTCGGCAATCCCGAAAAATAGCTCGAAGCTATCAACAGCTCTAAAGACTTTGTTCAGTCATAGGGTGAAAGCTTCAGTAGATAAGGTGACGACTGCACACTGTACATGTTGGACTGTTTGAGAAAAGGCACTGCATCAACTGTGACGATAGCGCCATCTCTAGAACAGCGTCACGTTCCAAAATGCTTTATGACCTTGTATTGTTCGCGACTTTTTGAGTGCTCTTTTGGGTGTTCACTAGAAGGTTATTAGAGGAGTTTGAAACTCAATGACGATCCGTTTTGCGAGCGCAGCTACATCTTTGACTGTCCTAATATCTGCTTCCCTAACCAGCTTTTCCTCATCGACCGCTCAGGCCGCCGCTCTAATCCCTGCTTCGTCGGCACCCTCTCCCCTAATTTTTGACGACGATGGTAGCCAAGACGGCATGACCGCGCTAGCCTACATGCTCGCAAATCCCAAGTTTGACATTCAGGCGATTACCGTTGCTCAAGGGATTGCTCGCCCAGAGATTTTTGCTGGCAACATCGAGCGCATGTTAGGACGATTGGACGTGACGGGTATTCCGATTGGGGTGGGCAGGCCAGATCCGCTCGCAGGCAGCAACGAATTTCCAGACTTTATTCGAGATGGATCAGATGCTTTCTGGGCACCCTTTGTCTCCTTGCCAGACACAGCCCCGCCGGTACAAAAGCGACCAGCCGCTGAACTCATTGTTGAAACCATCAAAAGCTCTCCAACGCCTGTCTCAATTCTAGCGACCGGCCCCCTTACAAACATCGCTGAAGCGCTCCGTCTCGATAGGTCGATTATCGACAATATTGAGATTCTAGAGATCATGGGAGGAGCGGTTTTTGTACCAGGTAACTTGCCTGTGTTACCCGAGCCGCCGTTTTCCACCAACACGACCGCTGAGTTTAATATCTGGATCGACCCTACTGCTGCACAAGAGGTCTTTACGGCAGGCTCTGAAGGTCTAAAGATACAGCTTACCCCGCTAGACGCAACGAACCAAATCGAATTCTCTCGCGAAGATCAACAAGAATGGTTAGCCACCGGTACACCTGAAAGCTTGCTCGCAGCAGAGCTGTTAGATTTTGCGCTGACGGTGATTCAGAGCGATAACGATCCTAACCCAGCGTGGGACTTGGTCGCTGCGCTCAACCTCAGCGAGCCCAACTTCTCTGATGAGACACCTCTATTCATTGAGGTAGACACTACTGCTGATCCGGGGGATACCCAAGGGCAAACTCGTGCAATTGCTGGGCAGGCACCAAATGCCCTCGTCTCTCTCAATCCTAGCTTCGACAACCTGCCTTTTAGTCAGGGGGAGACATTTTCATACTTGTCACAGACCGCCCCAGCGGCGTCAGTTCCTGAACCGGGTGCGATCGCAGGCTTGTTTCTTTTAGGCGCTGCTGGTGTGTATCGCAAATCTAAGTGCTCCAAGGAGAATTAGGAGAAATCCGTTCATGCTCAAGCAATGAGCGCGCGATCACAGTATCGCTCCCATAAAACCGTATTCCTCAGATCAGCCCCGATCAAGTTTGCGCCGGTCAGATCCGCATTCCTCAAATCAGCCCCCCTCAAATTCGCATTCTTCAAGTTAGTACCTTGCAGCGCAGCGCCTCTCATGTTGGCCTTCACAAACTGAGCCCCGGCGAGATTCGCTGTGGATAAATTTGCGCCCTTCAAGCAAGCCTCGCTAAAGTCTGCCTGCAAAGCCCAAACGCCCCAGAGGTCTGCCTCTACAAAGCAAGCCATAGAAGCCGAAACCTCAGTGAGATCTGCGCCGGTTAGCTTTGCCTGGGTAAAGTTCGCCTGGTTCAGATTGGCGGCCTGTAGCTTCGCACAGCTAAAATCTGCTTGCCAAAGGTCTGCCCTATAAAAGTCAGTCCACAAACCCTGCACCCAAATTGCCACGCTTCTCTGTAAATTTGCGCCTGCCAGGGTTGCGCCACTGATA
This sequence comes from Phormidesmis sp., assembly GCA_049646425.1. Lineage (GTDB taxonomy): Bacteria > Cyanobacteriota > Cyanobacteriia > Phormidesmidales > Phormidesmidaceae > Phormidesmis. Next base: position 5,964 of record JBARVU010000404.1, on the reverse strand, counting down.
TCAGCCCAAATTAGGTTAGCCGCAGGTAGGTGACTGTAGCTAAGGTCAAAACCACTTAAGTTGGCCTGATAAAAATTCATTTTGGATAGCCTGACTGATTAATGCAGGGGTTTTCTTCTATAAAAGGTTCCCCCTTGTTGACTTTTTTTTGAAACGATTAATAGCACCTGCTTGATTAGACGTTTGTTTGGCTGTGGTTCTTAAATTACACCCCTTATTCTAGCCAGCGTTTCTACGCCTGAGCCATTGACTTAATTATGCTTAAGCAAAGTAGTTCACTGTAAAGTTATGAACACGGCTCCAGCTTAGACCCGTTGCGGCTGCACTGCCCTTAAGGGACTGCTTTACGTTTTGTTGGGTGTAAGCACAGGTTCTGGGATGAGTGTGGAACGGGGCAATTTAGTTCGTCCGTGTTATCCGGCTAACAGCGCTACTGTCAAACACTCAAGGAATGTGATCGCCCTATAAGCAGGCCAACACGCTGATCGAGATTGCTGGTCACTATGCCGATAGCGCTACTGTTCTAGACCCCAAAACTCAAGAGTTGCTAGCGGAAATCCTGCAGGCCGCACAGACCTCCTCCTGCTGTTGTTCGGACTAAATTCTACATCAGCGGCTCGATTAGACCCAGAAGGTTGCCAGCAGGATCGCGAAAGTAGGCAACCTTAATAGAGAATTCTTTATTCTGAGTTGGTGGCTCGACGAATGCTACACCCGCATGACGCAGCTCGTGATAGATGTCATCCAGGTTGCGGACGTGTAGGATCAGGCCGAATTTGTCTTGTTCCTCGACGACGCTGGGGCGATCGCTTGTCCGCAATATTTCAGACATCTCCCGCTGCCGAAATAGCGATAGCCGCAGGTGATCTAGCTCAAATTCAGCGTAGCCTTTCTCGACCTGAATGGTCACTGGCTTGAACTTGAGCACATCCCTGTAAAACTCAGCACAAGGGCCAATCTCAGAAACGAACAGGCGAACGTGAGGATTGTTGAATTCCATAGATTTTTATCTTCATAGTGACGGTGTACATGAGCAACAGACTTTATTCTGAGGCATCAGCCTCTACCAAATCCCAGGCGGTCATGTTCTCTTCTAGGTGAGCCATCGAGGTTGTTCCAGGAATCACGATAATATTGGGTGATCGCGCCAGCAGCCACGCCAGCGCCGGACGAACCGGCAGCTTTGCCCCCTGCTGCATAGGATTTGCCCCCAGCGGGCCATAGGGAATAAAGGCAATCGGGGGTTTTTGCACAACCCCTCAAAAAGGTATAGTCCACTTCGAGACGGTCTAGACTCATATCGAGCGGGAGCGTAGTATTTGCTGAAGAATAGCTTTTATATCAATGGGTTCAGGCGCTTTGCCAAACTCGAAGCGGCCATGGAAATTGATATGCTGCCACGCGACCGGCGAAACTAAACCAAGCGCAGCCACCCGAGCCGCATCCTGGCTGAAGTCGCCAGAGGTCAGCAAATCGGACAAGATAGCCGTGTTGTAATAAATGATGCAGTTCGTGAGCAGTCGAGCGCAGTCACCCCAGATCTGCTGCTCGTACTCAGTCTTAAAGCGGAGCTTGCCAAAGTTGGCATAGGAGATGGCCCTGCGTAGCTGGTGATAACTCTCCCCTCGATTGAGCACCCGATGGACGTTCTGCCTGAGCGTCAGCGAATCGATGTAGCCCAGCAGATACAGGCTTTTAATGATGTTGTCGTACTCCCATAGCGCTCGCTTGGTTCTATTTTTGCGGGCATAGGCGCTGAGCTTACCAACGATGACACTTTGGGTAACCGTTTTGAGTGCGAGTGAAACCAGGATGCGCTGGATGTTCTCCCATTCGTCAACAATCAGCGTCGTATTGATTTTGCGGATGGGCTGAAGTAAATGCGCCTCATCGTATTGACTGGGATGTTGGAAGCCGTAAAGCGAGGTGCTGACGCGACTGTAGAGGTCGCGATAGCGCGGCGCAAACTCATATCCAAAGCAGCTGAGGAGGGCAAAATTCACCTCGTTCGTGCCATGCGTGTCGGTAGAATGCACCTCGGGCTGAATATGGGTTGTGTTGTTGAACAACAGATCAAAGACATAGTGACTCTCATGCTCATCGGCCCCGATGATTTTGGCATTGATCGGGATATGGTTGGCCACCAGTGAGTAGGAAACGACGCCTTTTTTCAAGCCAAAATACTTGGGTGAATGGCGAGCATTGACTGTTGGAATCTTGGTTTCAAATTTCTGGCCATCGCTACTGGAATGAACCCTTTCACCCACATCGTAGTGATGAAACATCGGCAGCTCAGCGGTCGCATTGCTCACCAGATCGTTGGCTGCCCTGAGCGTCTCCAATCGAATGAAGTTGTCAGAGGTGGTCACCAGAGCGTGATAGTCCAAATCAGAAGTCTGACCCATTCGCCCTAGCCCCATATTGGTGCCCCAGGCAATCAGCGCCGCCATCAGGGTAGGCTCATCAGCGTCCTGCTTGGTGTAGCGTCCCAGCAGATGCTCAAAAGCCGTCGAAAACTGACACCGCTGATTGACGAAATGTAAAACGCTGCCAATGTTGACCTGATGGAGCGGATCAAAGATGGGATGATTAATCGGATCGCTGCCCCCCGGAGAATGCAGCGTCCATCGTGCCTTCGGGCTTCGCGGCTTAATCTCAAAATGCTCATTCTTACCCATGAGCAGCCGCTCATTCACCTCAACGATGCGCGTTTCTAACTGCTCTTTGAGGTCAGCTAAGTGGTCTTGAATCGGCTGATTGAGAACCGTCAGGCCCGTTTTTTCGATCAGCGCCGCCTTCTGCTGCCACCGGTGCTCGTCGATGAGATCGTCTTCCAAGCTGCGAAAGCGCACACTGTCGCGGCAGAAAATATCGCCCGATTCCAGTCCATTACGCAGTTGGCGGTAGACCAAAAACTCATAGCGATTTGGCAAGAGCTTCGCATCAGGCCCGTTGATGTCATAGAGATAGCGCCGCACCGCGTCGGGAATGAACTGCGCTGGGAAGCGATCCGTGGCGTACTGCGTAAGCGATCGCCCTTTTTCAAAAGCCGCCTTCAAAAAATTAATCGCATTCATCAGCGGCACACCCGCCGCCGAAGTAGAAAACTCAACCGATAGCAAGACTGGCCGTAAGTTGCGCTTAAACTGAGCTGCGAGCTTGTCAACGTGCTCCCATTGAAAAGCGGTTTCATCGAACTGCGCTTGACTGACGATATGCTCAGCCACGAAGTCTAGCTTTTGACGGTCGAGAATTTCAAAGGCTTTGGCCTGAACCGTCTGGAAAGTGGCGTCTTCAGCAATGCTGTCATCCGTGAAGAGCTTGAGAACTTGACCTGCCTTTTCCAGGTTTTGGTTATTCTCTATGCGGTACTCATAGACCCGCTCTTTGGCGGCATCCTTGGTGGCGTCAACATAGCGTTTCATGTTGTATCTCAGGCTGCTAATCAGATTGTCGTGCAGGCGCTGGTAACGGTTGAGAATGAAACATAGCAGATAAACATGCACCATGGCTTGAGGTAATCGTTTCAGCCGAAAAACAGAGTAATACGTGACTAGCGATGCATAGTACTTGATACTCTCATTTGATATTTCTAGCGTCGGCAGCAGGTGCTGTGCCAGGGGATAGAGCGTTTGGATCTGCTCACCGCGATGAATCTCGCGCTTGATTTCGCCCAGGCTGAAGTCTCTCGGTTCTCGCTTCAGTTGAGTGATTTCATAGAGCCCTGGTGCATCTTCGATGAGCTGATTCAACGCAGCAATCTCTGTCTCTGTAAGGTGATTGTGAACAACATGGCTCAGCCGGTTTTGTTCATCCACAATGGCCCCAGAGACGATGTTTTGTAGGACGCTATAGCCTGGAGTGACCAGCCGCTGCGCCTCCAAATAACGCAGCAGTTCACGAAAGACATAGACCGGCTTGCCGCAGACGCTAGCAGCTTGCGCGGCTTTGTCCGCCAGCGCTTGACGGGCTGCACCGTCGCAAGTGCGATAGTTGCATAGCTCTAAGATGAGACGTTGTTGGTTGAGGCGTGTCACCTTTGAAATGGTTGACTTCGTTAGCTCAGCATTAGGGAAGTAGCGTTCTTGGAGGTACTGCGCATCCACACTGGCTATCTCAAAACTGAAAACAAAAAAGAGACGACGCGCCTTAAAGTAGCCGAGCTGTAGAATGGCGTAGAGTTGAGATTCGATGGTGTGAAATCGTTCAAACGCAGCGGTTTCCCGCTCCGAGAGGGTGAAGTACTCAGCCTGTTCTTCCAGCGTGAAATGAGGCCAGCCATACAGATTTTCAATTTCCTCATCGCCTAAGATTTGAAGACGTTTCTGGGTCAGGGGTGCGGCTGGTTCTGTCATAAGAAATTTGTGGGCTCTAGCTTGCTGACTTCTCTGGTGCCTTGTAAGCCGTGCCGCAATAAGGACAGAAGCGATGCTTCAAAGACGTAATCGGCGACTCACACTGAACGCACTGGTGCCGTAGGCTGCTGCCACAGCGGAAGCAGTAGTGAGCATGGATATGCAACCACATCGCATCTGGGGCATTGCCCGGTGTCCAGCATTGCGGGCAAAACTTCAATGCCCCCGTTTCCTCAACCGAGATGCCTTTAGCGGCTGCGTCCAAATGCGCTTCAGGGATATCTAGGGCATAGGCCAGCCCTTGACGAGTCTTTGTTTTGAGCACCGTGGTGTGGCCGCGCTCTATTTTCCCAATGCTCTGGGCATGGATGCCGGACTTTGCGGACACCGCCCGCTGACTCATCCCGAGGGCTAGCCGCACCCGTTGGACATACTCAGCCAGCGATTCTCCGGGATTGGGGACAGTTGATGATTTCAAAGTATTACGATAACCAGCACAGTAACCATTTCCTTAAACAATAGAGTAAAAGGACAGCTTTTCCGTTATCGTTCACCATTCTTACTACCGATGTCGATGCCCTTAGCCATGGTGGCCACGCGATTTTTAGACCGACCTGGCTTAGCCAAAAAGACGGTGGAATCCTATGAGCGGACGCTGATGCCACTGCTCAGGGAGTACGGTAGTTGGCCGATTGAAATTTGCGATCGCGAAACCCTAACTGGCTATCTCGACAGCCTCTCGCATCTGGCCTATACGACTCACCACCGACACCAGGCAATTATCCAAGCGTTGTTCAATTATGCGGTTGAACAACAGTATATAAAAGCCAATCCGATTGCCCAGCTAAAGCGGCGTAAGCCAGACGCTCAGAAGGGTGAACACGCCTCAGATGAAACTATCCGCTATCTGATGCCTGACCAGGTTCAGCGTCTGTACCAGGCCATTGAATTAGATTGCCGAACTCATACGATTGTAAAACTACTGCATCGTAGTGGAGCCCGAATTTCAGAGGTGCTTGCCCTTGATCTCGACCAAATAGATCTCGACCAACAGAAGTTTCAGGTGATTGGCAAAGGGAACAAGCAGCGCTGGTGCTTTTACAGTCACGATGCGGCCCATCTGCTCACTCAGTACCTGAAGCACTATCGGCACCCCCGTTGCCCTGCCTTATTCACTGCGTATCAGCCCATAGCGGGCACGGTCAGTCGGTTGAGCTATCGCACCGTTCATCAGAACTGGCGGCAGTTAATTGCAGAGATTCCTGGCCTAGAAGGTGCGAGGCTGCATGACTTGCGTCATACCTTTGCCACGGAGCGCGTTGGACTGATGGGGATTGAGGAGTTGAGGGCATTGATGGGGCACGAGTCAATTCTGACTACCTTGAGGTATCAAAAGGTTACTTCAGCACGAGCTGAAACAGTAGCTCAAAGTGCTCTTAAGACGCTATCTGATAAGCCCGCGTAATATTCGGCTTGCATTCATTGAATAGCTGTATGACCGCAAGGTATCAAGGATACTCTGCTATCGCAAAATATGGCAAATAAGGAAATGAGTCTCAATCGTCTCAAAGTGGACTATACCTTTTTGAGGGGTTGTGCAAAAAACCCC
>JBARVU010000403.1:0-4045 GCA_049646425.1 Phormidesmis sp. | reverse complement strand
ATGATCGCCGACGAAGCCGCTCAGCAGGTCATGGCCAGCAGCCAGGAATATGAGGTCAAAGGCTTGTCTGCGGCTGAGCGCCGTCAGTTACACGGGTTGCTAGGCGAACATGAGCAGCTAGAGACCTTTAGCCGAGGACGTGAGCCTGAGCGGCACTTGGTCGTCAAGCTGCTGGGCGATGACGATACTGCAGGCGATGACGCCGATGAGGAATAGCAGGGTTGCGGTAGCATCCTGAGAAATCTGAACACTCTTTTGACAGTCACCTGACGATGAGATCTATCTATATTCCCCAGATTTTGAGCGCACCCGATCAGACGATTGCGCTGGAGATGTCTGAGCATTTGCCCGATTTGCAAACGCTGACGCCTGTCAAAGGTGAGATGAGTATCACCCATCAAGGCACCTATTTGGAGGTGAAAGGCCAGGCCAGCGCGATTATGACCCTGGAGTGCGATCGCTGTCTGCAAAGCTACAACACCCGCATACAGGTCGATACGACTGAGCTGGTTTGGCTGGAAGAGCCTGCACCCGAAGACGGACTAGAAAAGGAAGTTGACCTAGAAGATCTTGTCGAGTCGCTCTCACCCCAGGGAAATTTCGATCCGGTAAAATGGTTATACGAGCAGATGTGTTTGGCCATTCCACAAAAGCAAATCTGTCGCCCAGACTGCGCGGGCATAGAAATCAAAAATCCGCCTTCTACAGAAATTGACCATCGCTGGGCAGCCCTCTCTTTACTTAAGCAACAGCTCTCTGAGTAAAAACCTCAGTAAATATGTTTAAACAGAGATCGGATGATCTGTTAGAAAGGCGCTAAAACTAAGTGCTTTGACCAAGGTGAACAAAGGCGGCCAGTCACGAACCCATCATTGTTCGATAACAAACCCCCTTGCCGAGCTGCTACTGCTAGCCGTTTCTTAATCTTGTGTTGTTTTTGCTCAAACAGTTTCTTAGTCTCGTGTTGTTCATATTCATGCAGTTCTTGCCGGAAATTAGATTACCTTTCCAATCTGTTTCGGCTTTTATATATTTGGAATGCTGATGATAGAATCTATTCAAATTTATCCGGATGCCGATCTGTCCGACGCTGCATTGTCCAAACTGTTGGTGAAACCCTTCGAATATCTAGCTTTTGCCTAATTTTCTTCAGTTGATTGCGAATAGCGTATTATCCCCCTTGGATCTCAAATAAGCAGATTTTTGAACTCGTATTTTCACACATCGGAGATTAAGGAAGCACCGCCTGAAACTCCTATGAGTAGGACATTTCAGAGTATCTTTCTTACTCGAAAGAGATCCCCTTTATCAGATTATTGATGAAGTTGACATAAATAGTGATTAAGGTTTGAATGATAGGGATTAAGCCAAAGCACGAAGATATTCGCTTGATCATCTTCGCTGTTTGAATGCATCCACCGAAGTTGTGAGACCGTGCTAGCCCTGACATCGCTTACACAAAGGATATTTTTCTGCCTAAACCGTCTCTCTTTGCCTTTCCAGATAGTTTCCTGCGTTCTCTATAGCGACTGTTAGCAGCTTTCCCACTTCAATAGCCTCAGCCTCTTGAATTACAGACTTTTTCTAGTTTTTAACAGTCTTTCTTGGAAGTTTTATAGCGCTATTTGGTCGCTTTCTGTTTGGCAGTGACCGACAGATAGCGCTGATGACGGCTGCCATTTTCAGCGCAGCTCAGTTTACCTAACAGCAAATTCAGCAATACAAGGAGTTCAAAATGGCAACGCTCATCGTTAGCAACACTCTAGATAACTGGTACGGAACAAAAGCTAAAGAGGGCTCACTCAGAGCTGCGGTAGAAACAGCCAAGGCGGGTGATGTTATCAGATTTGACCCTAGCTTAGCAAAACAAACAATTCAGCTTGAGCGTCGATATGAGATTGACAAAGACATTGTCATTGATGGTTCAGACGCGCCAGGGCTAACGCTCAGCGGCGGTAAGAAGACCATCATTCTCGAGACTAGAGGCGATGGCAGAGTCTTCGAAATGCGAAATCTCACCCTGGTAGACGGGTTCCACGCTAAGTATAACGCGTCCGCCCTGCGGGTGATGGGCTCCAATGCGAAGATCACCGTCAAGAACAGCGAGTTTAGAGACAACGTTGCGGGCATAGGCGGGGCAATTTGGGCCAGAGACAACGCCGACGTTACTATTCTCAATAGCAAGTTTAGTGGGAATCGTTCAACCGAGTGGGATCATCCTTCTGCGGGTGCAGTTGTTGTTTTTACCAAAAGTAAACTCACAATTAAAGGCAGTGAATTTATCAACAATAAGGGCGTATCAGGGGGTGCCGTTACCGCTATCTTCACAGAACTAACTGTTGAAGACTCTTTCTTCAAAGGCAATCAGTCCACAAGATGGGGTGGGGCTGTCCACGTTGACGGTGCCAGCGTGCCCGCCCAGGAACGTTACTACAGTGGCAAAGAACCTCGCGATACTGTAGGCGGCAACGTTGCTATCTCCAACAGTCGCTTTGAAGATAATCGCTCAGCAGGATTTGGTGGGGCTGTTAGCATTTGGGGCTATGACCAAGACTTCGTGACGATTGACAAGAATGATTTCATCAACAATCAGGTGACTTTAAGGGGAAGCAATGCCAAAGGAGGCGCACTATGGGTCTCTGGAAAGCTGGTCACAATTAGAGACACGAACTTCATCGGCAACAGTTCGGATCTTGAAGGAGGTGGGGTATACCATGAGGGCGAGTCTCGTGCTGTATTTGAGGGAGTCACATTCTCAGGAAATAAAGCCAAACAAGGCGGAGGGATTTTCTCCTCTCAGTGGAATGGTCCAGGTACCGGTCTGAACGATACTCGGTTTGAAAACAATCAGGCTGATGAAGGGGGCGCAATTTACAAGTACTGGGGGAAGCCGTTTGACATTACTAACTCTGCTTTTGTAAACAACAGCAGCCAGTTTGCTGGAAACAATAACAAGCTAACTGTCGATGGCGCTTTGATAAAGGCACAGCCAAATGGGTCATTCGTTTTAGATAGTCGTTCATACGAGGCGGTCAGTGATCCCTCTCCTCAAAGTCCTGGGAATAACACTACCATTCTCCCGATGGCTGAACCGATTGCCAAACTGAGTTTTGACCAGATGATTGCGGATAAGGCCGCAGATACTTCAACGAATGGAAAGAACAATGCTGGATGGCTGTACGGTAAAATTACCAGCACCAACGGCAAGGCCGGCAAGGCAGTTGCTTTTAATGGCGGCGATGTTATTCAGATCAAGAACTCTCAAGACATCAATCTTGGCATTCATCCTGAGCGTACTATCTCTCTATGGTTCCAGGTAAACGATGCTTCGGCTGTCGGTAAGCAGGTTCTTTACGAGGAAGGCGGCCAGTCACATGGGCTGAATATTTATGTAGAAGATGACCTGCTTTATTTCGGTGGCTGGAATACGCCGAAAAGCGGCTGGAAGGGTTCGTGGATCAGTACCGATAAGATAACGTCGGGTAAGTGGCATCACGCGGCGCTAGTATTAGATGGGGAGAAGACATTGCAAAGCACTGCCCTTACCGCTTATGTAGATGGTAAAAGGGTCGGTCAAATGGAGGGCACCCAGCTGTGGGAACATTCTAACGGGATTGGTATCGGCAACGTCTCCGGCGGCACCAAGTTTCATGACGGCATAGGCACTAATAGAGGTCATGGCCTAGTGGGCGCCATCGATGAGCTCGCTATCTTTAACAGCGCTCTCAGCGATGGACAGCTGCAGCAGCTTTCTAGCAGCTTTTAGACTCTAACGATCTTATCAGAACACTATCAGCTGCCTTCTAACAGGCCCGAGTTGCTTTTCCGGAGGGGGGTGACTCGGGTCTTTTACTTTCTAGCTCTACAATCCGTGCCCGCAGCGGCGCTGTGATCTCTTCTACTTCGGCCGCAGAGTACCGCACCGGAATATGCTGCGGGCAGTTCTCGCTAAACGCCTCTACCGTAAACAAAATCGCCCGTTCAATCTTGGCCGGATACCCCGGCATTCTCAACCGTTCGATCAGTAATGCATCGCCTTCTACAG
>JBARVU010000402.1:0-2440 GCA_049646425.1 Phormidesmis sp. | reverse complement strand
ATTGAAGACTTAGAAGGCCGTTCAATCGGGGTTGCTCAAGGGTCGTTAGAGGATTTGGAGATCTCTAAGCTAACCGAAGCGGTTAGCAATGTCGATATTAAGCGATATGCCAACAACAGCTTGACGGCTTCAGCCCTGGTCTCTGGGCAGGTAGATGCGATCGCCACCGGCAATGTCGTCGCCGCCAAACTCATTCGAGACAACCCCGCTCAAGAGATTACCAGTAAGTTTGTTCTCAAAGACTCTCCCTGCTACGTGGGCGTGCGTGAGGGCGATACCGAATTTGTTGCAAAAATCAATGAAATTATTACCAGCGTTAAACAATCGGGTCGGTTAAACGAGATGTCAGAAGCGTGGTTTGGAGAGCCGCTACCCGAAGCGATCGCCGAAACCTAAAGGGCCGCTCCGAACCACTTGCGTCAGAATTATCCATTCAATTCATCAGGAGAGCCGCCATGACCTACCTTCAGCCCGAGCCTAACGCAGCCAGCACAGCTGTGCTAGACAAGGAACCCATTATCGTCGCTAAAAACGTTGACAAGACCTACGACAACGGGTTTAACGTTCTCAAAGGCGTGAGTCTGACGGTTAACAAAGGAGAGGTTGTGGTGCTGATGGGGCCTTCAGGGTCAGGCAAGTCTACCTTTATCCGAACCTTTAACGGTTTGGAACCCTACCAAAAAGGCAGCATTGAGATCGATGGTACGCCGATCTCTCACAACAAAAAAGGCATTGAGCTAGTGCGCCGCGAAGTTGGCATGGTGTTTCAGCAGTTCAATCTGTTTCCGCATTTGACCATCCTCAAAAACATCACGATTGGCCCGATCAAACTGCGCGGGCTCTCTAAATCAGAGGCCGAACAGCAGGCGATGGCGCTATTGGAAAGGGTAGGAATTGGCCGTCAGGCAGAGAAGTATCCGGGGCAGCTTTCCGGCGGACAGCAGCAGCGGGTGGCGATCGCCAGAGCCTTGGCAATGAAGCCTAAAGTCATGCTATTTGACGAACCGACTTCGGCACTCGACCCGGAAATGGTACGCGAAGTGCTAGATGTGATGCAAACCCTAGCCGAATCTGGGATGACTATGGTTTGCGTCACGCATGAAGTTGGCTTTGCCCGAGAAGTAGCAGATCGAATTATCTTCTTGGCCGAAGGCGAGCTAATCGCAGATACCACCCCCGAGCGGTTCTTCAACAATCCAGAAGAAGAGCGGCTGAAGACATTCCTCTCGCAGATACTGCACTGACCCAGTTTTGAGCTGGTTTAATCTTGCTGAAGCGGAAACTCACCGAGTCTCTCGAACGAATCATTCCATCTACTCATGTGAGCGATGCGAGCTGGTTTTTGTATCGAATTTTACAATTTACTAGACTGTAGTCAGTTGATACCGTTCAAGGAGTCTCACATGAAAGCCAGCTTTACTTACCCAATGCCGACTGCTCAAGCCTACTGGCCTTTTCAAACCGGTAGCCTCCGCTTCAATCAGCGGACTGTCACCGTTCGGCTACGCGACCTATGGAACACCCTTCAGGCCCGGTTCGGCCCCGGTTGTGAGCCGTACGCCTGGGAAACCAAGACCCCCACCGGGCAAATCGTCTGGAATGCCTACGATCCCATATCTGGGCGGCTCATCCGCGACGCTTCTGCGTCAGAAGTGCGAACTTGGCTAGAGCAGCGCTACTCCGATGTTTAGTCACCGCAGCAGGTGTTCAAGATTTTGCTAAGAAGCCTCTGTGCTTTCTAAGTCAGCGGTCTGGCGTTCGATAGTTGCGATCGCCGCGTCAATAGCCGCTAAGCGAGTTTCCATCGCATCGCGAGCAGCCTTGAGCATTTCTAGCTTATATCGCTGATAGTCCTTGCGAGCAGATCCATAGGGGGCGCAAAAGAAGGGGAAAAACATATCCTTGGGATCCTGAATGACGTTACTCATAAGATAACGAGAGATCGTGAGTTCTGCAATTTATCGTTGGGGGAGCTCGCAGCTGCCCGCGTCAAAGCTGTAGGCATCGAGATCAATGGAGACGGGCGCTACCTGCCATATCTTTTGGCAATATTCTTGAATGGCGCGATCAGAAGAGAATCTGCCGCTGCGAGCACTGTTGAGAATAGACATGCGGCACCAGCGATCGCGCTCACAGTACGCCTGACTCACCCGCGCTTGAGCGGCCAGATAGTCGGCGTAATCAGCCAGGAGTAGGTAGGGATCATTCCCCAGTAAATCGTCGATCAGCGGCTTAAACAGCGCGGGGTCACCCTTGGAAAAGTATCCTGAGGCAATCAAATCAATCGCTTCTTTTAGCTCTGGATTTTGGTCATAGTACGAGCGAGGGCGATATCCCTGCTGACGTAGCGCGTTGACTTCTTCTACCGTCAGGCCAAACAGGAAAAAATTGTCTGCACCAACCGCTTCTCTGATTTCTACATTCGCACCGTCTCAGGTGC
>JBARVU010000401.1:0-16166 GCA_049646425.1 Phormidesmis sp. | reverse complement strand
GCTCAATACCTGCAAACTGCAGCGCGAAGATGCCGACATGATTTTGCTATCAATCGAAGATATTACTGAACGTAAGCAGCTTGAAGCGGAGCGATCGCAGCTACTCACCCAAGAACAAGCGGCCCGTCAGCAAGCAGAAGCGGCCAATCGTGCCAAAGATACCTTTCTCTCAAACCTATCCCATGAGCTGCGAAATCCGCTTACCTCAATGATGTCATGGGCAGATTTGCTCTGCTCCGATACCCTCGATGAGGACACCCGGAAGCGCGGCTTAGAAGCCATCGGACAGAGTGCCAGGATGCAAAATCAGCTGATTGAAGATATTTTGAACATTTCTCGGATTACGAGCGGCAAGCTGCGGTTGAATAGCCGTCCGGTCGACTTGAGCTTAGTCGTTCAAGCCGCTCTTGATAGCATTCACATATCAGCGGTGGCCAAAAACATTCAGGTTGTGTCATCGCTGAGTTCGTTTGTTGTCCTAGGGGATATGGATCGCTTGCACCAAGTGCTGTGGAACCTGCTCTCGAACGCGGTCAAGTTTACGCCAGCAGGCGGACGAGTGGATATCACGCTGTCGCAGGCTGACAACCAGGCGCAAATTCAGGTCAGCGACACCGGCAAAGGTATTGCCCCAGAGCTACTGCCGCAGATCTTCGAACGGTTCTATCAGGTCGATTCCAGTACCGTTAAAACCAATCAAGGGCTAGGATTAGGCTTGTCGATTGTGTGCCATCTTGTCCATCTGCATGAGGGTACTGTGCAGGTAGAAAGTCCGGGTGAAGGACAGGGTACGACATTGACCGTACGATTGCCCTTATTTACCCCGCTCTCAACCTCGCCGCTGCTTGCAGAACCAACTGTAAAACCATCCTCGGACGATGCTTCGCAGAATCTTCCTTCTTTGGTAGATTTGCAGATTCTGGTGGTTGATGATCGCGAGGACGTGCTGACAGTCTTGAAACTTATGCTAGAAACTTACGGGGCAGAGGTGTTGGCCGTGACGAACGCCAGAGACGCGCTCGCCGCGCTCAGCAAAAGCCCTGGACGTTATGATGTGTTGGTTTCTGATATCGGCTTGCCTGAGGAAGATGGTTATTTCTTAATTCAACAGGTGCGATCGCTCAGTGCAGAAGCTGGGGAACAAATTCCGGCGATCGCGCTAACAGGCTACGTGAGCGAAGTGGAGCAACAACGGGCGATCAAGGCCGGGTTTCAAGCACACGTGGGTAAACCCGTTGACTTCGTCCAACTGGGGCAAATCATTGCAGCGTTGGCTAAACGAACTTAGATCAACTGCTGATGTTCCTGCTGCAGGAACAACAAAACTGGAGGATCATAGACAAGTCATTGAAGAACCTCTGAATCTATGGTTCTCACCGTATAACAATCCGCTTGGAACGGACTGAAGAAAGAGAGGCTAACCACTAATATGAGCGTGCGCTTAAGCCTACAGGGAAACCGTATTCAGCAAACTGCGTGATGGAGATGCTTCACGTTAGAACGACGGGCTTAGGCAATTCTAGTTGGTCGCTCTAAACCACTAAGGCCGCTCGATAAGCTCGCCAGCCGCCGTACTGGGTAATCTCTCTTTTACCCTCCACCGTCAGCGGTTCACCAATCACGCCAAGCACTTCTTCACCATCGTGCAACGTGACTTTGCCAATTGCCAATCCCGGTGGTTCTTGAGAGAGAACAATACCCAGGCCAGCCAGCGGCACTTTCCAGACTTCCAAAGCGATCGCCGCCCCCCCTTCTTTCACCTTGATCATCGCCGGATAGCGGTCATCAATAGACCAGATTCGATAGGCTGCTTCGGTTTGAGCTTCTCGTTCAAACGTCGCACCCACGTTGAGCAGATTAGGGTTGAGCGCTAGGTCTCTCATCAGAGTGCCATTGACTGCGAGCTTCAAGGTTTCTGTCATCGGGGGTTAATCCTCCTTGCCGAGCGCGCCGGGTGAACCGGCAATGGTCTGTTGAGGCGAGCAAGTAATAATCATAATCAGCAGCGTCAAAATGTACGGGGCAGCATTGAACAGGTAATAGTAAGACTCTATTCCCACCGACTGAAAGGCTGGCCCGATCGCCTGAGCCCCGCCAAACAGCATCGAGGCCCACAGACACTGAATCGGATTCCAGCGAGCGAAGATCACCAGCGCCACCGCCATTAGCCCCTGTCCGCTAGAGATCCGCTCCGTCCACAGGCCGGGATAGTACAGCGACAGGCAAGCGCCGCCGATACCGGCCAAAAAGCTACCGGCCATGATGCTGGCCATACGCACCTTAAAGACGGAAATACCCATCGCTAGCGCAGCCTGCGGGCTATCGCCGACGGCGCGTACGTACAGGCCCCAGCGGGTAGCGCGAAAAAACCACTGGAGGAGAGGCGCGATCGCAATCCCCAACAAAAACAGCGGACTCACCTTCAGCGCCGCCTGCACCGGCGGCGAACTGCTCCAGGCGCCCCAGTCAAAGGTAAACAGCTGCGGGGCCTGCGGCTGAATAAAAGGCTTGCCAAAAAAGAACGCCAGCCCGCTGCCCAAAATAATCATGGCAATGCCGACAGCGACATCATTCACCCGCCGCTGCTGCGCCAGCCAGCCATGAATGGCCCCCAGCACCATGCCCGAAAACCCAGCCGCAAGCACACCCAGCCACGGGGCCCAAAACGCGCCGACGCTGCCCTGAGTCAAATAAGAAACACCGTAGGCGCTCATGGCTCCCATCAGCAGCGTCCCTTCTAGCCCCAGGTTGATCTTGCCGCTTTTTTCAGTAATGCACTCACCCAAGCTGACGAACAAAAAGGGTGCGCTGCCACGCAGCATCCCGGCCAATATGCCCAGCGGGATGCCCCACAGCCCGACAGAATCTGTTGCCATCAGCCTTCCACTCCTTCGCGAAACCAGGGAATCTTGCCATACAGAGAATCGCTGTACAGCACACAGAGGAATACAATCCCTTGAAAGACCAGAACGGTGGCATCAGGCAGATTGTGCGATCGCTGCAAAATCCCCCCACTCGCCAAAATCCCGCCCAGCAATATCGCCACCAAAACCGTTGCCAGCGGATTATGCCGCGACACAAAGGCAACTAAAATGCCCGCATAGCCATAGTTAGACACCAGCGACTCATTCACTCTCTTTTGCACCGCCGCAACTTCGACCATGCCCGCCAGCCCAGCCGCCGAGCCGCCGAGAAAACAAACAGCCAGCGTCAGCTTTCCCACAGGCAATCCGGCAATCCGGGCAGCGCGAATGTTGCCGCCAGCAGTCCGCGCCGCAAACCCAAAGGTGGTGCGCTGAATCAGAAAGTAGGCCAGAACGCAAACGATCAAACCGTAGATCAGGCCGTAGTGAATGCGGGTACCGGCAATATCTGCCAGCACATTCGCGGGGTCAAGGGCGGCAGAGGAGGGCTTGGTGACAAAGGAGGGGTCGCGCATTGGGCCTTCTACCAGGTGGTTGAGGAGGGCGATCGCAATATAGTTCAGCAGTAAACTGCTAATCGTCTCATTCACGCCCCGATAGTGCCGCAACGCGCCCGCCAGCATAATCCACAAGCCCCCCGCGACCATACCCGCCCCTGCCATCGCGATCTGCACCAGCAGCGGCGGCAGCGCCGTTCCAACTGACAGACCCAGCGCCATTGCCGCCAGCCCGCCCATCACCAATGCCCCTTCATTGCCGATAATCACCAGCCCCAGCCGCGCTGGCAAAGCCGTACAGAGCGCCGTCAGCATCAGCGGCGCCGCCCGGATCAGCGTATTTTGCCAGGCACTCCAACCGCCAAAAGCCGCCCGATAGATAGAGCCATACACTGCAAAGGGATTGGCCCCTGCCAGCGCGCAAAAAGCGCCAAAAATGATCAGCGCCACCAGCAGCGCCGCTACCGGCAAAAAAACAGCCTCCAGCGGTCGGCGCCAGCGAGCGAGCGGAGACGAAGATAGAGAAGAAGTCACCATCAGCCGTCAATGCTGCCTTTGACACCTTCAATTAGCCAATCCATTTTTTCGAGCGCCAGATCCTGCTGCTCGTACTTTTCACCGGCTGGCAAAATCTCATTGCCTTTGTTGTCTTTCAGTTCACCGTCATAAACGATCAGTTCACCGCTTACCAGACCTTGTCGAGCATTTTCCGCATCGGCCTGAGCCAGTTCACTCGCAGCAGGGCCATAAGGAGAGAGCTTGCAGAATTTATCGCCCAGCCCGCCTCGGAGAAAATGGTCAATGTCACCGGCCATCAGCGTTTTACCTTCGACAAACTGCTCACCCAAAGACGTGTAAATGCTGGCCCAGTCCCACTCCGCGCCCGTCAAATAGCCCTTGGGTGCCAGCGGCGACTGGTTGGCATGGTATCCCGAAGAAAAGATCCCTCGCTTCTCAGCGGTCTCTATCACCACCTTGGGACTATCGACATGGCAGGTCACCACGTCAATTCCCTGGTCGGCCATGCTGTTGGTCGCTTCAGCTTCTTTCACCGGCAGCGCCCAGTCACCGGTAAAGATTACCTGAGTGGTGATTTCAGGATTGATAGACTTTGCGCCTAGTGTAAAGCTGTTAATATTGCGCAAAACCTGTGGAATGGGCTTAGCTGCAACAAAGCCCAGCTTACCGGTCTCAGACGCATGGCCAGCAACAACGCCTGCCACATACTGAGCCTCATCAATGTAGCCAAAGTAGCTGCCCACATTCTCTGGGTGAATATCTGGCTGATAAAGCCCGCCCGCATGGAAAAACTGCACCTCCGGAAACTCCTCCGCCAGCTCCAAGATATAGGGGTCAAAATAGCCAAACGAGGTAGGGAAAAGCACGCTAGCGCCGTCTACCTCAATCATGCTGCGCATCGTTTCGAGCACGGCAGAGGTTTCAGGAACGCTGGCTTCTTCGACAATTTTGATTCCCGGAACAGCGGCCATGGCTTGGGCACCTTCTGCATGAGCCTGGTTGTAACCATAGTCATCTTTGGGGCCGACGTAAATAAAGCCGACGACCACCTCAGACGGCGCGTCGGCGCTAGCGCCTGAATCAGCAGGGTCGGCGGCGGGCGAGCATCCACTCAGCTTAGTTGCAGCGCCAAAGGCAGTGGTGGCCAACAGCCCCCGAATGATCTGGCGTCGAGAGAGGTGAGTGAGTCGGCGATAGGGCATAAGATATCTCCCATAAAACTTAACGTAGGGTTTACCAGTTGCTTGCGCAAACTGAGCGGCGACCGCAGCTCTTTCTACCATCCAGAAAAGTCACCGCTCTTTTTGTATCACAGATGTCACCTTACAAGATAACTGGGCCAGGTTTTGCCCAAACTAACGCTATGCAGCCTCTGACCGATAAAGTCGCTTAAATTCTGCTCGTAGGGGCTGTTAGCGCCGCATAGCCAGTATTTTCCCGCCATTTAAGGCTGCTTGCTGCTTGGTAACGTTGGGTTCGCCGCTGCTTGGGCAAACTAGAGCTGTAGTTCTCCGATGACGAATACCCAAATGTTCAAAGCAGCTGTTGGCCATAGTGACGATCCGGACGCTACCGCTGCTAGCCGTGAGATTTTGGCGCAATGTCGCGATCAGCTCGGGGGAGAGTGTCCTCAGGCTGGCCTTTTGTTTGCCGCGCCAGATTTTGAACATGGCCTGATTTTGCAGGCGATCACCCGTCAGTTCCCTGGCATTGCGCTGATTGGCGGAACCTCTGACGGCGAAATTTCTTCGGCTCTCAAGTTTCAGCAAGATTCGGTAACGCTAATCGTCTTTTGCTCTGACGAAGTCGAATTTTGTGCGGCGGTTGGGCGCGACTTGTCTCAGTATATGCGAACTTCTAACGGCAGCTACGATGCCACAACTGGCAGCATTACCTTCTTTGCCGATATTCCAGAACAATCTGAAATTCAAATCGTGCGCTCAACCCGAGACGAAATTGTTGACTCAGCCCGGGCCTCAGCCGCCGCTGCCCTCAAAAACTACTCAGGAGAAACACCCGCTGCGGCGCTATTTTTTTCCTGTACGGGGCGGTTACAGCGATTGGGCACACGCACGCCAGAAGAATATCAGTCTATTCAAACTGTATTATCCCCAGATATCCCTAGCTGTGGGTTTTATACCAACGGAGAAATTGCGCCGATTTACGCTCAGGGCGAGTCGCAGTTTCACAATGAGACCTTTGTCACCCTACTGCTAGGAACTCGATAGCCGTCAATGATTCCTACCCTCTTCGATCAGCAGATTCAGGCACTCGAAAAAGCCAATCGCGTGCTCCAAAAGAAACTTACTCGTTCTGAAGCGCAGCGTGTTCAGTTAGAAACTGAGACAGAAAAGAAAACGCAGCATCTTGACAAAATCATTCAGAATTTAGAAGACTCGCTGCAAGAATTGCGACAGTCACAGCTCGAACAGCTTGCCCAAAGTGAAAAGATGACGGCGCTAGGCATCCTGGTCGCTGGCGTTGCCCATGAAATCAACAACCCTATCGGCTTCTTAAAAGGCAATGTCCGACCCGCCCAGGAGTATGTGCGTGATCTGATGGGCCTCATTGACCTGCTGCTCCAAAAGATGCCGCAACCTGATACAGAGATTACCGATGAAATTGAGACAATTGACCTTGACTTTATCCGCGAAGATTTACCCAGCTTGCTGAACTCTATGGACTTGGGCATAGATCGCATTCGCGAAATCAGCAGCAGCTTACGGACTTTTTCTCGGGCCGATCAGGACTCTAAATCTTCATTCGACCTGCATCAGGGGCTAGACGGCACGCTGCTGATTTTGAAGCATCGGCTAAAGGCGAATGAGAAGCGACCCAAAATCAAAGTTATCCAAGACTATGAGGAGCTGCCGCTAGTTAGCTGCTTCCCAGGTCAGCTTAACCAGGTTTTTATGAATTTGCTGTCGAATGCGATTGACGCGCTCGACGAGGCCAGTCAGGACAATTCTTTCGATACCAGTCAGCTCAGCCTTTGTCAGATCGCGATCACCACCCGATTTTTAGCTGAGCAGCAGCAGGTGACGGTTAGCATTCGGGACAATGGCCCAGGGATGCCGGAGGAGGTCAAGTCTCGAATTTTTGAAAATTTGTTCACCACGAAAGAAGTTGGCAAAGGCACAGGGTTGGGACTGGCGATCGCCCAACAAATTATCGTCGAAAAGCACGACGGCGACATCACAGTGCTTTCGGAGCCGACTGTCGGCACAGAATTTATCCTGACGCTACCGGTAAGTGCCGACGGTTGACCTCTTCACGGAGGGTAAATTCAGCCCCGAAGCGAAGGCTACTTCCCGAATAGTCAAGTAGGGGTTACGATAGCTGTCGATGACGAACTTCTTTCCTGACGATTCCGTTCTACAGGCGCTCTGGGGTCTATTTCAACCCGTCAGCTCGCGATATCCCCTCGACGGCTGGTCTCTAAAGGCCCGCGATCCAGAAATACTCAGGCAAATGATGCCGCTGCTGGGCTGGGTGTACGAGCACTATTATCGCGTCAGTACCGACGGCTGGGAACACATTCCGACCGACGAATCGGTGATGATGGTGGGCTCTCACAATGGCGGAATAGCCGCGCCGGATCTGCACATGATGCTGTATGACTGGTGCCGCTGTTTTGGCCCTGAGCGATCGCTCTATGGTCTGATGCATCCCAGCGTGTGGCAGGCGTTTCCAGTCGGCGCTCACTGGGCCACGAAAATGGGAGCGGTGCAGGCTCATCCACGTATGGCAATCGGCGCTCTCAACCGAGGGGCCAGCATTGGCGTCTATCCTGGCGGCCTACAGGATGTGTTTCGGCCCTATGCAATGCGCCACAAAATTTACTTTCACAACCGTCAGGGATTCATCAAGCTAGCGCTTAAGAAAGCTGTGCCAATCGTGCCGATGATTTCTTACGGGGCGCATTCTACGCTGATGGTGCTTACCGATATCTATCCGCAGATGAGGTACCTGCACGAAAAAGGAATGCCCTGGCTGATGGGCATCGACCCAGAGGTTTTCCCGATCTATCTAGGATTGCCTTGGGGCGTTTCCCTTGGGCCCCTGCCAAACTTTCCCTTGCCGGTTAAGCTGCACACGCGGATCTGTCCGCCGATTCGATTTGAGCGCTACGGGCCGGAGACGCTGCGCGATCAGACCTATGTCGATGCTTGCTACCGACAGGTGAGTGGCCAGATGCAGCGAGCGCTTGATGAGTTGGTAGCGGAGCAGGAAGCTTGAGGGAGAGGGGGAGCGGCTAGTCTGCTTTTTCTTCGTGATATTCAGAGATGCTTTCGTAAACGGATTTTGGAAAGGTTAGGTCTTGATAGACGTTGCAGGCATCCGGGTCGTCGGGGTTGGCGCAGATGGCAAAGTCCTGACTGGCCTGCCACTCCAGAATGCTGTCGCGAGAGGGGGGGCTATATCCCTTGCTGGTGACCTGTTCGTAGAGCGATCGCGCCTCTTCTTCGCTAAAGTCCTGATCTTTGCGAAGATGGCTAATGATTTCTTCTTCGTCCGCAAAGTATTGAGCAACGATAGTAAAGGTCAGTCTACCGTAGTGGCCGATATCTTTTCCGGCTTCTAACGCGTCCAGGAGATGCGCCATTACATCGCTATCGCGAAGGTCTGCTATTGCCATGATGAATGAGATCGTAAATTGAGTACAGCAGTCTAGTTATAGAATGCCTGTACTATTTTAGGCTCTGTCAAAAGGCAGTTTGTAATCGCGCGCAGCTACAGAGGAAGTCAATTTCCCGTCGATCTTCTAAAGCGACGGCTCAAGTCAGATGTGATTCACCCAAGACGATGGCCGACTGCTTCATCTGCTGAACCACCTCGCTGGTGATCCGGCTAAAGCCAAAGCCCTCTGCTGCTAGCGGGTAGCGCTGAGAATGGAGCACGACCAGGTCGAAGGTCTGAGCCGCCTGTAAGATTGCCTTGCCGACGTCTTCTGCCTGCACAATCAGAGACTGCACAGGCGTTTCAAACTGTGCCTGGACAATCATCTGCGCAACCTGCGACTCGGCCCAATGAGCACTTTGGTCAGAACGCGCATGACTGAAAATATGCACCAGGGTCACTTCGGCGTGAGTGATTTCGGCTAGACGACGTACAAAGGACACCATGCGCACCGCTCGCGCTGAGAAATTTTCAACCGGCACCAAAATCCGGTTGATTTTCTGAGGTGAATGCAGCAGGCGGGCGACGGCAACCAGGCAGGGTGCTTCCCAAAAGACGCTGTCGATAATCGTGCCAAACAAGCGGGCCTGAAGCTTGCTCGCGCTGCCCCAGCCCATCACAATCAGGCTGGCCTTTTGCTCTTGAGCAGCCCGACAAATGCCCGAGGGAATCTTCTCATCAATTCGCAATAGGGGCCTGATCTGTACGGCATAGGGCTGACTGAAGAGGCTGGCTTTGGCCAAGAGGGTTTCGCTGCGTTGAACGGATTGGGAAAGCTGTGATCGCGTCATATGCGGACGGGCGACGGCGATCGCCAGCGGCACCACCTGCCCGCCCTGTTGCTGAGCTAGCAGCGCCGCCAGCTCAATCAAAAACTGCTCCGTCTGCGGATTGTAAACCGGCACCACCACAGTAAACGGGCCCACCGGCCGCGCTTCAGGCAGAAGCCATTCGTCATCTGGCAGCGGCGTTGCTGGTACCGGCAGCCCTACCGCCGTGCGCGACACCAACAGCGGGCCCAAAGTCGCCGTTACCAGCATCATCACCACCACACTGTTGAGCACCTCATCGCTCAGCATCCCGGCCCGATTGCCCACCAAGGTTGCTGCCAGCGTCGTTGCCACCTGCGGAATCGACATCGATCCCATTGTCAGCATTTCTCGCCAGCTATAGCGAAAGCTCAGCTTAGCCAACAGCGCTGCCGCAAACTTGCTGACCAACAGCCCGACCACAATTGCCAGCGCCAGCCAAAAAGAAGATAGGCTCCTGACAAAAGCCGGCAGGTCAATCAGCAGCCCCACATTCACAAAAAAGATCGGAATAAACAGCACGCTGCCGACAAACACCACTTTTTCCTTCACCGGGCCATTGCGCAGCACATCGTTCACCGCCAGACCCGATAAAAACGCACCCACAATTTTCTCAACGCCGATTAGCTCAGCTCCCAGCGCCGCCAAAAAGACCGCCAGCAGCACAAACAAAAACTGGTTTCCCTCATCGTCACTAGAGCGGCGAAAAAACTCTCGCCCGGCCCAGTCAACGCCCCACAGAACCACTACCGTGTAGAGACTCAGTGACAGCAGCAGGGACAGCAGCCGGGCGATGCTAAAGCCCCCTTCGTTGATCCCCAAACAAATCGCCAGGATCACCAGCGCCCCAATATCCGTACAGATAGTAGCGCCAATCGTGACGGTCACCGCTTCGTTTGCCACGACCCCCAATCGCCTCACCACCGGATAGGTCATCAGACTGTGCGAGGCCAGCAGCGATCCCATCAGCACCGCGCCATTCCAATCGAAGCCAAACCCCCGACCAATGGCAATTCCCGCCATCAGTGGCAGGGTAAAGGTCAGCGCGCCAAACCCCGCTGCTCTGTTTTTGACCTGGCGAAGCTGCGCTAGATCAATCTCCAGGCCCGCCACAAACATCAGATAGAGTAGTCCGACATCGGCCAGCAGCTCGACTACCGGAGACTCTGCTGAGAGCACTCCTAAACTATTTGGCCCGAGGGCCACTCCCATGGCCAACAACCCCAGTACGCCCGGCAATTTGAACCGTTCAAAGATCGGCGGAACGATCAGTGTAACGGCCAGCAAAATCGCAAACGCGCCAATCGGTTCTTCTTGAAAAAGGGTGAACGCCACCAGTTGATAGCCCCTGTAATGTGATAGCCCTTGTAATGATAGAGGTCGCTCAACACTCAGCCAGCGAAAGCCACTTTTCAAACATCCTCTAATCCACGTTGAGGGCGCCCTGCTGCTTGAGCCAGTGCCGCTGCTCTCCAGACAGCCCGGTGGCATCTGTAAACAGTGCGCCACGAACATTAGAGCCGACAAAACAAGCGCCTGCTAACCGGGAATTTTCGAGACTGGCATCTTGCAGATTAGCCCCCGTAAAGTCTGCCTGCTGGAGGTTTGCCGCATTGAGATTAGTATTGAACAGTGACACCTGTTGAAAGTTGGCACCCACTAAGGTGGCTTCTACAAAGTTGGCCCAGTCAAACTGCGCCTGGTATAGCGTTGCTGCGGTCAAATCAGCCTCTCTAAAATTGGCATTGAGCCCATTTGCCTGGGAAAGATCAGACTTTGTGAGCTTAGCCCCATCAAAAATAGACTGCTCTAGATTGGCTGCAACGAACGATACCGCAACCAAATCTGCCTGCTGCCACTGAGCGCGAATCAGGCTGGCCGACTCAAAGCTCGACTGGCTAAAGGTGACGCGGTTAAATAGGGTGCCAACGCAGCTCGCCCGGTCAAACCGCAGCCCGGAGCCGCTGGCTTCTCGAAAATCAGCCTCGTCTAATACGGCTTCTGGGCAGGCGGCCCCGGTGAGAAAAGCCCCATAAAACTTGGCCCCGCTAGCCTGCGATCGCGCTAGATTCGCCTGTTCCAGGTGAGCATGGGTCAAGATCGCGTTAACCAGCCGAGCTTGCTGTAAGTCAGCCGACTGTAAGTCAGCCATAATCAGCGTTGCGCCAGAGAAGTTTGCCCCTCGGCAAGAGGCAAAAGAAAGCTGAGCTCGCCGTAAATAGGCTTCGGCAAAGTCGCCCTGATCTAGACAGCTTTTTTCTAGATTAATGCCGCTGAGCTCCGCCTGTTGTAGAGACTGTTTGGCCTGGATCTCGGTCAGCACTTCTTGAGCGGTCAGTTGAGTCATGAGCAGAGGGATTTAGGCGGCGATCGCAGCAACGCTATCATATTTTGATTTTTTTTCTCAAACGAAAACGCCACAAAATGACACATACCAAGGGTCGATGTGCTAGAGTCGAGCTCGCTTGAAAACATCGACCGGCCACGCAGCCGGTAACGCTTTCTAGGCAAGGCTTTCAGTGGTAAATTACGATTTATTGAAATACCTCGTAGCAGGCTTTACCTTTTGCCTTCGCCCAGTACATTGCAATGTCGGCATCTCTCAACAACTCTGCCGCCTGGGCGTAGTGGGTAGAGCTCAGCACGATGCCGATACTCGCACTCACGTGAACTTTCCGATCACTCAAGAGAAAAGGCAATTGCAGTTCATGGTTGATGCGCTCGGCGATTAGAACGAGATCGCTGATTTCTTCAACCGGCTCAGAAAGCAGGACAAATTCGTCTCCGCCCAGACGAGCCACAATGTCAGTTTCTCGTACTAAAGCCGAGAGCCTCTGGGCAAACAGTGTCAGCAGATGATCGCCCGCCTGATGCCCGAGCGAATCGTTAACTGCCTTAAACCTGTCCAAATCGACAAAAAGCACGCCAAAACGCCAGCGCTGATCCCGCTGCAGCCGCTTGAAAGCCTGATCCAAATGCTCCATAAACAGCGCCCGATTAGGCAAACTCGTCACCGTGTCATAAAAGGCTAACCGATGGAGCTGGGCCTGCATCTGATTGCGCTCAAAAATCTCTTGCTGTAGCCGCTGATTGATTTTTTCCAGCTCAGCTGTGCGGGCTCGAACCCGTTCTTCTAGCTCTCTATTCAGCATGGCTAGCTCGGCTCTAGCTGACCATAGGGCTAGCTGATGTTTGACTCGAACGAGTACCTCTTCCGCCTGAAAAGGCCGGGTGATATAGTCGGTCCCCCCCACGGCAAAAGCTTCCACCTTGTTGAAGGCTTCATCCAATGCGCTCAGAAAAATGACGGGAATGTCCTGCGTGATGGGATTGGCCTTCAGCTGCCGACAGGTTTCAAATCCGTTTAATCCTGGCATGACCACGTCCAACAAAATCAGATCCGGTAGGGCTGTCTGTGCCTGATTTAAAACATCCTGGCCGCTCTCGGCTACCAAAATATGGAACTGAGCTTGCTTCAAGAGGTTAACCAAAACCTGTACATTAAATGGCTGGTCATCCGCGATTAAAATGGAGTAGACGGGGCAGTTCGGAATCATCTCTATGACGGGTAGGCTTGGGTTAGGGCCACAGCACTTAAGACTACAGCTGCAGTGGCTTTGTCTTAGCAAATTGCTGACAGTTTCGGTGCTTGCCTATCTCTATTGACTCCAACTTTAATCAGTCAGTTCCCTTACCGTGAAGCCTCGAAACTTCCAAGTTCTATGTAAAGATTGATCGCTTGCCGCCGACTGTTTTCTAAATTCCTTTCTCCAATTATTCTTCTTAGAGATAAAAGAAAATATACTTCAGGTGATACGAGCCAAAGAGCAGCGGCCACAATCGCTTTAGACAAACTCTTTGACAGTTTTGTTCATTGGGCAAGCAACAAGCTCCCTCTCATTAGTAACTTGCTGTTTGTCAACTGTCAAAAAATCTGTTGAGCCAGCTTGCAGATAAGCCATTAATTCTAGCTCAATCGGCGTGAAGGGTTGAAGTCGTCAATTTCGTTTGTAACATAAGGCTCTGGGCTGGCTGCCCGAAGACCGCGATTGCTCGCAATGATATCTTTGGCGGCTAGAAGTCCTGTGAGCATCGCGTCGGCCTGGGTGCCCTGCTGGTGCAGACCGTTACAGCCTACAGTCTGTAAGTTCTCAAATCCTTTGAGATAGTTTTGCAACAGTGCTAAATGGTGATTATATCCAGCTTCATACAGAGGGTATGCCCTTTTCCGTCGGATGACCGTGCTTTCTGCGATGAGGGCAGCCTCTGTCACCAGTCCTAATCCTGCAAGCTCCTGGCTAGCTAACTGTATAAGTGCTGTGTCTGTCATCTGAGCAAGAGCGTCAGCCTGATCGCAAAAGTACTCCATACCCAGGCAGGTAGTTTCTGAGGAGGCAGGCAGAGTCGATTCGTGCCAATTCCGGTAATTTTGAATGCGGCCAACTTGAAACTCAGGACTGTGAATGTAGATTGAGCTGTCTGAAAAGAGATCTTTGCGCTCAATCGTCATCAAGACAATGATCAAATCTCGGTACTTCAAGTCTTCTGCTGCCTTGATAACAGCAGGAGGCGCGGGTGGATGTAACCGAGCAACTAGCTCAGCGATTGGCAAATTAGAGATAAAGTGATCGCTGCTATTAAGAGCGATCGCACTTCCCTTTTGGACGACAATATGACTAATGCGGCGACCGGTATGCTCAATTTGCAACACACGCGTGTTCATTTCGACGGTGGAGCCTGCTGCCTCAATCAGCTGCTGACATTTCTCCCAAAATGCGCCCGTACCGATTGGCAGTTGATTGAGTTTGGCCGTGTCAAACGATTTGCCTGAGGGCTCGCCCAGAGCCGCTTTTGGCACAAACGAAGCTGGCAGCGATCGAGCGGCCCATTCCGCCGGAACTTTATGGGCAGGCATTCCCCAAACTTTTTCGGCGTATGGCTTAAAAAAGATATGGGATAAGTACCTACCAAACCGCTCAGTGATAAGGTCGTCGAAGTTTTCAGCTGCTACGTTGGCCCTGAGCTGAGACTGAACATGAACATAGCTTAAAGCTGCCCGAACTGTGTCAATAGGACCAAGGTGTTTGCAGGTGTTAGCTACTGAGAGCGGATAGTCGAACAGCCGATAGCGATAAAAAACGCGGCATGTTCTGGGTACGCCTACTGGGCGGCGGCCTAAGATCTCTTCTTGCAGCATTTTAATGTCTTTTATTTCGAACGAAAAGTCTTGAGCGTCAGGCGCAAAGCAATCACTCAAGCAATCGACTGCAGAGAGCCTACTGAGGTCGGCGGCAGGGTCAATGACCGCTACTTCCTCACCGTTTTTGATAAGTTTGTAGGCAGCGACTAAGCTCGCTGGCCCCGCGCCGATAACGACTGTCCGAGAAACCGTTGTCCGAGAAACCATAGATGAGAAGGTTCCCTCGAACCTGCCATTCAGTAAAATTACTCATTAAATATAGCAACCAGAGTATAATCGTAGGACGGTTCGGAGTCGTCCTTACCCAGGATTTTTAAATTCAGCTACGTTTCAGGAAGTTGGGATGAAGAGACGTTTCTTAGAATGGTTTCTAACTTTCCCCTTTGGCCTTTGGTCAGCGCTGCTTGATGGTTAGCGACCCATAGGCCCCTCGACCAGGCAAACCCAACTCTGCGAAATTATCCAGAAGGGTACTGACAGACAGGGATGAACGTTGTCATAATAAATCAGACCTTGACTGCCTAAAAGCGCTTACCCCCAAGTTTTTACGCCGATGACCCCCGATATAAATGGAGAATTTCTCAACCGCATTCGTCAGGATTTGTTGTCGAGCCAAGAAACTGTTCAGACTTACGCTCAGTTACATAGGCCGAGGCAGCGATGAACTACCAAGCGTTGATTGAAGACAGCGTGGATCAGTGGAATCAGTGGCGCATAGATCACCCAAATTTGCGGCCAGACCTGAGGGGTGTCAATTTGAGCCAAGACTATCTGTTTGAAGCCAATCTTAGCGGTACCAATTTAAGTGGGGCTAATCTCAGCCGGGCGTGCCTGATTGGCGCGAACCTCAGCCGCGCAAACCTCAGCGGTGCGAACCTATGTGGGGCCTATTTGAGCCGGGCAAATTTGCTGTACGCCAACCTCCGTCAGGCTCAGCTGATTGGGGCTAGTTTACGAGAGACTAATCTCAGCAACGCAGATTTGTTTGAAGCTGAAATAGTGGATGCCGATTTAGCGCTTGCCAACTTGACAGGAACCTGTCTGGCCATCAGTACCCGATCCCTAAAACTGATCGCTCATTCCTCTGTCGAAAAGACTGCTGAAAAGGCAGCGCATTCGGAGATAGCGCCAACGTCAGACCAGCCTGCTGCGCATCGATCCGGAATTTTTTATCTGCCCAAACCTCAGCCGGATATGTGGCTGAAGCCGCCCAGGTTCATCCAACCGCTGTCTGAGGATGAGTAGGGCTTTCTAGTTTACTGGTGTCGATGACTGCGTCTGAGCAAAGATTTTGATATCGTCCAGGCTAGTGATCGCCAAATAATCCCCATTCCCGCTGAAAACCGCCTCGCTCGCGTAGCTCTCCAATGTCACAACCTCTGATGAGTGGACGTTGATCAAGCGGGTTCCAGCCACATCTCCGCGTACAAAACAATAGACCCCATCTGGACTGAGAATGTAGCGATAGTCCTGGCGATCAACGCTGGGAACGGCTGTGGTCTGGTCAATCCGAGTCTCTTTTTGAACGTTCCAGGTG
>JBARVU010000400.1:0-2639 GCA_049646425.1 Phormidesmis sp. | reverse complement strand
GGGGTGGGGATGTTGGGGGGTGGCGGGGTGACAGGACTGGGGACGACAGGAGCTGGCGGGATAATTGGTCTGGATACGGTGCCCCCCCAGAGTTTATCGCTACCCGCACCCGCGTTCACTTGCATGAAACGGGCAGCAATATTGAGCTTTTCAGAAGCCAGTGCTTGCTGAAACTGACTTTCGAGATCGGCTGCGGTTTTACTGGAGTTGAGTACGAGGGTAGCGAGAGAGGTTTCTCCAACCTTGAGCGCACCATTTGCATTGCCCCCGAGGAAATTTTTACCGTCAGCAAAGCCAATGCTGAAGTTGCCGACTTTATTGCTGACGCCGCTGAAGCCAATGTTCGTCAGAAAGGTCCCTAGCTTACCGTCAGTGGATGGACTGCCAGCGATACTGATATCGTCAAATAGGTCGAAAGCAATGCCGGTCAGCTTAGCGCTGGTAGCGCCTGCGCCGAATGCGCCGGTTGACAGCGTTCCTGTGGTGTTAGCAAATTTTAGTCTGAGTTCCACCTGACCTGACTTACCGGTGTCAAAAAAGTCAAAGTCGACTGAAGCAGAAGCCCCTGTCGCGATGCTGTTGGTCGATTGGCTAGTGCTGCCGAGGGAGTAAGTAAAGGCGCTGGCTTGAGTTGCCGTTAGCACCAAAGCGCTGAGGGTAATGCCTGCACCGATAGCAATATTCTGAAAAATAGAAAAGTTGCTCATGAGCTGTCTTACGGTGTCCGAAGAGAAAGTTTGAGGTGAAGTCTAGCGATGACGAGTATGGGTGACTCGTCACTAGGACTCGTCACTAAGATGGGCAAGCAACCACAACTTATGGCAAGCTCTCTGGCGAGCTCATCGTTTCTTCAATGAATTTTTCTGGAAGCTCATACTTCGGTAACACCTAAGAGAAAATAGCTTGCAAAATAAGGGGGCGGGCATATGGGATGCTTACTGTGACTGAAGGAGCAGCCAGTCTCGACAACCTCACGTCCGAAATCCTATGGATCAAAGCACAAGTGTATTCCCGCAGAAAGATTAACATCGGCGGATTCTCAGCTTCCTGATAAATTGAAAGCGCAGTCGATTAGACGTATACTCACATGAGGAATTAGTTTCTATGGATTTAGGTTTAAAGGACAAGGTAGCTGTTGTCACCGGTGGCGACTCAGGAATTGGCAAAGCCACCGCTGAGATTCTGCTAAAAGAGGGCGCCAAGGTCGCTATTCTCAATCGCTCTTTTGATGAAATTGACGATCTCAAAGCCTTTGGCGATCCGTTTCCGGCTAAGGCGGATATTACTAGCCAGGAGCAGGTAGAAGCTGCCCGAGACCAGATTACAGAGCACTTTGGCCCGCCAGAAATTATGGTGCATGCAGCGGGCATTACCGGTGCAGTCGGAGATTTCTTAGAGATTGACGATGATGGCTGGATGAACACGATCAATGTCAATCTGATGGGTACGGTGCGGGTGTGTCGCGCCTTTATTCCGGCAATGCGCAAAGCAGGCTGGGGACGGATCGTTCTGCTGGGCTCTGAGGACGCGGTGCAGCCCTACATCGAAGATATGCCGTATTGCGCCTGTAAGGCAGGTACACTCAATCTCACCAAGAATCTCTCCAAGGCTTACGCGAAAGATGGCGTCCTCACCAATATGGTGTCACCTGCTTTTGTGGAGACGGCAATGACGAATGCGATGATGCGATCGCGCTCAGAAGAGAGAGGCATCAGTATAGAAGAAGCAGTTAAAAGCTTCCTGGCTGAAAACCGCCCTGGCATCGAGGTAGGCCGTCGGGGACAGGTGGAAGAGGTCGCGGCGGTAATTGCCTTTTTGTGCTCGCAGCAGGCTAGCTATGTCGTCGGGGCTAACTGGCGGGTAGATGGCGGCTCGGTCTCTACCATCTCCACCTGAAGCATAGACAGTGGTGGACGCGGGTGCACAGTCCGTGCATTAAAGGCGATCTTCTCTAGTCTTGGGTAGCCGCCTCCTCTGTCGACGTTATCTTTACCGTTTTTAGACTGACCGGCAGCGCTCCACTGTTGAGCTGAACTTCGAGTTCTTTGGCAGCGGCCTCGGTGAAATTCCCTGAGATCACAGCCTTGCCGCCAGTGATGCCGGTTTCAGCAAATTTGACATCGACCACTGGGGCACTCAGCAGCACATCGTCTAAGAACAGGCCCACAGCCCGACCTGTACCCGCCATCCTCTGAGTTTGGGCTGCGAACCGTTCGGCTCCCTGTTCGTCAAACTGAATGTCGACTTCCCAAATGTCCCCTAGCGCGCGTTTAGCAGTCGCACTTTCTAGCCGCGCACCGGTCAGTTCAGCGGGTTCAAACAGGCTGGCAATGGCTGCTCTGGTCTCGTCTATCTCTGGCTGCAGTGCCTTTGCCTGTGCAGGCTCTTCTGTCTGGGTGAGGGTGTTTTGTTCTACGAGTAGCCGCTGTAAGCTTTCGATGCGGCTGGCGAGTTCTGGTTCGGTCTTTGGCTTTTGGTTGCGCAGAGAGAGCTTGCCGGTGCTGGTTAAAATTTCCTCTGTAGCCAGTACGTCCGCAGCTTGAGGCAGCCTGACTACAATCTGGTTGGGCTCTACCACCTCGATCTCGGCCAGTTCGATGCCTAGGGAAAGCAGGCGATCTTCTAGAATTGCGGTGGTT
>JBARVU010000399.1:0-8833 GCA_049646425.1 Phormidesmis sp. | reverse complement strand
GTGCGCGGCAGTACCAAGAGTGTCCGGATTAAATGCACGACCTTCTTACAAAAACCGCAGTCGGCATCGTAAAAAATTTTGAGCCCTGAGCGCTGCGGCCCATACACTCGCTGACTGATCGCCTCCCACACCGAAGTCGGGACAAAGGCCAACCAGGTAACAATGCTCAAAAACGGAAAGATCCCCAGGTTCAGCGTCAGTCCAAATCCAGCGTGAAGGCTGATAAACATAACTACCGCCACCATGCGGCACAAATCATTTCGTACCGGCGACCATATCAGCAGCGGCCCTACCCACTCCAGCACCAGCGTCACGAAGGTAAAAAGGGTAAGTAGTGGCCCAAGATTCAGCAAAAAGTGACCTAGCGGCGTGACGTACTGGTCGTAGCTAAGGGAGTAGTAAACAGCCGTTCCATCAGGCCACCAGGCTTCGTTGGTCGTCTTGAACACCGCTGAAAAAATATAGATAAAGCACTGCTGTACCATCAGCGCTAAGGTAGCCCCAGACAATATCCGTATGGGGATCGGGCGCGTCGCTGTGTTCATAGCCCGATCTACTGAATAGGCTGCGCCTAGCGGTAAAAACATCGCCCAAAACATCACCGCTCGCAGCACGTCGTCAGCCGCAAAAATCAGCAGCGGATTGCGATTGTGCATAGAAATTAACAGTACCCAAGAGGCAATCGTGGC
Source organism: Phormidesmis sp. (assembly GCA_049646425.1). Classification (GTDB taxonomy): domain Bacteria; phylum Cyanobacteriota; class Cyanobacteriia; order Phormidesmidales; family Phormidesmidaceae; genus Phormidesmis. The sequence continues at coordinate 8,144 of JBARVU010000399.1, read as the reverse complement.
CACCCGACTGTGATAGCCCACTAGCATAGCGATCGCGCCAAGTGCCGCGACTAGAAAAAGCAGTCCCTGGATAGCCGGAGAGCCGCTGAGCGCATGAATAGACCAATAGCCCGGTTTCAAAAGGCCATCATTGAGTACCGCGCGCGGTAAGACGCCCGCATCGCTGTAGTGGGCTACTAGGTCGCCTGAACGTGTCCATAAGTCAGCGAGGAGTACTAACGCCAGCCCCATTCTGAACAGTGCCAGCGATCGCACATCCAAGCTATAGCGTTCCAGCCATCTGTACAGCGGGTTTAACCATCGGCCTTTTTTTCTGGGCTGAGCAGGAGTCATAGCTATTGTCTTAAAGGGTTGAAATAGCAGTCTGAACTTAAGGAGATAAAGGCCGAACTAGCTTTCGTAACTGGGTCTGCTGCGACTACGCCAGGGCCGCAGCATCGCTCTGCCTAGCTCACCCAAAGCGCGGCGACCCACCTTGAGCTGATGGCGGCGAGTCGGCATCCGAAAGATATACACGCCGCGTCGACAGAGGGCAGCGAACCTGCCGCCTAGCGTAATCCCGAAGCTCCAGAGCCCAGCGTCGCCGACACCTAGCGTGACCATGTCGCCCAAATGTAAGTAGTTAAAGGGTTTAGGATGCTTACCCTTAGTCATTGCCGCTAGATTGGCAGCCACTCGACTCGCCGCCTGAAAAGCAGCCTGAGCCGTATCGGGTGCTGATTTTTGCTGTGACCCTTTGACATCGGCGGTGTCACCTAGCACAAACACGTTGTCGTAGCTTAGAAGCTGAAGTGATCGCCGCGTCAGGCGCTGTCCTCTTTCATTGTGATCTACCGACTGACTGCCTAGCCAGGGCCGGGGTTGGGTGCCTACTGCCCAAAGCGTCAGGTGGCTGGGGAGCGATCGCTGCGCTTCTCCTACCTGAACCGTAACTGCATCAGCGCTAACAGACGCTACGGAAGTTTCGGTCAGAACAGTCACTTGCCTGCGAGCGAGGGCCTGCTGACCTAATCGTCTCAGCCCCTTTTCAAACGGCTTCAGAATCGTTGACCCACGCTCTATCAAGGTGATTTGTCCGCGCGCACCGAGGTAATCAGACACTTTGCCTGCGAGCTCTACGCCGCTAGCGCCGCCGCCAATGACGTTGATATAGATCGGCGGCGAACTATTGCGCTCAGTTTGTAGAGCTTGAGCTTGTACGAGCTGCGACAGTCTTGCTTTCAGCGTCAGCGCATCTTCTAGCGAGCGAAAAGTCAGGGTGTGCTGATCGACGCCTGGGATATCGACTGTTCGGGTATGAGCGCCGGTTGCCAGGACTAAATAGTCATAGGAAATGGCTCTACCGCCTGCGACAGTGACGGTCTGATGCTGTAAATCTACCGATTCCGCATGGGTCTGCTGCCAGGTGACGCTGGTACCCGCGAGCAGACTGCTGTAGGTTGGCGCAATCTCCCACTCTTTGAGTTCGTCAGTAATCAGCTCGTACATCATCGGGGTGAATAAGAACCGATCCTTAGGCTCAATCAGCGTGATCTGAGCGCTGCGTAGATGGCGATACTTTTGCAGATACAGTGCGGTATACAGTCCCCCAAAGCCGCCCCCTACAATGCAAATGCGTGGGGCTGTCTGTCTGCTACTAGTAAAACTTTCGGGCAGATGGCTCATTGCTGATCTTCTAAAAGGGGCTTGAGTTGGCGAGCAAGCTGCTCAGATCGGATTTCTCTGCCTTCTGGCTTGAGATGGTAGTGAGTATCGGCAAATAGTGCTGGCCCGTCCTGAATATTGAGCGTTTCTTTGTCCACTACCAGAGGAGCAATCTTGCTCAGATCATCCACGGTTTGCTGCACCGCCTTGAGGGTACGCTCGTCGTTCACATCGCCATATACCCAAGGGATTGACAAAATCAGCTCGCCACCTTTGGCTTCTACTTCAGCTTTAAATTGATCAATTCGCTGCAAGGCATGGGGAGAGGCTGCATCCCTGATCCGTAAGGGCCACCAATCACCTTCTCTCTGCTTTGTTTCAGTGGGGTCACCTCGCTCTGTAAGGGGACCATCGTAATAGCCGGTAAATCGACCTTCTTCTGACAAATCTACAGCTGATTTTACCGTCCATCGCAAGGATGGGATTCCTAGCTGAAAGGTCTCTAACGCCAGCTGCTTGGCAGGGACACCGCCAATACCCGGTTTGCCAATTGCCACACCGAACAGGCCAGATTTCGGCCCATAGCCGTCTTCATCTAGCAGAATGAGATACTCAGGAATGAGCAGTACCGTATCGCCAGGATTGACGGTTTCTAAAACACTGGACAAAATCACATCCAATCCAACAGGCCCGTCAATGCCAAGATTAACCACTGGCATCCCTAGCTCCTGAGAAAGCAGGTCAGAGTTAATGGTGTAGTGTGCACCTGAGCCGCCAGTGACGATCAGCTTCGGATCGGTGGTATCTGCCGCGATCGCCACCTTATTCTCATACAGTCCCTTGAGCCAATGCGCTTCACCACCCATGTAGACGTTGTAGACAAATCCAGCCCCCCAGGCCAGACCTGCCACCGCTACCCAGCTTAAAATTTTTGGAGGCTTCATTGCGATTGCCCTCTCCTAAGAGTGTTTCTCTAAAATTCAAAGTAGATAAAGTCGGCTGGAATATTCGCCGCCAGCAAAATGGTGAGCCCCAGCAGGATCTTCGACATCCAGGGTGAAGTCAGCAGTTCGTACTCAGAGGCGCGCTCCTGCCAGACGGCGATATGCTCTAGGAGTAAAAAGGTGATCGCCAGCGCCAGCGCCACCCCCAACACCAACCCCTCGGGCGAATTAAAGATATTTACCGCTTGAACAAAGTTAGCTGGAGAATACGCCCAAGGCGTCACAATCGTTTGCAGCTTAGCCATCAGCCGCTCAATATTGGTCTCCATAAAAAAGAGACAGCCTAGGATAACAGCCCCAAATGTCAGCGCCCATGACACTATTTGAGGACGCCGGACAAACTTATTAGTAATTCGAGCAAAAGGCCGTCCGGCGTAGCGAAGCAGAAGCAAAAGCGCCCCATGATAGGCCCCCCAAATCATAAAATTCCACGCGGCTCCATGCCAGAAGCCCGACAGCGTAAAGGTAATAAAGAGAAAAAATGCCGCCCACTTTTTACGCCTGCCCATCAGCGGCAAAAACACGTAGTCGCGAAACCAGGTGCTCAGCGACACGTGCCACCGTCGCCAAAACTCATTAATGCTTTGAGATGTGTAAGGCGCTAAAAAGTTGATTGTCAGCTTGACGCCGACGATGCGGGCAATGCCCACTGCCATAAAGCTATAGCCGCCAAAGTCGAAGTAGATCCGCAGGGTGAACAAGAAGGCGTAAAACCATACCAGCCAAGGATTTGCCGTTTCCCCCATGCCGTCGGCGATGTACGGAGAGACATTATCTGCCAGCACAAATTTCATAAACATGCCCATTGATAGCCACCGCATGCCGATGTCAAAGTTATCGGCAGTGAACTTGAACTTAAAGTTTTGGATCTGCGGCAGAAACTGGCTCCGTCGCTCAATTGGCCCAGCAACAATTTGCGGAAAAAAGGACACAAAGTTGATATAGTCCAGCAGCTTAATCGGCTTTTTGCGGCGGGCAGTGAATGAATCGACGACAAAAGCCACCATCTGGAAGGTGTAGAAAGAAACCCCCGGCGGAATCGTCTGGAAAATGGGCAGCGGAAAGCCTGCCTGCCAGTTGTCCGGGATTGGCGCGGCCAGTCCAATGAAGTCTTCGATGAAGAAGGTGAGGTACTTGAAGTAGGCTAGCACTGCCACATCAAACACAATAATGGCAGTTGCAATCAGGCGGGCCTGCTTGCCTTCTCGCCGCAGCATCAAGCTCACCATGAAGTAGTTAAACAGAACCTCAAAGAGAAAAACTGCGAAACTGGTGGGGCTGGCGTTGAGAAATAGCAGTAGAGAAAGGGCAGCCAGTCCGACTGTGTCGAAGCGATCGCGCCACCAGTCGAACGACTTGCCCAAATAGCGCACCGTGAAAAACGGCACGCTCGTTAGCAAAAGCACCCACCAAAATGAAAATTCAGAGAAATTCAATGTTTTTGCTCTAACGCTATGGGCAAGAGTACCCCTACAGATGACCTGATTTAGCCTGAACGCTTAAACGCCTGCCAACAACCTGCTGACAAAAAGGCTCCCTACACAAGCAGTAGAAAGCCCATAACCTTTACAAAGCGACACCACCCCTCGCTTCTCGCCGCTCACTAGAGAGCAACGTCGAACTCCTCTACCATATAGGCCGATGCTTTTGCGATGCTGGGATAGTCCCAGAGCAGCGTGGAAGGCAGTTCAAGGTCGAGCCAGTCTTCTAAGTCACCGACTAGTGTGACCGCATCAATAGAATCTAGCCCATAGCGAGTGAGGGGCTGCTTGACGTCGATAGTGCTAGGGTCGATTGAAAGCACCTCAGCGAGCTGCTCAACCAACCAGGCTTGAATTGCTTTAACAGAAGAAGTGGCTTCAGCGGAGCTGGAGTTCTGGAGCTGTTGCATGACGAGTTGTAGTCTCCTTTGTAGACGGTTTTGCAAGTTGGAAAGGAACAATTGAGAACATTTTGTCTGCTGCGTGCAGCCGCAAAAGTTCTTGGGCCACATTTTCAAAATATGTCTGAGGGGGAGCCGTCAGAGACATCCGAAAGTGACAGAGCAGGCGGTGCACCGCCAGCACCAGCCACTCACCCTTGGCAAAAAATTCGCCAAGGGCTGCGCGGGTAGGCTGTTGAGGGGAGCGATTGTGCACCCACATCAGAATGCAGGCGATCGCCGCATGCAGATAGCAATACTGCTTAGCCAGCTCAAAGCTCTCGAAAGACTGGTCATGGCCGTGCTCAAACGCCGACTGGGTAATCAGCTCGTCTTGAGCATTGATTTCTTCAAGAATCACTTGAGCCAGCTCCAGCACCCGATCAACCACCGCTTTATCTAGGCTGGGATCGCTGGTATCTGCCTTAAGCGCTGCTAGCTGCTCCAGGGTAGTCTCTATTCCCTGCATCACATCGTCAGCCCCTCGGCTAATCAGCTCTAGCTTCTCCGGCCTAAAAGCAGGCACTGGCTGATCGAGCGAAAAGCTTTGGGCTAACCTTGCTTTCAGCGCCGCTAGCTTTTCGGGCTTCCGCCGCCCCCGGGCCTTGGCTATCTGCCGCCGCTGCAAGATCAGCGCGTGCAGGTTTACTACAGAGCTGCCATCGAACATGCTGATAATGGCGCTATCTCGCAGCATTTTTTGGAAGACGCCTGCGTCGTGCTCGTCGCGCATGTAAAAACGCGATCCCAGTACGACAGAAGTATCTTTCATCACCTGCTCTAGGGTGACGGGGACAAAGTACTTATCGACCGCTGACCACACACTGAACTGCTCTGGGACAACGTGAAACCCTCGGGCCGCACCAATGTTGACACAGTCGCAGATCAGCATGTCGACAAAAGCGTTCGTCAGCGTACGGCGTGCGTGCGGCATGTCGATCACGGTCTTGTTGTACAGCCTGCGATTGACCGCAAAGTTAAGGGTGGTACGCATCGCCGTATCGGCAGCGCCTTGGGAGAAGGCTGCGCACAGCGCCCGAGTAATTTGGAAGCCTTCCAAAGCTAGCTCTAGTCCTTGACCTTCTTTCCCAATCAGGGTCGTTTCCGGAATAAAGCAGTCACTAAACCCAATCCCACTCATGTCAGCAGCGCGAATACCGTGGGTCTTAATCTTCGGCAGATTGTAATACTGACTGGGGTTAAGCTCGCTTTTATCTACCATAAACAGAGAGAGACCGCGATTAGCGCTCTCTGGGTCGGTGCGCGCCAGCACAAAGGTAATGCCAGAAATCGTGGCTCGGTTGATTGGCCACTTTTCACCGTTGAGGACGTAGCCGCCCTCTACCTTATCTGCAATGACACCCCCTCCCACCAGATCGCTGCCATGATTCCGCTCGGAATAGGATAGGCACATAGCCACTTGATCCTGACGAATCAGTCGCGAGAGCTTGGCCTTTTGTGCATCGCTGCCCGCCATCCAGGTCAAGAACGACCAGAACAGAGTAGTGAAGGCAATCGATATGTTTAGATCCCGGCGGGCGAGCACCCGCACGAAGGCCACGAATTCCTCAAAGGAGGTAAACTTGCCGCCGCAGCTAGTCGGAATGTAGTAATCCTGAAGTCCCCAGTTGTACAGCCAGGCAATTTCATCGTGGGGAAACTGCTCAGCTTCGTCAAGTTCAGCGGTGTGCTGAAAAGACATCAGGCTATCGGCTTGATTAGGATTTCCTAAAGCCTGCTCTAGCTGCTCTGCGAGTTCGTACTGCTTTAGCGTCATGAATGCCTCTCTGCTATTGCTTGATCAGTTTTTGTTGGACAGCTTTTGAACGAGAGACTCTACTTCGTTTTGCAGGCTCCGCACCTTTTCGGTCAGCCTGGGATTCTCGCTCCAGTCTGCGAGGGTTTCAAGTTCTCCGGCTAAAAAGCTTGCCTTGCACTTGCGGCGCTGAATTTTGCCGCTGGAAGTTTTGAGGACGTTACCTGACTTGACCAAGGCTACCGCATATACCTGTAGTTCATGGGCTTCGGAAATCGCCTGACGGATTTCGGCAATCAGCTCATCTGCCTCCAGGGTTTGCTGATGCTGACGCTCAATTTCCTGCACGACGACCAGTTGCTCTTCCCCATCTTCAATGATAGAAAAGCATGCGCCGTAATCGGGGCGCATCGCTGGGGCAGTTTGCTGCACCGTCCATTCAATATCCTGCGGATAGTGATTAGTGCCGCGAATGATGATCAAATCTTTGATGCGGCCAGTGATGTACAGTTCGCCATCTTTGATAAAGCCCAAATCACCTGTGCGCAGGTAGCGAGTGGCCCCCTCTTCAGCAATACGGGCTTCGAAGGTTTCGCGGGTAGCGTCAGGCCTTTGCCAATAGCCATGGGCCACCCCTGGATCGTTCACCCAAATCTCGCCAATTTCGTCGTCGGCACAGCGAGTCAGGTTGTCGGGATTAACAATGGCGACGTTGGTTTCACACAGCAGCGAACCGCAGCTTACGGCTTCCCTGATGTAGTCACTATCAGGTTTGGCTTCGACGATTTTGCCTTGCTCTAGCTCGCTCGCTTCTAGCGACAAAATAACCGGGGCCTGACCGACTGGCGTCGCGGAAACCAGCAGCGTGGCTTCAGCCAAACCGTAAGCCGGTGAAAAGCTCTCCCATTTAAAGCCACAGTCTTTGAACGCGTCACAAAAATCGCGCATTACCCGAGGATTGATCGGCTCGGCAGCGTTCCCAGCACTGAGCCAGCCGCTGAGGTCTAGCCCTTCTCGCTTAGCGGGTTTGACCCGTCGCACGCATAAGTCGTAGGCAAAGTTGGGGGCCTGACTATGAGTCGCACCGTATTTTTGGATGGCCTGTAGCCAGCGAAGGGGACGTTTTACAAAGGCTAGCGGGGCCATTATGTAGCAGGGAGCACCGTTGTAGAGTGGCTGCATAAGTCCTTCGACTAAGCCGTAGTCGTGAAAGTAAGGCATCCAGGTAACAGTTGGCCCAGTGGCGCTGTAACCGCAGCCGCGCTTCAGGTATTCGCAGTGGTGCAGCAGGTTGTAGTGGCTGAGCATCACCCCTTTGGGCGTAGAGGTAGAGCCGGAGGTATATTGCAGGTAAGCAAGGACATCTCTATCGACTTCAGGATCCTTCCAGTCTTTTGCCAGGGATAACTCTACCGACTCAGTGTCAATCCAGCGCATGGTCTCAAACTCAGGGAAATCTATTCCTGAGTCTTGAATCATTTCAATGATGCGGGCATTGCTGAGAACAATGGTAGCTTCGGCGTCTTTGATGATTTCGCGCAGGCGGGGTAGGGTGCGCTTCATGCGGCCCGCATCTGGCGGTGGTACAGGAATGGCAATGACACCTGCGTAAAGGCTGCCGCAAAAGGCCGCGACGACTTCGACGCCCTGAGGGTAAAGCAAGAGCGCACGTTCGCCTTTGGCTTGCTGCTGTTGGAGGAGAGCAGCGATCGCCCGGGCCCATTCATCTAGCTCGGCGTAGGTATAGGCAGCTCCTTCTTTTTTGCCATCGACCAAAAATTGGTAGGCTAAGTCGTCAGGCTGTTGGCTGGCCCTATGC
>JBARVU010000398.1:0-6299 GCA_049646425.1 Phormidesmis sp. | reverse complement strand
GGGTAAAGGGCGAGGTACTGAGCTGCTGCAATACGTTGAAACAGATTTGAGAGACTGTGACCAGCGGCTGATATTGATAGAGACCTCGGGGGTAGGCAGCTTTGAGCCGACGCGAACGTTCTACCGTAAAAACGGATACGATGAAGAAGCTCGAATTCGTGACTTTTATAACAAGGGCGATGACAAGATCGTTTTTCGTAAGGCGTTGGAATTGTTAGAACAGTTTAGGTAAAGTAGATGTTGGATATAGATCAAGCCAAGAAAGATGGAATATGCGGTAACTGTGGAAAGGAAAATGAAGCTACATTTGGAAAATAGCGATAGACAAGTAGAGATAAGAGCTATCTCCAGATAGTTAGGATAGCTGTCAACGCTGTTTAGAAAGTTAGACCTGATCGAGGACTGCTGGCATCTCTATCTCCTTCAGGCTCTCTACCTCTGGGTTAGCGGCTTTAAAGCTATCTATTACCTGCTTGAGAGTGCCTGCTAGAGGCACCGCAACGACCACACCTAGGAGTCCGCCCGTCTGAGCACCCACTAGCAGCGATAGCAAAACCCAAATAGGGTTCAGCCCCACAGCATCCCCTAGAATACGCGGTGTGAAGACATTGTCGACAATTTGATCAGTCATGATGCAGGCAATGAGAACTTCGCCACCTAGCACCGGATCGCTCACCCCTACGAGCAGACTAACGGTTGCCATGCTCAGCCAATCGCCAAAGGGAATGAGCACCGAAAGGCCAATGCCCAAGCTAGAGATCAGCCAAAAAGGAACGTGGAGAATATAAAAGATCAGCGCCAGCGTACTGCCCATAATCGCGGCAACCACAGCTTGACCAAAAAAGTAGTTTTCGAACTGTGAACCCAAAGCCTTGCTGACCTGCTGACCCAAATTGTTGGGCAACCACTTGAAGAGACCTTTCCAAAAAGACTTGCCGTACAGTAGAAGATATAGGGTGAGCACCGCCGTCAGCACGACATCCAGCAGCTTGTCAGCAAAGCCCAATAGAAAATCGAGCAGCTGGCCCGGTAGCAGCCTCAGCTCTACTGGCAGAAAGTTGGCCACCTGAGTTGTGAGGTCGCTGATGTCAATTTCATCTGAGGCTTCTAGCTTGTCTATTTCGGCGTCAATCACTTCCAACTGTTGGCTCCCTGAAGCCAGCCAATCGGGTAGCTGCGTAGCCAAATCAGTGAGCTGGTTGAGGAGAGTCGGCGCGATCGCCCAAACCGCCAGAGCTACTGTTCCAAGTGCCAGCACCACGATGGTCGCCACACAGTAGCCTCTAGGGAGGCCAGTGCGCTCTACCAGGCCCACTAAGTAGTCGAGCAAAAAGGCCAGCAGCGTAGCTACGACAAAAATGCTCAGCAGGGATTGAAAATACTGAATGCCTTGAAACAGCAGCCAGAAGTTGAAAATAGTCAGCGGAATCGCCAGTTCCCACACCAGCCACCTAGGTAACCTATCAAGCAAATCGGTCAATCTTCAGCCTCCCTTTGGAACCCTTTTGGAACTTTAGTGTTTAGAACGTGGGTAGATGCCTGTGTGGTAGGCAGGCGTCGCGTCTCGGTAGTTCGCGATCGCAAGTCTCTATAGCCCATTGAACTGTAGATACACCCTGATTGGGGTCTGCATGAGGAATGATCTTGGCTCTAGGAGTCGCTCGGTCTCTGACTTTGGGGAGAGGGGGAGAGGAGGCAGCCGACCGATTCGTCAGCTCAGTGTCTTGGCTACCACTACCAGGTCTGAATGAGGCGTGAAGCCATTTTGCAAATAGAAGGTTTCAGCGACGCTATGACGCATTGTGAGCAGATAAATCATCGTCACCGATTGCCCGCTTAGCCCTTGCTGTAGCGCCTCTATCAGGCTTTTCCCTACACCGCGCCGCTGGTATGATACGCCGACGCATAGCTCTTTGACTTGGTAGTGGGAACCTTTGTACCACCTTTCGACTACGCCAATCAAAAAGCCCAGAATAGCGCCGTCCTCTACGGCGACGAGGCTGTAGGCGCCAGGCGTCTGATAAGCACTCTTCAGCCTATCGACTGCCGCCGTCAACGCCCAGCGCTCGTTCCAAGGGGGCGCCTTGAAGGCATCGATAAACAGTTCTGCGCAGAGCGGCAGCTGGCTGAGTTCTAGCTGACAGACTTCCATTCACACCTTCTGGACGTTCCACCGTCGTCATCTTCCTCATGACTTTAGGATGAAATTGCCAAGCATGCGAGCGCGCGCTATGAGCTTCAAGTTCAGCCCTCTAGATTCACTCGAACTGATAGCCGAAGAGCTGAATGTCGGTCTGGTAGATCTGTCTGACTTTCGCCTGGATGGCTTCGGTGTAATAGTCCTGGTAGGGCCGACGTTCGGTGGAGGCGTTTTTGCGGGCGATCGCATTTCCCTCAATGCCAATGATGTCGCACACGCGGCTCAGGTCTGCTTCAAAAGTTTCCAGGTGACCAATGTAGTCAATATGATTGAGGTCGATCAGCCGCGACTGCAGCTGTAGATGGCGATCGCAGTTTTCAATATCCAGACCGGCGACATAGTCTACGAAGTTTTCAAACTGGCGCATTTTTTCGCGCTTCTGTCCTTCGAACTCATACATGTTGTGCTTAATCGCCTTATCCAGCCAGCAAGAGACCAGTCGATCCCAGGGATTGCGAACAAACGCAAATTTAAAGTAGTCCCTGTATAGATTGGGGGGATAGTAGATCAGGCTGACGTTTTCGACTTCGAGCGGAATATTACTGTTCTTCAGATGGTTAAGAATCGTCCGTGTCCCGGCCTTGGCGACCCGAAACCAAATAAATTTTCGGCTGTGAGACAGGGTTAGATTGTAGCGACCCGGTGCAGGTAGCAGCGGAATCTGGCTGACTTTCCCGTATACCTTTTGAGCCCTACGGCTAGCCTGATCCAGCTGCCTGGCTTGACCAGGAACCGTTTTCATCAACCGATTTTTGAACTGTTGTTCGAGCTGAGACATGAAAAAGCTTAAATGAGGGTGAGCGCTGATATTGGGTCTATCTTGCCCTCATCAGCGCCCTCATCTAGGAGATCAGTACATTTTCCTAGGAAACTTCACAGAGAAAGCTCACGTTCACCGTCGAGTCAGGGTACGCATACCCAGTGCACCGACCGTTAGCAGTCCTAGCAGCGAGGCAGGCTCCGGTACAGACTTAGCAGGCGTCGAAAAAGAGAACAGCTCGCTGGCATCGAATGGCAACCGATCAAAGCTAGCATCGAGTGAAACCAGTGCGTTGGGCGGTAGCCCGTCGACGGCCACGGTCTGGCCCTGACTTTCGCCGGGCAGCGTTTCTGTATCTATCTCGATATGCAGCGGCACTCCATCCGAAAACTCAGGCTCTGCCAGGTTTATCGCTGCGACCCTGTCCCAGAGCGGGTTGGGGTTGACATCGCCCCCGACCACCACCAGTGAGAAGTCTAGAAATTCAGCAGCGACGGTGCTTTCGGGCGTCCCTATGTCCAGCCAGGCTTGATAGTCCTCGCGGGTAAATTCAACTTGGTTGGTGCCATCGAGCGGCATCATTTGAATATTTAAGCCGTCTTCACCCGCTGCAAAAACTTCTGAAGCGGCCAGTGGATCGATCCAAACGTTAAACTCGGCAGTTGTATTGGTTGAATAGGGCGGCTCATCGATCACACCCAAATTACCGGGGACAAATACCGCGCCGCCCATCGTCTGCAAGACAGAAATATTGTTGACGATGGTGGGATCGATGCGTAGCGCTTCAGCGATGTTGGTAAAGGCCCCCGCCGAGAAAATCGCCACGGGCTCGGGTGAACTCTTGACCTTGTCGACTATCAGCTGCGCCGCAGCAGTAAATTCAATATCGGGCACAAAGTCAGGAACGCTGACAAACGGCGCGTAAAATTTGTCGGCATCGTTCCGAATGAATCCTGGAAAAGCATTGCTGCCAGATAGCGGCACAGGGCTGCCGATACCAACCGGAATATCGGTCGCGTTCAGTCGGCCCAGCAGCTTTTTCAGCCCGGTCTGAAACCCTTCGTTTTCGGGCCGCGCGACGCCGTGAGAAACCGTTAGCGCCTGCACGTCAAATTTGGGATTGGCCAGCAGGTAGGCCAGTGCCGCAAACCCGTCTTGGCTGCCATCGTCGTCAAAAATTAAGGGCGTGGGGGTGAAATTAGCGGCGTAAGCAGCTCGCGTTGACAGACCAGCGTCGAGGGCGACAGCCGATAGCGTGGCCGCCGCGATTAGCAAACTGCCGCTGCAATATCTATTCATTCTTGTGAAAACTCCTCGGCTATTCCCAGTATTTGATCCATCCGCCGAAAATTCGGCAGGACGATGCCTCTGAAATTCTATGGGTATTTGCTCGCGGTGAATACTTCTATGCGTCAGTGTTTCATGACCTGTCGGTTTGGGTGGCGCTGCCTTATCTTGATCGATTACAGCATTACTAATCCGGTGCGAATGCCGACGCTGACGGCTTCGGTTCGGCTGGAAACATTTAGCTTGGAGAGAATGGCGCTGATGTGGAATTTTACGGTGTGTTCGGAGATGTCGAGGGCTGTGGCGATCGCTTTATTGGCCAAACCATTCGCGAGCTGATTGAGCACCTGAATCTCTCGCGGCGTCAGCGGGTCTACAGGAAGCGACGATTCGGTAGAGCCGAAAGGCATATCACCGGAGAGGAACAGCACTTCACTACTGTCGGGGTGAAGCAGGGTGAAGCCGCAGAGGATGGCGGCGATCGCACATCTCAACTGATTTGCTGAGACCGTCATCGGCAAAATACTCACGCTTCCCGTTCCCATGAGCCGCCCTGTCCGCTTGCGCGCCGCTGATTCAATGCCTGCCTCTACCAACAGCAGCACCGCCAGAACCTCCTCCAAAGGCAGCTCTTCAATTAGTTGCAAAACGGCCTTACTCTCCGCTATTCCTAAAGCAGAAAGCTCGATCACCGCTAAGTCGGCCTGCTGAGTTTGAAGCCAGGTCTCCAGCGCCTGCACGCTACTCACCTGCCCGACAATTTGGGTGGTTGCCATTGTCGCCATGGCCGCTAGCCCTGCCCGAGTAACCGACTGACCCGCGCAGATAACAATATCCGCCATGCCCTAGCGCTCGCCGACAACAACGGTAACCGTGCGAAGTTCCCCGCCCCGCAGCAGCTGAATTTTTAGCGCTTTGCCGACGCTTTGCGGCCCGAGCAAAGTCTGCACCTGTTTAAGACTTTCCAGCGCTTCGTGATCGAAGGCCAGCATCACATCGCCCAAGGCCATGCCCGCACTGTCTGCCGCGCTACCGGTCTCGACGCTGACAACCAGAATGCCGATTTGCTGGGCAATGTCGTGCTGCTGCTGCACATTCTCCGGCAGTGGAATGGCCTGCATGCCCAGCCCGAGGTAGCCCCGCGATACTTTACCGCGCTGCTGAAGCTGATTGACCACCACGTTGATGGTAGAGGCTGGGATGGTCAACACTTTACGCCTGGGGCCAAAAGTATTGAAGCCGACAACTTGGCCACCGGCATTGATCAGCGGGCAGCCCGCACTGCCCCGGTAGATATTGAGGCTGACCACGATATAGCGATCAATTTGACCGCCGCGCTGAGAGCGCCAAGGGCCCCCGACCTGGCTGACCATGCCCAAACTGGCGACCTGGCTGCTGCCCCGCCCCCGGCCTGCTGAGTACCCGACGGTAGACACGAGCTGACCGAGCGCTAACGTCTGGGCATCGCCGATGGCTGCCACGGGCAAATCTACCGCTTCTGGAAGGGACAATAGGGCGACATCGGTCGTGGGATCACTGCCTAGCAGCTCCGTATCAACGCTCTGGCCATCGGATAGGCCAAGTTTGAGGCTGTCACCTGACTGCAAAGCTTCGCGGGAGGTGACGATCAGACCTTTTGCCCAATGGATGCCGGTTCCCGCAGAGCGCCGCCCCCGCACGGATACGACTGAGCGACCGGTTTGAGTAATGAGATCTGAGAGATCTTGGGATAGGGTTTCCAATGCGGTGTTCATCAGTTCAATAGTTGATTGAGTACTCTCCTATTGTGTATTGCCTGACGCACCTTGACATCACCGATGCGAGTAGGGTGTAACCTACTCATCTGGCTAGGAGAACCTCAGCACTGATGAACTTTCACACTAGTACAGCGTCAGCGCTTAATTGTAGGGTGAATGGAAGTCAACTTAATATCGCGCATCGTCGACCTTTTGCTAATCCACGTCTTGCTGTGTGTTGTTGATACCATACGAATACAGCGCTCATTCCAGAAAGCATCACTCACCTATGTAGGCCCGAACATTGCGAATAGCC
>JBARVU010000397.1:0-18341 GCA_049646425.1 Phormidesmis sp. | reverse complement strand
GCTCTGGCCTCCACTCGCTTGCTATGCCTCTATTTTACGCCACACAAACTTGCTTGGAACAAGGACCGATCATTTCGAGGCGATCGCGCCCTCACCCGCTATGAGTTTGCTGCTGGTCTCAACGCTTGCCTGGACGTGGTGCTACAGCTCGACGGTCCAGGGCCTAATTTGAGCGAGATGGGGCGACTAGAGAGAGAGTTCGCCGCTGAGCTACAGGCCATAAGCGCCCGTGTAGAACCTCTAGAAGCTGATGTCGCTGAGCTACAGGCCAATCAGTTCTCAACCACGACGAAATTCAGCGGTCAAGTATTCACCCATTTAAACTACACAACCGCCAGCGGCGATATCTCAGCAGAGGGAAGCAATGCCTTTGGGGGAGGGCGCGATCCGGTGACACTGGAACCCACTGTACGGACCGTCACTGAGGATCCTGAACCTATCTTTACCTATCTAACGTGGCTGAACTTTACAACCTCTTTCACCGGGCAAGATCGTCTGGTGCTGCAGCTCGCGGCAGGGGACGGCAGCGCAGGCGCGAATGCCTTCGTGTCAGCAGGTCTCTTTAACACCTACGGGACGCCCTTCACCCTCTCTAGAGTGCAGCAGGACGATGAGCCTGTTGTGCGAGAGCTATTTTACTCTTTTCCTGTAGGCGATAAGCTATCTTTTACCATTGGCCCAAGAGTCAATTGGTACAGGTACTTCGATAACAACCGCTTCACCTTTTTCCTAACCGGTGCCAACAGCTTTAACGCTAGTGGGAGTACTCAGGCAAACGCAGTAGATCGCGGTGCTGGGGTCGTCGCGGAGTGGGATATTGCCAACTGGCTGGATTTGCGGCTGGGATATTTGGCTGAGAACACTGAGTTTTTGCCAGGGCCAAGATCTTCGAGCGATCCGAGTCGAGGGCTGTTTGGGGGGGCAAATACGCTCACCGGGCAGGTGGGAATCTATCCAACCGACAATCTCAACTTGAGGTTTCTCTACACCCGCTCCAATCTAGAAGCAAATGATTTTGGAATTGTCGGCGGCGCGGTGGCCGAACCGCTGCAAGGGCTGGCCGACGATGGCTTCGGCGGGCCGCTGCGAACAGCCACCGCAGATACATTTCTGTTCAATTTTGACTGGCTGCTGACAGAAGGCTTTGGCCTGTTTGGACGCTACAGCTACGGTAGTACGCATTTATTTCCAGTGTCTGACGAACGAGAAGACGGCGATGTAAATGCGCAGTCTGTTCAAATTGGTACAGCCTTTCCAAATCTGTTCAAGCAGGGCGCACTGGCAACCATCTCGTACTTACAGCCTTTTGAAGTGCTAGACGGGGAGAATTTCTTAGTTTCTGGTGGCGGCGATGGCGGCGTGCAAAAAGAAGTTGAGGTCTCCTATCGCTATCCAATTAATTCCAACTTTGCGCTCGTACCGTCGGTGTATTGGATTATGGACGCTAATAACTTTAGCGATAATTCAGATATCTTCGTATTCAACCTGCAAACGCAGATTAGCTTTTGAGGACGTTACCCTTTGTGCGGGGGCAGAGGGAGAGCAGTAAACAGGAGACAGTATTCAGAAGCGCTCCTGTTTTCTGTCTCCCTATCAAAGAAGAATGTCGTACCGCTCAATCAGCCTCTGAACGTCCAGGGAGCAGCATATTCAGCACTAACGCCGTAATTCCACCGGTCGAAATTCCCGAAGAGAAAATACTTTTTACCAGCGTTGGCATCTGTTCTAAAAGATCAGGCGCGTAGGTGACCCCGACGCCCAAGCCTAGAGAAGTCGCGAGGATAATCGCTGAGCGCTTGGTGAAGTTAATAGTGGAGAGAATGCGGATGCCCGCAGTTGCGACGCTGCCGAACATGATTAGCGTAGCGCCACCGAGCACTGGCTGAGGCACCGCCTGGATCACCCCGCCGATAATTGGGAAGAGACCGGCCAGCAAAAAGAAGCCAGCGATAAACAAGCCGACATAGCGACTGCCTACCCCTGTGAGCTGAATCACGCCGTTGTTTTGGCTAAAGGTCGTATTTGGGAACGTATTAAAGATAGCTGCGATCAAAGAGTTGACGCCGTCACCCAACACACCACCCTTGATCCGACGCATATACACCGGCCCTTCAATCGGCTCGCCCGAAATGGCAGAAGTCGCCGTCAGGTCGCCAATTGATTCAATCGTGGTAATCAAAAACAAAAAGGCAAAGGGAATAAAGGCGACGATGTCGAAGCCAAAGCCAAACCGGAAGGGAATCGGCAGCGAAAACAAGGGGGCGTTGCCCAAATTGCTCAGATCGACCATGCCCATGAAAAAGGCGACGATGTAGCCGGTGATCAGGGCGATCGCAATCGAAGCCATCCGCAAAAAGACATTGCTGGCGCTGTTGAGCACCACAATCATGATCAGCACCAGCGCCGCCAGTCCTAGATTTTGCGGACTGCCAAAGCTGCCATCGGCAGCCGCTCTGGCCCCAGGCCCACCGCCCATGGCCGTAATCCCGGTGTTGATGAGGGTTAAGCCGATCAGCGCCACCACCGTACCGGTCACCAGAGGCGTGATAATTTTCGAGGCGAACTGTAGAAACCGGCTGAGAAACATCTCAATAAAAGAACCGGCGAAACACATACAGAAGATAGTGCCTAGCGCTTGCTCAGGGGTCGCGCCTGCCGCTGCCGCTGCGCCCCCAGCCGCAATGATTGGCCCAATGAAGGCAAAGCTAGTGCCCTGAACGCTCAGCAGCCCAGAGCCTACCGGGCCTATCCTCTTCACCTGAATAAAGGTGGCAATGCCCGACACAAATAAAGACATGCTCACTAAGTAAGCAACCGTTTCAGGGGGAAGCTGCAAGGCCCCGCCGATAATCAGCGAGGGGGTGACAATGCCGACAAAACAAGCTAAGACATGCTGCAAAGCCGCGAAAATTGTTTCTGTAATCGGGGGCACCGCCTCTAAGCCGTAGATCAAGCTGGTGGTAGGGGCAGCGTGCGGCACGGGTTCTTCTAACAGCAGTTCTCCCGTTTGCATAGAGACATCCACCCTAGGATCATCTATAGCCTTATCCTTGCGTGACATTCTTTTATCCTTTTCAAAGCTAAGTTCTGAAGATGTGCAAGCCAGCTAAAACTAGCTAAATACGTCCATCAACATACCAAGATTAAAAGCTGGTAAAATGTTCAACCTGAACAAGTTAGTCACCCCTTAACAAAGGAAAATGCTAGGGGAAATATCAACCACTTTTGATTGATGTTTTAGCTACAGCCAGCAAAGAGAATACAGGGCAGAATCCAAGGCGAACTCGGAGCAGGACTTTGATACAGGGGAAGCGATGAATAATCTAAAGGCAGTTGTCGTGGGTGCGGGCATGGGGGGGCTGGCGACGGCGATCGCCCTGCGGCAGGCGGGCTACAAAGTAGAGATCTACGACCGAGTCAGCGAACTGCGACCAGCGGGCGCGGGCATCTCGCTGTGGTCGAACGGTGTCAAAGTACTCAACCGGCTAGGGCTAGGCAAGGAAATTGCTGAGATTGGCGGGCCGATGAACCGCATGACGTATTTTGATAAGTCGGGCAAAACGCTGACTGATTTCAGCTTGGATCCGCTAGTAGAGGCGGTAGGACAGCATCCCTATCCAGTTGCACGAACCGATTTGCAGCAGATGCTGCTGACGGCGCTAGGGGAAGATCAGGTGCAGCTCAATTCGAAATGTGTGGCCGTAGAGCAAACGGCAGACGACGCCACCGCAATTTTTGCAGACGGGCGTCGGGTTACCGGCGATGTTGTCGTCGGCGCAGATGGCACGCATTCAGTGGTGCGTGAGCATGTGCTGGGGAAATCCACGCAGCGGCGATATGCAGGCTATGTAAACTGGAATGGCCTGGTCAAAGCCGACGAAAAGCTGGCCGATAAAGAGAGCTGGGTGATTTATGTCGGCGATGCGCAGCGGGCGTCGCTGATGCCGGTGGGGGGCGATCGCTTTTACTTTTTCTTCGACGTGCCGCTCCCGTTTGAAAGTGAGCCCGCAGACGATCCCCAGACAGAGCTGGCTGAGCACTTTAAAGGATGGGCAGAACCGGTTCAAAAGCTGATTTCGATGATAGATTCTAGCCAGGTCAATCGCGTCAAGATTCACGACATCGAGCCTTTGCCTGCCTTTGTCAAAGGCCGGGTGGGGCTGATCGGCGATGCGGGTCACAGCACCACGCCCGACCTGGGGCAGGGCGGCTGTCAGGCGTTTGAAGATGCCTGGGTGCTGGCCAATTCGCTGCTGACGACTAACTTGAGTGTGGAAGATGCGCTGAAGCGGTATGAGGGGTTGAGACGCGATCGCACCGCCAATATCATTCTCAAAGCTCGCAAACGTGCCAACATGATCCACGGGAAAGAGCCTGATCGCACCAAAGAGTGGTACGAGAACTTAGCAAAAGAGAACGGAGATACGATTATCGGGGCTATCTCCGATCTGATTTTGCAGGGCCCCATGAGGTAGGAGATATGCCGACAAACACTGTAATGACCGGCAAACTGACAACACACGTTTTAGATACTGCCAACGGCTGTCCTGCCGCTCAGCTCGACATTGAGCTGTGGCGCTTAGATTCGCCTTCAGGCAGTCATCTCAAAACGGTAACTACCAACGCAGACGGTCGCACAGACGGTCCTCTCCTAACCGACTCAGACCTTACAGCGGGCGCTTACGAGCTTCGATTTGCCGTGGGTGCTTATTTTGCCGCCAAAGTCTCAGACCTACCCAATCCTCCCTTTCTCGACATCGTGCCCATCCGCTTTGGCATCGCCGATACCGCCGTTCACTACCACGTCCCGCTGCTGTGTTCGCCCTGGTCTTACAGTACCTATCGAGGTAGCTAATAGAAGGCTACTCAGTCATTTCATCACTCATTTAATATGACAGTAGCGAATGACCTGCCTAATGACTCACCTGATGATCGATATTTTTATTCGAGCTTTGTTGTTGAGTACCTTATTCCCGAAAAGCGAGAGCAGGCTTTCAAACGCTGGTATGCGCGTTTGATAGAGGTCGCTAGCCAGCAAAAAGGCTATACCCGCACAGACCTCTGTGAGCCTCTGGACTGCGGTGATGGGGTTGTAAAGTACTACTACATCATTCACTTTGCCACACCCGAGTATCTCAATGAGTGGCTAGGTTCTGATGCCCGCCGGGAGATACTACAAACAGGGCAAGACTGCTTTTTGTCTTACCGATACAAGTCGTTTACGACCGGTTTGGAAGGCTGGTTTTTGAGCCATTCGGGGGAGCCGGAACAGGGCAACTTAGGTCCGCCTGCCTGGAAACAAGTGCTTTCAGTAGTGTTAGGACTCTATCCAACGCTGATGATTCAAGGGCTGATTTTTGCGGCACTGGGCATCATGCAGTCTTGGCCATATCCGACGGCACTGGCTGTGAACAACTTGATTACCTCTTCAGCGATGACTTGGCTGGTGATGCCAACGGTGACTAAGTTTTTACGCTTTTGGCTGCGTCCGGCCTACCGACTGACAACGCTATCCAATGACGTTCGTGGAGCCGCGCTTGTCTTTGGCGCCTTGGCCTTTATGGTGAGCATTTTCAACTATCTATATCCCCAAGTCCAATGAGCGGCAGTGAGGCTGACGGGTCTAGATGCCAGGCGCGCTGATCAGCAACAGCAATTTCGGCTGCGGCTTCAGAAACTCAGCGACATGCGTTTCCACTGAGGAATAAGCTTGAGATGCTCGGTGATCTCCGCTGCGTCAGCTTCTTCAGGGTCAAAAGAACCGCCAACCCATTCCAACATTTCCTCATGCTCAGGATGTTCTGGGTCTTGAATTGCTTCTAAAAAATCGTGATAGCCCCAAATGCCGCCGCAGTCCTCGGGCGGGCAGGCTCGCTTCGCCTTGACGCAAACGGGATAGTCGACACCCGCCTCAGCTTCGAGCACCTTTTCGACCAGAATCTCATGCTCCCAGGAGTCGCCAAAATCATAGAGATAGATGAACTTAAACTTTTCCCCTGGAATGAGCTTGCTGAGCTTGACCGTTTTCTCTTCGCGCATCTCCATGCCGTCGAAGTCAAACTCAGGCATGGGCATACCGTACTCCACTCCTTGAATCCTAAACGAATGAAGATGCGAGTTTGTCCACCCCATCGATAGCTGAATCACGAAATGGAGGTGTTCTAAAAGCTCATCGCTGCGCACCTGTACGCGCCGCCAGATGGGCGGACGAGCGCCCCTGAGCGTGATCTTCACTTTATAAATAGTCTTTGATTTGACTTTTTCCCGAGAAGCCATGGTTCGGTCATTGAGTAAACAACAATCTTGACCTTCAAACCTATACTGCTATTGATTGACGCTGCTCAGAACAGGCGGCTCACATAGCTGATGCGGCCATGGCCTAGCTTCACCGCTTCTATCCCGGCATAGCGTCTGCGATCTTTCTCAGTGGAGTGAGCCTTAGTACCGCTGCATTTGTTGCTCGATGCTAGGTGGATAGCGCTTTGACATGGGCAGTGCTTGAATACAGTTCCCTTGAGTCTATCTCGATTTCCCGAAATACGGATATTATTAAATCCTCATTCCTTACTCGTTTAGGACTACCTACAAAGGTAAGTAGTATCCAAGCGCACAATGAAATTTTGACAATCCATCATGCTAGTAAGAGAATCACTTACGGGTAGAGCATCATGCGCCTGCTGTTAGTTGAAGATGATGTCTCTCTGGCGGAGTCTCTGAAGGAGGCTTTGGTCAGTCAGCGCTATGTCGTCGACGTAGTTAAAGACGGCGAAGCGGGCTGGTGCCAACTGCAAACGTTGGACTACGACTTGACCTTGCTAGATGTGACACTGCCTCAGCTAGATGGGATTGGCCTTTGTCAGCGGTTGCGCAGTCGGGGCCATCAAACGCCTGTGCTAATGCTTACAGCTCGCGATACCAGTGAAGATAAGGTGAAAGGGCTCGATGCCGGAGCCGATGTTTATATGGTGAAGCCGTTTGATCTTTCTGAGCTACTGGCTCAAGTCAGAGCCTTGCTACGGCGCGGTACAGCTTCTGCTTCGACGGTTCTGACTTGGGCACACTTGCAGCTCAATCCCGAAACTTACGAGGTCAGCTACGACCAACAGCCTCTGCGGCTGACGCCGAAAGAGTTTTCAATTTTAGAGCTGCTGATGCGCAACGGCAGGCGAGTACTGAGTCGCGCGTTTATTTTAGGCTCTCTGTGGTCAATGCAAAATCCGCCTGACGAGGAGACCATCAAAGCGCATATCAAGAGTCTGCGCAACAAGCTCAAGGCCGCTGGTGCACCCAGAACCCTGATTGAGACAGTGCATGGGGTAGGCTATCGGTTACAAGCGTGATCGCTCTCGCTAATCTACCTGCGGTACTACGACTTCAAAAGTGGTGCCTTTACCCAGTTCACTCTGACAGGTGAGCGTGCCCTGATGAATCTGCAAGCAGGCAGACACTACCGACAGTCCGAGTCCTGTCCCGCCAATTTCCCCAACGTTGCTACCGCGATAAAATGCTTCATAGAGACGTTGTTGATCGGTTTTTGAAATGCCAATACCTTTGTCCTTCACTTGAAAGACAATTTTCTGAGAACAGCGTGTGATTAACAGAGTTACTTGCGGCGTAGTGTTGGTATACTTCACCGCATTGGAAAGCAGATTAGTCAAGGTTGCTCGTAAGAGCTGAGGATCGAGATAGACTTTTGGATCGTCCTCTTCTGCCATCATCAGCTCAATGTTCGGCGGGTTTTCAAAACTAAATTTGACTTCTTCAATGAGCTGTTGAGAGAACAACTTCAGGTTGAGCGTTTCGGGCGAGAAGTCAATTTTGCCTGACTCTGCTCGCGCCAGAGTCAACAGATCGTTCAGCAGCCGGTTCATGCGCTTGGCTGCTGCGCGAATACGGCCATAAATGCGCTCACGATCTGTTGTAAGTGAGTCAGCTTCTAGAACCTGAGCGGAGAGTAGAATAGTGCTCAACGGTGTGCGCAGTTCGTGAGAGGCCATTGAGAAGAGTCGGATTTTGAAACTGCTCAGCTCCTGGGCTCTGAGCGCTTTCGCCTGGGCCTGAAAGAGATATCGGGCGATGATGCCGGTTAACAACAGTCCGATTGTCAGCATTGAGAGGGCTCGCCAGGGGGTGAGTGCGCTGTAGCTGGTGGCGGGGGTGAAGGCGATCGCCCACTCTCGGCCACCTGCTTCCAACAGATGAACACAACCCGCAGGGACGGAGCAAAGCGAGTTTTCTGACGCGAGAATATGTGACCGCGATGGGAGGGTCGGTTTCGCGATGGCGAAGCCTTCCTGGGGAATCGCCGTAGTCACCGTCTGGCTACTGGCCTGATACAGCCCCAAAAATTGTTCACCGGGCGCGGCAGTTTGATCAGTAAGGGTAAAGTCGATATCGTAGCTAAAGGTTTTAAGAGAGTCTTCAACCACATCTGAAATGCGGAAAACAACAAGTAAATAGCCTTGCAGCTGTTCGCGGCGAGCGGGGATGGATTCGGGCTGCCGCTGCGACTGGTATAGCGGCAAAAAGACCAAAACACCAAACTGATTCTTATCATCTTGAACCAGACGAATACGGCCAGAAGCTGCTACTTCGCCGGTATCTCGGGCAGTTTCCAAGGCTGTACGGCGGATCGCATCGGAGGTGAGATCGTAGCCAAAGGCGAGTTCGTTGCTCTGCCAGGGCTGTAAGTAGGTTACTGGAATATAGTAAGGCCGAGCTTTTGCCCGTACTAAGCTACCTGAATTTTCTCGCTCGGTGATTTGAAAAGTAGGATAGCCTGCGGCCCGAACAGCGGATTCAAAGGCTGCGCGCTCTGTTGAATCTACGACAGGTGCCCATTCCAGGGCTTGAATGCCAGGGTAGGTAGTGAGCGATCGCGCGACAAAGCGAGCAAACTCATCTCGGGAAACGCGCTGTTCAGAGACGGCATAAAAGTCACCTATCGCTAGCAGAATATCGGTGTAGCGGTTGATGCTGCGCTGGAGCGAGGTAGCAAGGCTGTCGGTTTGGCGCTGGAACTGAAGACGGTCGTTGGCGCGCTCTTGTCGGGCGATCGCCACACTTGCCAGTATAGAAAGGCCCGTACCCACTATCAGCGTGAGGACGATAGGCAGCTTAACAGACAGTTTAGGGGGATAGACAGACACGGCTTTTACCAGGGCTGTTCTCTAACATAGCGAGGAACCGCCCCAAAAAAGAGATACGCTCGCTACAGTCTAACCTGACCGGTCGGCCTGCTTGAAGGCACGTCACAATAGCTTCAGCAAAGATCGCCTGGTTTGGCTTCGGGATGGGCATCTTCGTAGCTGAAGAAGCGGTCGGGGACGCCGTTGTAGATGATGTAGTCGTTAAAAATGTAGGTGCCTGGTTTGCCATTGATGTGGGCGATCGCTGCCCTCACCGATTTTAACTGAGCCACTGTCATTTGCAAGGGGCATTCGTAGGGCTGATAGCTGCTGCGAATCAGGTAGTCAAGCTTGGGGTAAATGGACATTTCGATATGACAGCCTAAGAGATAAGTGATGGGATGAGTCTCGCAAAAGGCAATCATCCGCTCGATGCTGCTGACAAAGGCGTCCCAGTCTTCGATATATAGCCTGCCGGGATAGAAGATGTCTCCGGTGAACAGAATGTGAGTGTAGGGATCGTAAATGGAAACTTCGGCAGCTTCATGGCCGGGTGTGGCGATGATGCGTAGGGTGCGATCGCCCAAATCGAAAGTGACTTCATCCTGAGGCCAGTTTTGAAAGCTATAGAAAGCGATGGTGGCTTCCAGGCTTTTACCGACGACGGTTGTGTCAGGTCGGTCGGTAAATTGGGAGTCGGCCTCAAAGTGGTCGCGGTGTAGGTGGGTGTGAGCGACGACGAGGGGATAGCGGTCTCTCGGGTGACTGGCCAGCCATTGCGTGATGAGGGTATCTACGGTTTGGCGGAGGGGGAAGAATTCGGGCGATCGCGTGGCTCCGGTATCGAGAAGAATGACGCGCTCATTGCCAAAAAGCAAGAACATGAAAGGCGCTTCGACATGCACCGCCATGTTTTGCCGAAGTATAAAAGTGTGCTCGTTGTAGGCATGGACTTGGATATCGGGATCGGTGTTGTGCTTGGCAGAAACTGACCCGTGAATCCAGTTCACCTCTAAGCTGCCGGGTGCCGCCTCTAGAAAATTAGTATCTTTGTACAGAGTGGAAGATGACATTACTTGTATCCTAATCTCGTAATAGGCTCGACATTTTTGTCGTGTTAATGCGACATTGCTATGATGGACGCAAACTCAAAAGTTGTCAAAAACTATGTTATCTCAGAGAAGAGATTGTCTTGGAGGGAATATCAAAAGAATGCCAACTAAAGAATACAAAGAATTCTTATTTGAGCAATTGACAGACTCTGGCATAGCGGCAGAGTATTTAACAGCGGCTGTTGAGGATAGTTCATCGGAAAATAGAAACCCTACGTTGGCCAGTTTGCTTTCAGTGCTGCAAGCGATCAGCATTACTATTAAGTTCGCTTCGGATGATAAAAAAGCTGTGTAGGATTGGTTTGTGGTGCGATCGCTCTTGGTGTAACGGCTACTCGTAATGCGTCCACATTCTAATCACTCTGACTGTATGTTCGGCTTCAAAAACTTCGTACACAAGGCGATGCTGAATATTAATTCGTCTCGAATAAGCTCCCGATAATTCTCCAGACAACTTTTCGTAAGGTGGCGGTTTCTGGAATGGATTCAAGGCGATAATTTCGATTAACTTCTGGGCCTTTTTATTTAGATTACTCGCAGTAAGCTTTTTCGCATCCTTTTTTGCTTGCCTGGAGTAAACGACTCGCCATTTCACCACTCTATCTTCTCATCGCATTCTTCAAGGGGCGTTGCCATAGCTTCTTTGATGGATTCGCCCATACCCGGTACAGAAAGCAGATATAAGGTCTCTTGAATGCTAGACCAGTCTTCTTCGTCTATGAGAACCGCGTTGCTGTTTTCCCCGGTGATTATGATCGGTTTGTGAGACTCCGCGACCTCATTGATGAGTTCCTGGAGTTTGTATTGAGCCTCTTCTACAGGATGTATAGACATATTATCTTAATCCTTGTTTGCTGTTTGGATGGAATACTTATCCGATAAATAAACATTAATTTGATTCTGTCTCCGGAAACAAGTTTCCCTGTCCTTGATTTTCTGACTTTAGTTTGTTTTTGTTGCTACGCGTTGACGAGACCTTTGATGCTCTCCGCTTATTTGGGATGCGTTCCGATTTTCTGTCGGAAAGTAGAATCAATTGCTTTGCTTCGGATTTACGAATGATATCCCTATTATAAATACGTTTTGTAAAACGTTGGACATCATCTCTCACGACTTCTATGTCTCCATCTAGAACCATTCGATGAATTACTCCTATGTAATCTTCGCGCGTTGCAGGATGAGACTCAACCGTTCCTTCAAATAAACTTCGAAATGGTATCATCCTTTCCTCAAAGACGAATCGATCAAGCTGTTCTCGTAGATTATCTTGACAAGCTTGATGATTTCGCTGGTTGATATCTAGAAGATGTAGATTCCGATCCAAATCATCCAAAGTTCGATAGCCCAAACCCACTACGCCATAATGAAATTGATAATCTAGGTTGTTATATTGCCACAAAGTACGTTTCATGACACTAATAGCTGTAGGATTGTTAGAGAGATGAATAAGATAATAATAGACTGTGTTTTGAGTTCTCATGAAGGCGAAAGTCCATGCGAAACGAGGCTGACTCACCTCACGATATAACTTTAGAGCTGCGTCATGTAATAAGGCTTGCCGATGCAAACTAGGTAGCGTATCTGACTCGTCGCACCAATTATAGTGATCAGAAAGATTATATCTCTCTAGAAAAACCGGTAAACTACCTTTTTTCTTATGCCAACCAATAGGTCGCATAAGTCCGTCGTGTTGCATGTGATTGAGTAATACTTCAGATCTACCTAAGTCTAAAATAGCTTTAGACATTCTAGGCAAATCCACTAAGCCGTATGGATCTAAGAAGAAAAATGAGTAGCCTCCACGCTGCCTTACTAAATTCAAGCAGCTTTCTAATTTATCTTCAAAACTTCCTGTGATTACTCGGCATCTCCCATTATCTAAAAGCTCACCAAACCCCGCTTCCCGGATTTGATGCTCCAAACATTTTGTATGTTCTTCTTGCTTATCTATAAATAAGTATGCAATATCAAGAGATTGATAATGTTTCTGTTCGTTTACCTTACTCCAACCTTCTTCAACTGCTCGAATGATTCGTATCGGTGAACCATCCCAATAGTCTTTGTTCTCATCACGATAAATTCCGCCACCGCAAAACCCATCAACAAGTGTTATATGGCTTGTTCCGATCTTACAGTTACCCGTCAGAGTTTGAACCCAGTCTCTTAAGTAACTTTCCAGCATTAAATGCTTCGTTTTAGTATGGTGATCAATATCCGGCATCAAACCATCTACAGTCCACTCAATTTTTGACTTCCGACGATACTTTTCCCAGTCAGCCATACTTTACTCGTGCTTAAAACCGATAAATAAAGCTATTGATCATGCAATACTCATTGTGAGATCATAGCAATCCTTAAAAAGGAGTGCAAACTTTCTTGCTACTTCCTACTTTGGCGTGAAGAAACGGTGTAGTGGTCTTGTGCCAATCGGCAATCTCAATTCCAAGGTAAGCATCTTTCGATTTTTAAGTTTACTATATGTATATAGATCAAACATACTAGTATGCCTCTGGTTCATGGAACTGAAACTATTCAAAGTCCCTTGCAAAAAAGCAGTCTAGATAAAAAAGGGCTGTGCGATTACGTGATTAACGTGGCTTCAGGGTGCCTTCATGGCTGTACGTTCTGCTACGTTCCCTCTACTCCAGTAATCAGGGCACGTCAACCGTTTCTGAAGGGAAAAGGCGTAGATGATCCTCAGGCAGACTGGGGACGCTATTTGCTGGTAAGAGAAAACCTTGCTGAGCGTCTAGAGGCTCAACTCTCACGAAAGCGTACCTGGAAAGAAACTTCGTCAGGAAAAGGTGTAGTATTATTGTGCTCTGGCACTGATCCTTATCAAAATCAGCAGGCTGCTTCCATAACACATTCTGCTATTCAGTCTCTGATTAAATACAAAAAACGTATCAGAGTCTTAACCCGCAGTCCTCTTTTCCTTCAAGACCTGAGCCTTTTAAATCATTCTGATGTAACTATCGGAATGAGCTTGCCGCACTTAGACGATAAACTAAGCCGTCAAATAGAGCCATATGCACCACCACCATCCCATCGATTAGAAGCCCTCCACAAAGCTAAAAAAGCCGGGTGTAGAATTTTTATCGCGATTGCACCAACCCATCCGAGTATGGGTGTTGATGCATTTACTCAGCACATAGACATACTGATGGAACTACAACCAGAAGTTATGTTCTGGGAGCCGATCAACGCTAGAGGTTCTAATGGAAAACGTATGATTTCCGCAGGTATAGAGTTCACAAGCTCTGTGATGCAAGGAAAGGACTGGGCTGCTAACTTTATTCGTCAATGGGATGCAATCGAGACCGCTGCGGAAAAACTTGGATGTAGAGATCGGCTACACATTTGGCCCGACCCGGCGTTAAAAAGCCATGTTGAAGAGCAACGTCTACAGGAGTGGTGGTACCGCCCAACAATTGAAAGATGGCAAGATGGCTCACCGCCAGACGAACAGTAGTAGGTATCTCGTATTGAAAACCATTTAGCCATCTTCTCGATTTTTTCCCGAATTCTGCCTTAAAAATTTCGCTGACGGCATGGACAATAATGCAAATTGTACCGATCAGAGTCGTTTGGTAAAGGAGCATTATGATGCGGCGAAGAGATTTACTGAAGCAGGGAACTGCCTTCACGACTGGGGTGTCCCTGGCAGCCCTGATCAATGCCTGTGGCAATACTTCTACACCTGCTGGCGGTGAGGCCGCAACTGGTAGTAGTGAAAGCGCCGAACCTGCTGTCATCACTGTCGTCCAGGGCGGCGGATTTCCCAACGGTCTCGACCTTCATCAGGTGGGCACCAACCGCCCCGCCTACGGCGTTTCCTGGGTCATTTATGATCGCCTCGTCACCTTTGGCAATAAAACGCTGGAAGACGGTACCCTCTCCTACGACTACACCATCATTGAACCCGAACTCGCCGAATCCTGGGAAGTGGCAGACGACGGCCTATCTATCACCTTTAAGCTGCGTGAAGACGCGACCTTCCACGATGGCACTCCCGTTACTACCAAAGATGTGAAGTGGTCTTACGACCGAGCCGTCTCGGTCGGTGGCTTTCCTACCTTTCAAATGAAGGCCGGAGCTCTCGAAAATACCGACCAGTTTGTTGCTGTTGATGACACTACTTTTCGAGTGAATCTCCCGCGCGAAGACAAGCTCTCCCTCATGGATATGGCAGTCCCGATTCCGGCCATCATGAACTCAGCGCTGATAGAACCTCACCTCACCGAGGAAGATCCCTGGGGACTGGAATGGGTAAACGCGAACCCAGCAGGCGGCGGAGCCTACACGCTCGACACCTACACACCTGAAGAACGAGTCGTGTTAGTACGCAACGAGAACTGGACATCTGGCCCTGCGCCCGCCGTCGAGAAAATCATCTGGCTCAACGTACCCGAAGCCGGTAACCGCCGCGCCCTGCTCGAAAAAGGCGATATCGATATCAACTACGACATGTCTGAAAAAGATATCAGCGAACTCAGAGCAGACGACAGCTACACCATCGTCTCGACCCCGATTGAAAACTGTCTGTACACGGTCGATCTCAACTCTCAGCCCGAACTTGCCGGAGCCGCAAACCCTTTTAGCGACGTAAAGGTTCGTCAGGCCGTTGCCTATGCCATGCCCTACGACGACATTGTAGAAACCGCGCTCTATGGTGAATGTATTAAAATGTATGGGGCAAAAAGCGCAGAGCCCTCTACTATAGACTGGCCTCAGCCCTACCCCTACAATACCGACCTGGAAAAAGCCAAAGCCCTCATGGCCGAATCCGGCTATCCTGACGGATTTGACACTACGCTGGCTTTTGACCTGGGGACTGAGGAATGGGCCGAACCCATGTGCGTTCTCGTGCAAGAATCACTGGCCGAGATTGGGATTAATATCTCGCTGAACAAGGTGCCTAGCTCTAACTTCCGCGCTGTCCTCGTTGAGAAGAGCCAACCGATGATTGTCAACAACTTTGGCGGCTGGCTAAACTACCCCGACTACTTCTTCTTTTACTCCTATCATGGTCAAAACGCGACCTTTAACGGCAGCGCCTACCAGAACCCGGATCTGGATAAACAGGTAGATGCTGCGCTGACCAGTAAGCCGGGTGACCCCACCTATGAAGAAAATGTCAAAGGGTTTCTCAAGATCGCCTTTGAGGATATGCCCCGCATTGTGATCGCACAGCCCTATCTATCAGTGGCTATGCAAACCAATGTTGAAGGCTATCAGTACTGGTTTCATCGGCAGCTAGACTACCGACAGTTGAAGAAAGTTTAGAGAAGCTGATATGTCTCGCCCCTCCACCCCCACTCTCATCATCCGCCGCATCTTCGCCGCTATTCCCAGCGTTATTGGCGTGATTATTATCACCTTTTTTCTCACCCGTGCGCTCCCCGGTGACCCTGCCGCTTACTTTGCAGGCCCTGCCGCGACTCAGGAAGCCATTGATCAGCTCCGGGAAACCCTGGGGCTCAATCGTAGCCTCCCAGAACAGTTTTTCATCTATGTGGGAGAGCTGCTGAGAGGTGACCTGGGTAAGTCACTCACTACCGGGCAAACGGTACTCTCCGATTTGTTAACTCGTCTGCCCGCCTCTTTAGAACTCACTTTGGCAGGGCTGCTCTTTTCGCTGTCCCTGGCGCTTCCTTTGGGTATTCTTGCCGCGACTCGTCCTGGCTCCTGGATTGACCACAGCGTGAGGATTCTGGCTACGGCAGGGGTTTCACTGCCCACCTTTTTTACAGGGCTGCTGCTGGTGTATGTGTTCTATTTTCAGCTAGGCATTGCCCCTGCACCGACAGGGCGGCTGGCTATTCTCTATTCAAATCCAGAATCTGTCACCGGCTTGTTTTTGGTCGATAGTTTGTTGGTGGGCGATCTTGAAACCTTTTGGGCGGCGCTCTCTCAGCTTGTGCTACCGGCGATTACATTGGGACTGTTTGCCCTTGCACCGCTGGCACGGGTCACCCGCGCTGCGATGCTGGGCGTGCTCTCCAGTGACTTTATCCGCACGGCGAGGGCGAGTGGACTCTCGCCAAGTACCGTTTTGTTTGGCTATGCCTTTCGCAATGCGCTGCTGCCAATAGTGACTACGCTGGGCGTTGTGTTCTCTTTTTTGCTGGGGGCGAACGTACTGGTTGAAAAAGTGTTTGCTTGGCCTGGAGTTGGTTCCTATGCGATATCGGCATTAGTGGCTTCGGACTATGCGGCTGTGCAAGGATTTGTGCTGACGATGGCGCTGCTTTACGTGTTTCTCAATCTGCTGATTGATTTTCTGTATGCGCTGATTGATCCGCGAGCAGGGGTATCGTCATGACGCTTTCTAGCGTAGATTCTGAATCTTTGTCGCAGTCCAGGTTCGCTCAGGCTCGCTATATTATCAGCGAAAATTGGGTGACTTTTGGCGCGTTTATTCTGTTCTTTATATTCGTGCTGTTTGCGGTGTTTGGGCAGGCGATCGCTCCCTACGACCCCCTCGCCAGCAACGCCGCCCAAGCTCTCTCGCCACCGACTGCCGCCCACTGGTTTGGCACCGACGATTTAGGCCGCGATGTTCTCAGCCGGGTAATTGTGGCTACCCAGTTGGATCTGGGCATTGCGGTGGTGGCGGTGGCGATTTCTTTTTGCTTAGGCAGCATTTTGGGAACCTGCGCAGGCTATTTTGGGGGATGGAGCGATCGCCTCATCAGCCGCCTAGTCGATACGATTATGGCCTTCCCGCTATTTGTATTGGCAATGGGCCTAGTCGCGGCGCTTGGTAACACTGTCGAGAACATCATTTACGCCACAGCTGTGATCAATCTGCCGCTGTATACCCGAGTTGTGCGTTCAGAAGTGCTGGTACGGCGCGAAGCGGGCTACGTAGAAGCGGCACGGCTGGCAGGGAATAGCCACCTGCAAATTATGCTTCATCACCTCTTCCCAAACGTGCTGCCGGTGATGATGGTGCATATTTCGCTCAATATGGGCTGGGCCATTCTCAATGCAGCGGGACTCTCCTTTATCGGCTTAGGCGTAAGGCCGCCGACAGCAGAGTGGGGGATTATGGTCGCAGAAGGCGCAACCTATATTATTTCAGGAGAATGGTGGCTGGCTTTTTTCCCAGGCGCGGTGCTGATGCTGGCGGTCTTTTGTTTTAACTTGCTAGGCGATGGATTGCGAGGCCTGATCGACCCGAGAATGAGGACGTAGCTCATGATTGCTTCAGCGCTCACACCGCCAAAAATAGCGCAGGCGGCTTTACTTTCTGTCCGCAATCTTGCCGTTGAATTTCGCACGCGCAGTGGCACCGTTCAGGCACTAGAAAACATCAGCTTTCAAATCAATAAAGGTGAAACAGTCGGCATTGTCGGCGAAAGTGGCTCAGGAAAATCTGTTCTGGCCTTAGCAATTCTAGGAATTTTAGACCGCGCAGGCCATGTGAGCGCCGGAGAGATTTTGTGGGAGACTTCAGCGGGGGCTTACACCAACCTGCTGAAGCTGCCCGAGCGCAAACTCAGGCTGCTACGCGGCCAGGATCTGTCGATGATTTTTCAAAATCCTCGGGTGTCGCTGAATCCCATTCGCAAAGTCGGCAAGCAAATTGTTGATGTGCTGCGCTGCCATACCGATTTATCTAAAGCGCAGCTTCGGCCTCGCGCGATAGAACTGCTCACTCAGGTCAAAATCCCTGACCCGCAGCAGCGCTACGACGCCTACCCCTACGAGCTATCCGGCGGACTCTGTCAGCGCATTATGATTGCCCTGGCACTAGCCTGTTCGCCTCAGCTCTTAATTGCCGATGAGCCTACTACTGGGCTCGATGTCACCACTCAGGCGACCGTGATGAACTTGCTCAAAGATCTCGGAACCGAACAACAGATGGCCACCGTCGTCATCACCCATGACCTGGCGCTGGCGTCACAGTATTGCGATCGCATCCTGGTCATGCACGCCGGTCACCTGGTCGAAAGCGCCCCTACCCGTACCCTCTTCCAACACCCCCAACACCCCTATACCGCCAAACTTATCGCCGCCACTCCCGAACCGCACAAAGGCTTCGACGACCTTATCCCCATCGCCGGCAACCTCCCAGACCTGCGCCGCGCCGACC
>JBARVU010000396.1:0-12883 GCA_049646425.1 Phormidesmis sp. | reverse complement strand
CAGTAAAGCTGCTTCGCGCTCTTGGGCAGGGCCAACTAAGTCTTGGCGGTTGGCGGCTTTGGCCTTGGCAACGCGGCCATGCCACTGCTGGATATCTTTGGCAGTTTCTAAAATGCTGTCTTCTAGCTGCTTTTCCCGGCGGTTGAGGGTGCCGAGCAAGGCCAGTGAATCTTCCTCCTGTCCGCGCAGCTGATCTTCTAGCGCACGTAGTTCCAGGTGTGGATTGGCCCGCAAAAATTCATCGAGCCGCGTTTCCAAGAACCGGCTGAGGTCGTCAAATAAGCTCATGGTGTCAAAAGTTGTTAGAACGTTTGACCAATATAGATCGAGCGCACCTCACCATCACGGCGAACCACTACATCTTGAGCATTTATACTGACCAATGTCCAACCAGAGACGCCGACGCGATCGCCCACATAAGCCCGCTGCGAACTTCCATCAATGTTAAACAATGCCGCCGAACGACTGCCTAAATTCAGAATGCCGACCAGGGCCAGGTCAGCTTTAGGCGTGACATCGGTCAACGCTGCCGGCGCACTGTTCGTAGGGGCAACCGCTACCGGCAAGCTGGGTAAACTGCCGTTGCCAGAGAGAACGGGAATAGAAGCGGATGGTACAGGCGCCCTGGCGGGCACCGCCGCCGCTGGAGCGGGTACGGAGACGGTCGGTCGCTGGCCTCTAGGTGTCACGACGGTGGGCAAAGGGCTCCCTGTTTGGGTGTTCTGGCTGTTTTGATAGACCGGTACAAACACGCGCTCAATGATATTAGGCGCTTTGGCATTTGTATTGGTATCTGTCGGGGCAGTCGGTAAGCTGGGCAACGCCCCGGGCGGTGCTAGGGCAGCACTATTAGGTGTCGCTACGGTAGGCAGTGCCGGCAGGGCAGCCGTGGCGCCGTTGGTCTGGGCTTCTCTGGCACTGATAACTTCTAACGAATGCTGTAAGTAGTTGAGGAAAGCCTGGTTGGAACTAGGAAGCGCTGCCGCTGAGGCTTGTCCATTGAGAGAGAGCAGGCCGCCGCCGTGAGTCATACTCTGGCCGATTGTCCACAGCCCTAGCATGCCTATTGCCGCAATACTGGCGGCGCCCATCAGTAAAAAGGGAAGAGATACCTGCCGCTGAGCTTTGACTGCAGCTAGTTCTGCCTGAGGGGAGACGCGAGCAAGCGCTGTGTCTGGTCGCGTCTCGTTGGGATAAAGATAGTTGGAGACTGACTGGATTGATGCGAGCGAAGCTTGGCCTGACCTGGGGCTGAATAGCTCAGCTTCAGAGGGTTTGCCAGATTCGGTAGCGGCGGGGGCACCTGCCGAGGCGTCTAACTGAGCAGGGGTGGCTGGCATTGCTGTCACCGGTCGCCCGCTGCCGCCGCTCGCTGCCTGGCGATAACTAGCCGCTACGGTAGCTCTGTAGATATCGGCAGCGCTCTGAGGGACAAAATTAGGGGGAAGTTGAATCGTGTGTGTACAGGAACTGAGCAATCTAGGCTGCTCAACGACCGTGATTGCGCTGCTCAAATCGCCGTCCAAGATCCGATCCACATCCAGGAACAGGTCGTCCATCAAATGATCGCTGTAGGCATCTGCTGCCTGGGTGGAAGCAGGGATCGCTGAGCCGAGGGGAGCATTTCGGGTGATAGAACGGCTGGTCGGGATCATGATTCAGCAGGGGTCAAAGCTTTCTTAGACTTTGACGGCTTGTAGATGGACAAAGCTAGCCAGCAGAAGCATCAATTTTTGGTGATACTTTCTCTCAGTTAATGTGCCCTAGCA
The DNA here is from genome assembly GCA_049646425.1 of Phormidesmis sp. GTDB lineage: Bacteria > Cyanobacteriota > Cyanobacteriia > Phormidesmidales > Phormidesmidaceae > Phormidesmis. The sequence goes on along the minus strand of JBARVU010000396.1, from coordinate 11,114 downwards.
GTTAGCAAACCTATCAAGTTCTGGTGTTTGACCTTCCGTACATACTCCGTATTGTCGTCAGCCGGTGACCGTGCCCCTAGGCATCTGATAGCGAGTGACTTGGGTGCTATGCCAACGGTTGCTGTCCGCGCAGCGCAATCGGCTTGGTATCATCAGCGTGACCTTCAGTTCAACTCTTTGTATAAACCATGACTGGCTTCAGCGCTCCCTTCGGTATTTTAGTAGACGTCCTTGCCGCTAACCTTCGAGCTTGTGAAGCGATGTTTAGCCGTGTGGTTACAGGCGTGACGACAGATACCCGCACCGTTCTACCGGGCGATCTGTTTGTCGCCCTAGCGGGAGAGACGTTTGACGGTCACGACTTTGTGGAGCAGGCGATCGCCAAGGGTGCGATCGCGGTCGTCGTCAGACGAGGTGCCTTATCTGAAAACGCTGTACCGCAGTTAGAAGTAGAAGATACGCTGACGGCCTATCAGTCGTTAGGTCGCTGGTGGCGACAGTATCAGGCGGTGCCAGTGGTGGCAATTACGGGCTCTGTCGGTAAAACAACGACCAAAGAAATTGTGGCAGCGGCCCTAGCCCAATTCGGGCCGGTGCTAAAGACCGAAGCCAACTACAACAATGAAATTGGCGTGCCTAAAACGCTGCTGGGCCTGACGCCTGAGCATCAGTATGCAGTGGTAGAAATGGGCATGCGCGGCCCCGGGGAGATTGCCCTGCTCACTCAGATCGCTCAGCCTACTGTGGCGCTGATTACAAATGTGGGAACTGCTCACATTGGCCGGTTGGGCTCGCGAGCGGCGATCGCTCAAGCCAAATGCGAGTTGCTCAGAGAACTTCCCGCTGGCGGCGTTGCTGTGCTCAATCATGACGATGCGCGGCTAATGGCAACTGCTGCCAAAGTCTGGTCGGGTCAGCAAATTACTTATGGCTTGGAAGGCGGTGATATCTGCGGTGAGCTATCGAAAGCTGAGCTGCTGATTGAGGGTGTGCGTATTCCTTTGCCGCTGCCCGGTCGACATAACGCGCTGAACTTGCTGGGGGCGATCGCTACCCTCAAAGCCCTCGGTCTCGACTGGCACAAGCTGGCCTCAGGCTTGACCGTCTCTATGCCCGCAGGCCGCGCTCAAAGCCATCACCTACCCGATGACATCCTCCTGCTTGACGAAACTTATAATGCCGGAGCTGAGTCGATGGGTGCCGCCCTGCAACTGCTGGCCGATCAGCCAGGTCGCCGGCGCATCGCCGTTCTTGGCACAATGAAAGAATTGGGGGATCGCTCAGTAGAACTGCATCGTCATATCGGTCAGACGGTGGCAGATCTAGAGATCGATCAGCTGCTGACTTTAGCGGATCCGGCTGAGGCGGATGCGATGGCCGCTGGTGCATGGGGGGTGGTTACTCAGCAATTTACCAGTCATGCTGAGCTTGCTGGCTATCTCAAAGCTCAGATGCAGGCGGGCGATCGCCTCCTCTTCAAAGCCTCTCGCTCGGTCGCCATGGATAAAGTGGTCGATCAGCTTCTAAAAGATTTCATGGTTACCCGCAGCCCAGTAGCTTAATATATAAAGTCTTGGAGACTACGTCTTTTGAGGGCGTCTTTACAAAGCAAGCTATCGTGGTTTTAGTTCTTTCTGCCCAACAACTTGCAGCCATGTCAGCCCATGCCGAGCGGGTCTATCCCGAGGAGTGCTGCGGTTTAATGGTGGGCGAAATTCAGCTTCAGCAAGAGGAAGGCGAAGCCTCGCAAAAGCGCTTGGTAGAGCTGGTGCCTCTCGACAATACATGGACAGCAGAGGCACTTGCCGAAGAGACTTCAACCGCTGCAAGCCCTTACACTAAGCGGCGGCGATATCAAATAGCCCCGGAAGACATGCTGCGAACTCAGCAACGGGCGAGAGAGCAGGGGCTGAATATCCTGGGTGTATATCATTCTCATCCTGACCATGATGCGGTGCCTTCGGAGTGCGATCGCGCCCTTGCTTGGCCCGAATATGCCTATGTGATCGTGTCGATTCGGGGCGGCAAAGCTGTCGATGTCCAGAACTGGACGCTAGACTCAACGCAACAGTTCCAACCAGAAACCATGAGGATCTCACCCTCCTCCGCCAGGGATCGAATGCCGGTTTCGGCTTAAACATTTTTTATTCTCGTCTTTTTTTTTAGCTGCAATCAGCCCCTTAATTCAATCCTTTCAAACACCATGCTGAATCCCAATCTGGATGAAATTCAACTCGACAAGGCAGAGTACGAACGCTACTCTCGCCACCTGATTCTGCCTGAAGTCGGTCTCGAAGGTCAAAAGAAGCTCAAAGCGGCTAGCGTTTGCTGTGTCGGCACGGGTGGCTTAGGCTCCCCGCTATTGCTCTACCTTGCTGCCGCTGGCGTCGGTCGGATCGGCATCGTAGACTTTGATGTTGTCGACCACTCTAACCTTCAGCGCCAGGTCATCCACGGCACCTCGTGGGTCGGCAAGCCCAAAATTGAATCTGCCAAAGACCGCATTCTTGAAATCAACCCCTACTGCGAGGTCGATCTTCACGAAGTCCGGCTCTCTTCTGACAACGCGTTAGAGATTTTCGAACCTTACGACATTGTGGTAGACGGTACCGATAACTTCCCTACTCGCTACTTAGTTAACGATGCCTGCGTCCTGCTAGATAAGCCCAATGTCTACGGCTCTATCTATCGCTTTGAAGGTCAGGCAACCGTCTTTAACTACGAAGAAGGGCCCAATTATCGCGATCTTTACCCTGAGCCGCCGCCGCCGGGCCTGGTTCCCTCCTGCGCAGAAGGCGGCGTACTGGGCATTCTTCCTGGCATGATCGGCGTCATTCAGGCTACCGAAACGATCAAGATCATTTTGGGCCAGGGCAAAACCCTCAGCGGTCGTCTACTGGTATACAACTCTTTAGACATGAGCTTTAGAGAGCTGAAGCTGCGCCGACCGCCTGAGGAACATCGCGTGGTGATCGACAAGCTGATCGACTATGAACAATTCTGTGGCATTCCCCAAGCGGCAGAAGAAGAAGCCAAGCAGGCTGCGGATATGCCCGAAATGTCTGTCAGCGAGCTCAAGACACTGCTCGACAGCGATAAAGATGATTACTTTTTGTTGGACGTGCGCAATCCCAATGAGTACGAAATCGCTAAAATTCCAGGCTCTACGCTGATTCCTCTAGGCGAAATCGAAAACGGTGACGGCGTTCTCAAACTTCAGGGGATGCTTAACGGCCACAAGCTGGTCGCTCACTGCAAGATGGGGGGCCGTTCTGCCAAAGCCCTCTCCATCCTCAAGGAAGCTGGCATTCAAGGCACCAATGTTAGAGGCGGGATTCTGGCTTGGAGCCGCGAAATCGATCCCTCAGTTCCTGAGTATTGATCCTTTGCGCATTCACTTTCACCTTTAGAGAGGGCGCGTCACGGGCGAGTCCTCTTTTTTATTACTGACCAGAATAGGAGGCTGTACCCATGAGCTTAAAAGATCGCATCTCTGACGAAATCAAAACGGCGATGAAAGCCAAAGACAAACTGCGCTTAGAAACCGTACGCGGCATCAAAAAAGTCATTCTCGAAAAAGAAAGCGAAATTAGAGCCAAAGGCCGTGAGGACCTTAACGAAGAAGAGGAGCTAGCCGTCCTCACTCACCTCGCCAAGCAGCGTCGCGACTCCATCACCCAGTACACCGATGCCGGTCGTCCGGAACTTGCCGACAAAGAAGCCCAAGAGCTAACTATTTTAGAAGAGTATTTACCCGCTCAGCTCTCTGACGCGGAAGTAGAAGCCGTAGTCGATGAGGTGATCGCTCAAGTCGGGGCTAGCAGCCCTCGCGACATGGGCAAAGTCATGGGGCCAGCGATGAAGCGCCTGCAAGGTCAGGCCGACGGTGGTAAGGTACAGTCAATTGTAAAAGCTAAGCTAGTGAACAGCTAATTCGTTCGCTGCGTTTTGAGAGAGGGTCTGCTATTCTGCCAGGCTCAAGCCCATATTTGATCAAGCGATAGTCCCTGTCCGTCTCTGGCCTGCTGTAGTACACCCTCAAATCCGCTTCCACCTCTGCGGTTGTCATCAGGATGGCGTTAACCAAAACGGATCTACCGGCAGTCAGACAGAGAACTGTCGGTAGATCCGTCTACTTGGTGAAAGATCACTTTATCCTTGCTGGAGACGATCGCTAGCCGCCGCAACCCCACTTCCGGGAGCGCTGTAGCCTAGCTCTTGCAGACTAGCTTCCAGGGCACTGATCGCGCAGAGGATATCGCGATCGCTCACGAAGCCCAGATGCCCTATCCGGAAGATCTGGCCCTTCAGGTGATCTTGTCCGCCAGCGATCGCAATATTGAACCGTTTTTTCATCACCGAGCGAATCTTCTCGGCGCCAATGTCGCCGGTTTCGACTGAAGTTAGCGCCGGACTCGCATTGCTATCGGGCGCATACAGCTTCAGCCCCAGCGCCTTCATGGCTGCCCGTGTCGCTTCCTTATGGCGGGTATGGCGTGCAAAAATGCTCTCTAGCCCTTCTGCCTTCATCATTTCCAGCGCTACCTGCATGCCAAAGTAAAGATTCACTGGCGGCGTGAAAGGCGTACTGTCTTTGTCAGCCGCTTTACGATATTTGCCCAAATCCAGGTAAAACTTTGGCAGCGTTGCTGTCTTATAAGCTTTCCAAGCCTTGTCGCTAACAGCCACAAATCCCAATCCGGGCGGCAGCATGAAGCCTTTCTGCGAGCCCGATCCAATCACATCGATGCCCCACTCATCCACCGGAATATTGTACGAGCCCAGGCTAGTGACCGCATCGACAATCATCAGCGCCTCGCCATGCTGCTTGACGAGCTGATTGATGGCTTCTAAGTCATTGAGCACGCCGGTCGAGGTTTCGCTATGGGTGAGGATGACTGCCTTGATTTTCTTTTCGCTGTCCGCTTCTAATGCTTTGGCAAATGCGCCAGGGTCAATCGGCTCGCCCCACTCAGCGGTAATTTGCTGTACGTCTAGCCCATAGGCTTTGGAAATTTGCGCCCAGCGATCGCCGAACTTGCCATTGTTGCCGACCAAGACGCGATCGCCCGCACTCAAAAAGTTGATAATAGCCGCTTCTATTGTGCCTGTGCCGCTTGCCGCTAGCGTCAGAACAGAGTTCTCAGTCTGAAACAGCCACTTCAAATCTGCGTTGGTCTGCGCGATGATTTCACTAAATTCGCCACTGCGATGCCCAATCGGGTGCTTGGCCATGGCCAGCAATACTTTTTCGGGAACCGGGGTCGGCCCCGGAATCATCAGCATAAGTTTGTCATCCATAGGGAATCGCGGTTGATGAAAAGTGCAGGTAGAAAAATAGCGGTGTCTTTCTTTAGAATGATACCGCTACCACCCGGTCAAATTTTGCCGAAAGCCGATAACTTCGTAACAATACTGGGGGGAACGACACGATGACGCTACTGCGGGCTTGCTATGACCGAAATTATTGTCAATCAGTCTATCGCGACCAAACCCATTCCGGCGATCCCAATCACCCACGAGACGTTTCGCCCCTTCGGTCAGGTGATTCGGCCACAGCCTGACGACCAGCCTTTTACCCTTCAAGACGCTCAGCTTCAGCTAGAGAACGGCATTCCGCGCTTTTATATTATGGAACTGCACCAGCGCGGACGACGCTTTCGTGACATCACTCGCCACGGTGCCTGCACCCAATGTCTAGGGTCTTTGGACGGGCGAGAGTGGTTTTTAGGTGTAGCGCCCCCCGACAAAGCGCCCAACCCCGCTCCTGACGAAATTAAGGTTTTTAGAATTCCTGGCAACTGCTTCGTCAAGTTAGAAGTCGGCACCTGGCACGCCGGACCATATTTCGACGACGACACTATCAACTTTTATAACCTGGAGCTTACCGATACCAACGTCGTCGATCACACCACCTGCGACCTTGGGAAAACCTATGGCCTTGAATTTGAAATTGTGTAGCCCGGTGTCAAGGCATCATCTGTCGCCTACTCAATCAACGTAAAAAAGGGAGATCTGCATTGCAAAACTCCCTCAACCACTCTTTAGATTCTCGAATTCTTTAGCGACCTAGCAGGCTGCTCAGGCAACCTGTTTGCGGCGCTTCATCGCTGCTCCCGAGATCACAGCCCCTACCGCCAAAATTCCCATGGTTGGCTCAGGCACATCTTGAGTCTCCTGCTTCAGCGTAGGTGCGGCGAACGTCATGCGGTCGAAGGCAACCATATCGTTCGTTCCCTTTTTGGTATCGCTGACATCGAATCGAACCTTCGTGAAATAGTCACTCTCAGAATCGGCGACATAGCCAAAGTAGAAAGCAGTACCCCGAATGGTGTTGGTAAAGTTCTTAGGGTCAGACAGACCTAAGCTGACGTACTTTTTGCTGCCATCGAGCCGAGTGAACTCAACGCCCATCACCCCGCCGCGTTCAAAGTCAGTGCCATAGAAGCCAAAGGCTGACGTCGCTTCAGAGAAAGCGAATGTAAGGTTGCTATCTTTTCCGGCATTCGTATTTAAGAACTGATTTTTCAAGCGCTGTTCTTTCGCGAGACCCGCCTCACTGATGCCGTAACGGCCACCTGAAACATTGCCTTTGGTGTCTTCGATGGAGGTGTGCAATGCCGAGCTATTGCTGTTGGGATCAGAGATAGTCAGGTCAAAAACGCTGCCGTCTGTCTTTGTCAGTTTTAGGCTGTGCGAGAAAGCACTGCCCGTTTTGCCAAGCTGCGTAAAGCCTTCTTCCACTTCAAAGTTTACGGTGGCATATCCGCCGTAGAGCGCATTCAAAAACTGTTGCTCAGCGGCAGCGCTGTTTTTCAAGGTCCCTAGATCGGGCGCATCTGTAACCGTGTTTCCTTTAAAGTGCTGAAGATCTTCACCAAAAAAGTTGGCTGCCTCAGCAGATGAATAGCTACTACCCAAAGCAACCATGCTAACTGCGAGCAAGGCCGAAACCCCACCGAGCTTTCTAAACTTCATCCTGTTGACTCCTAATAAGATGCTTGGACTCTAATTTTTTCAACTGTCTGCCGTTTGTTGTCAAACTCAGCAGGGCGTCTACTGTCACACTTTAAAAAGTACCCACATTGACTGACAAGATGTCTTCCTCTATCTTCACCACAGCCTCTAAAATGCTTAGGCTGGCAGTGTTTTCTCGGGTTAGAGAGAGAAGAACAATTTCTATGATGACTGAGTGGGCCCTGTAGTTTCTGGGAGAAATGAAGCTTCCAATGCCCCTACCGCAAGTGCGTACCTGTATAAACGCTAGTAAAGTGAATTGTTGTTCCTCGATCCTTGCGATCTTTTGCAGCCCGATAGCGTAGAATCCGAGACTGTGTGATTTTATAAGAGGTTGAAACCTTTCTATGAAATCACTATGCCAAAATTTGTCATGTGGGGCAGCTACTGCGAAAATGCCCTGGAAAAGCGCACCCCCTACCGCGAAGCCCACCTGCAAGGACTCACCGAGCAAAAAGCAAACGGCATTCTGACCACGCTCGGCCCGACAGCCGACAATGCCAAAGTCTTTGGCACCTACGAAGCCGACAGCGAAAACACCGTCCGCCAGCTTATAGAGGCCGACCCCTACTGGCAAAACGGGATCTGGACAGAGTATGCCGTTTACGAATGGAATCAAGTGTTCTAGCCCAACTCCTCCCCATCCCTTCCTAAAACGAAAAGTCCCGGTCACTCACTGAGCAACCGGGACCTTCACTTTACAAACGGACTTCACTTGGTGGCGGGGCATGGATTTGAACCATGGACCTTCGGGTTATGAGCCCGACGAGCTACCAGACTGCTCTACCCCGCGTCGTTCGCTTAACGAGTATAGCGTGCCACAAACAAATTGAGGGGACTTTTCTTAGAATTAATTCTCACGGCACTAAATCAACGGCAGCTCGCCTACCACATCTAGCCGGGTGTACTTCCCTTGCAGCATAAATTTCTCAGCGAGCACTTCAGAAATATCGGGGGTGATCCAGCCCAGCTGCTTCATCAGATAAACGGCGGTCGCGTACTTCGCTCGTTTGGCACCATCGACGACCTTGATCGCGATTCCCATGCCATCGCCAACCCGGCCAATGCACTGAATGCCTTCGGCCCCAGATTTGCTGACCAGTGTCCCTTCACTCAGGTACATGAGCTGAGAGTCGAACCCTTCTGGGCCGGAAATCATCATCGGATGGTGGGTCATCGCCCTGGCAATTCGCTCCATGCCCAGACTCTGACCAGAGGCCAGTTTGGCAAATAGGGTCGCCATTTGACTGAGCTGCATCAGGTAGGTGGGCGCGCCGCAGTCATCGTGAGCGCAGATAAATTCATCGGCGGGCATGCCTAATAGCTCTGCGACCTTGGTGATGATCAGCTTTTGAACGGGGTGTGATCGCTGCGTATACCCATCCAAAGACCAGCCATGCTGCTTACAGACCGCCAACATGCCAGCATGCTTGCCGGAGCAATTGTGGGCCAGCGGCGTATTTTTTCCGGCAGGGATGGGGCACTGCAAGGCCAAAGGCTCGACATCGCAGCGCCAGAGAACGTTGAAAGCCTGACGAACTTGCTCTAGATTGCCGTGGTGCGAGCTGCATATAATCGCCAGGTCTTTGTCGGTCAGGTGGTAGCGATCCAGCGTCCCAGTCGTGGTGAGCGATAGTGCCTGGAATGGCTTCAGGGCAGAGCGGATAAAGGTGCCGAGCTCCGCATCGCCTGCACTCGCCAGGATGCGGCCACGGTCATCGCAGGCAACTGCATGAACGCTGTGGATCGATTCGACAATCCCTTCTCTAAGGAGCTGCACTCTGAGCAGTGACGAGGAATGACGGCTCACCCTATTCATAAAATCATCCGTTCCGTGATAATAGGGGCCATGATATGCCCCGATCAACCGACCTGAGAGGTTGTTTGAAAAGTCTAAAGTAGACTATCAAGCTCAAATAGGCTAAACAAGGTTTGGCGGCTTTCGGCCAATCTGACTTGAGCAAATAGAAGGTCAGCAGATAGCGAAAGCCACTTTTCAAACATCCTCTGAGCCGCTTTAGAGCAGAGTCTATCAGAACTGTGCCTACAAAAATTGCCAGGTCACAATGCTGAAGGAAATAATGCCAAGAATCACCGCAAAGGTTTTTTGTAGGCGATGCATCAGCGGCTTTACCTGATAGTCGGCGATCAGGTGATCGCGATCAACCACGTCTTTGGGCTTTTGCCAGACCTGGCCGTCATACCAACCCGACTCCTCGTAAGGAACCGCTGGCTGCAGCAGGCGATCACACACGTGCCGCCAGCCAATATAAAGCTGTATCAGCGCCAGCGTCGGCAGCAGCAGCGCCCCCAGCGTGCCACTGATTATAAACTGAGGCAGCAGCTTGCCAGGGCCAAAGCTCACTGCCGCCATGGGCCCTACCACCAGCCAGCTCAACAGCCACAGGCTGACGATGGGGATCAAATACCCCCGCAAATTTCGCGAGCCCCAGCTATAAAACCAGGATGCGCTCATGCTCTCATATTCCTTGATCGGAATTTGGTCAACGGGGACCGGGCAACCGGTATTAGTAGAGCTTTTTTTGATATCGCCGTTCATGGGTGGTTTTAAAGGAGGGGCTACTGATAGCGAGTTTGACCGTTTATCGACGAAGAAGAAGACAGCGGCGTCGGGGTGAACTCTATGCGCTCTGCGTGGCCCCAAAAAGCTTCTAAATCATAGAATTCGCGATCATCCGGCATGAAGATATGGACGATCACATCGCCGTAATCTTTGAGTACCCAGCGACCTTCGTTCATGCCTTCGGTGCGCAAAGGCAGGCGGTCGAACTTAGCTTCTACTGCATTTTCGACTGAATTGGCGATCGCCCGTACCTGCACGTTTGAAAAGCCCGTCGCAATCACAAAGTAATCAGCCAGGTAAGAGACGTCACCTGTTTGCAAAATTGTAATATTGCCTGCTTTGCGATCATCTGCGGCATCGGCGATCACCAGGGCTAGGGCTTTGGCAGCGGCATCTACCGGCGCTTTGTACTCATCGTCTACCGTTGGCCGCACTTCAGCCATCTGATCGTCAGGCGATAGCGATGACGGTTCAATCGTGTGTTCAGCCGTGACTTGGCGGGGATCACTCAAAAGCTCAGTTCCTTGTCGTAAGATCTATACCCCTATCTTACTGAAAAGCCCCTCTTTTATTGTCAACCCCGCTATCAGCACTGACACAATTGGTAACGCTCGTAATATTTCCTCACAGTTAGTTGGTTGACTCACCCACAGGTAAGGCATAATCCTCACTAGTAAACGTCTATATACCCTTTTGTAATGGAGCCGCTGAGCTTTGATTATCGGGCTCTTTCTCGGACTGATGATTGGCGTGCTCGCCGCAGCGGCGATCTATGCGCTTATGAGTTGGCGCATCGACCGGCTGCTCAGTGCCCTAAAAAATAATCAGCGCCGTCTGCAACAGCTAGAGCGCGAGCATGAAACCCGGCTGCGAACCGCCACCGACCAGCTTCAGGCAGACTACGAGCAGCAGCTAGCCGAAAAAATCGAGTACTATCAAGACGACCAGATTGTGCACGAGGAGCTGAAGGAACTGGAGTTTGAAACCCGCCTCAGCGTGATTGAGCATGCCTACAGCCGTCAGTACTCGTGAGAAGAAGTCGTCTGATAGTCGGTTGACTGACGTAGAATGACAGATGGCGACTCTAAGGACGACTCTATGACCCGTGCAATTATGGAAACAAATAAAGGGACTATCAACCTGGATTTGTTTGAACAGGATGCGCCTGCGACTGTAGAAAATTTTGTGAAGCTTTCTAAAGATGGCTTTTACGATGGCCTCAGCTTTCACCGGGTAATTCCTAACTTTATGGTGCAAGGCGGCTGCCCGCTCGGGACAGGCACTGGTGGCCCCGGCTATCAAATCAAGTGCGAAATCAACGACAATAAGCACCAGGCGGGCAGTCTTTCGATGGCTCATGCTGGTAAAGATACCGGTGGCAGTCAGTTCTTTATCTGCCACGAAGCGCAGCCTCACTTAGACGGCATTCATACCGTCTTTGGCAAAACCGAAGATATGGACATCGTTAACAAAATTGCCAAAGGCGATGAGATTGTCTCTGTAAAAATTGAGG
>JBARVU010000395.1:0-3009 GCA_049646425.1 Phormidesmis sp. | reverse complement strand
GTCCAGATTCGGAAATCTATCAGTGGTTGCCCATACCGATAGAGACGAAGCTGTTCGGACCATCAGTGCTAGAGAAGCTACCCGCAAGGAAAGGAGGTTTTATGAGCAAGAAAGCTGACGGTGGGTTGGAAGACGAACTGCTCCCTGAATATGATTTTTCTCAAATGAAGGGAGGCGTTAGGGGCAAGTATGTTGAGCGTTATCAGACTGGCACAAATCTAGTTCTCCTCGATTCTGATGTTGCTCAAGCTTTTCCAAATGAGGCCGATGTGAATGAAGCGTTGCGGTTACTGATGAGAGTGGCCGAACGGCGACAAGACAATCAGTCACTGACGCTGAAAAATGAAGATTGACCAGCACACTATCATTCTTGGCGAAAGAAATCTCCTGGACGAATGGGAAGAGTACTGGATTAAGTACAGCCTCCGTCCCTTTGAGTTCAAAATGTTGGCTTGCAAACGTTGCCGTCAGGATATTCTTGCTAAAGCTGAACGGGTGAAGAAAGATGCTCGCAGGCTTCTGAACGAACTCGATGTAAGTGACCCTAATGATCAGGTTTACTTATTTACGGTCAATTCAGGCGTTGAGGGAATGGCTTCGGGAGGTTTTGCCAAAGTTAGAAATGGAGAAATTATCATGTGGAAGGGAACATGGTTGTCTTGAAGAGGCTGCTCGACATTTAACGTGCGCAAAACCACAACCTAGCTTCAAGCAATATGCAGATTACTTTTCGATGGGGATGCTATTGGGGCTGTGCTCGGCGAGTGAATACGACTTCAACCCCAGCACCAACGTGGTAGACATGTGCATTCAGCGGCTGCGCAAAAAAATCGACATAGAAGGCCAAGAGCGCTGGATTGAAAGCGTCCGAGGCGTAGGCTACCGGTTCCGGCAGGCGGAATAGACGATGAGAGCCCAGTAGTATCGTCTAAAATAGAAGTTGAAGTTGCAGGAAGAGGCGTTCGATGAAAACTCGTACAATCACAGTTCGTGTAGACAGCACCACGGCTAATGCTTACGAAGCCTCATCAGAAGTAGATCGCCGCAAGTTCGATTTGCTGATCGCTTTGAGGATGAGAGAATTGATAAGAGAGCCTCGTCCCCTAGCTGAAGTGATAGACGAAGTTAGCCGTAAATCACAAGAAAGGGGGCTTACGCCTGATCTTCTAGAGTCTATGCTGGCTGAGTGATAGGCGATATGCGCTGCATATTTGACACGAATGTTTTAATCAGTACTGTATTCTTCAGCAATTCGGTGCCAGGAAGGGCAAGGAGCCATCCTAACTAAGTTACGACAGCTATCTGAAGCAAGGCGGCTACAGCTTGAGGAATATCTTGATTTTCTGATGCAAAAAGACGGGCAAGTGCAGAAAAGCGCATGGGTTTTTATCAGCAGTTAAATTAGAAATTATGCTTCAAGTTACTAGAAATTCATAGATATGTACGAACACCTGAAGCCTTTACAAAAAAAGCTTCTGGCTTTGAATATAGAAGAAGTGGTCAAGCCTTGGAAGTTAGTCACGACACTTGCTGTAGGTGGACTACGCTCAGTTGGCTTTGATCGAGAGTCAGAGAACTTATTGGTTGTATCTTCACAAGGTCGAGGTGTGATCGACTGTCTTATAGGCGAGAAAGTCGCACGAGACTACGAGGAGTTTTATGAGAATGAGGCAAGTCTAGAAGCTCAAGGCACTGGCATTCTGAGCGATCGCACAATTAGAATGTCTGGTCTATTCGGAGGTGGTTTACCCCGCATCACAGAAGATGGTTGGCAATTGGAATGCGTCACATTGAAATGGCCAGAGCAAATGTTGATTTTGCTGCCGCCTGATTCACATCTATATGGGAGTGTCACTGGACATTCCGACATCATGACAAAGATATTCGAAGATTCGTGTATCAGAGCGTATGGGTTTTCCTACACTGGTAGAACATTTATTATCGCGACAACTAGCGATGTAACTGTCTTTGTCAGATAGTTTTCGTGAGTGGGAAACCACCGTGACGAATGAATTAAGACTAGCCTCCGTCTCGCTGAGTTCAAGATGCTGGCTCGCAAGCGTTATTCAATGTGCTCAAAATCACAGCCTAGCTTTAAGCAATATACAGATTACTTTTCGATGGGTATGATATTGGGGCTGTGCTCGGCGAGTGAAGTTGCTAGCTGGATAGACTCGCACATCGAAATGACCGATTGTCCTACAGACTGGATGATTGAGCTGTCCACGAGTGAATGGAAGCATCATTTGGATATCGTTCATCTATTAGATTCAGTGCCGGGTGTAGCGGATCTAGAGATTTCATCACGACTTCTCATTGCTAAATTAGCAGTTGTACATCCATCACTTGTGGCTGGGGCAGGCCAGTACGTTCCACTTCAATATCGCGAATTATTCAATAGCTGGCGCTCCTTCACCTGGGATCTCACTACACTGTCAAATGATGTCCGACAAGGAATTTCTCAAATTGTCCTTGACTTCGATTGTTTTGAGCAGGGATATGGTGATTGGCAAACCATACAGCAGGACTACGAGGCGCTTTTAGCGGCTGGGGGATCCTACACACGGTGGGTGGCGAGGATTCAGACATAGCACCGTACAGTGTCTATAATCTGATCACCTAGTTGTATGGGTAGAGTTTAGGCTGAGCAAAGGTGGACTTATGTTAATTCAAAAAATCATCCAAGAACTACAGGAAATTCCGGAAGAAAAACTTGCCGAGATCTACGACTTGATTTATTACTTTCGTCTGGGTTTGGGAACGGAACGGCAACAGCCCCGTACTCCTGGCCTCCTCTCTGGGCAGCTTGGTGACGCTTTTTTGAACCACTTTCTGAAGCGGAGCTTCAGAAATGGGAATAAGCTACCTGCTAGATACTCATATCTTGCTGTGGTGGCTGTTCGACGATCCAAAGCTAGATGATGATTGTAGAGATATTATTCGTAATCCTGATCACCGCATCTATGTCAGCAGTGCCTCCGCTTGGGAGATTTCTACAAAGTATCGAAT
>JBARVU010000394.1:0-12847 GCA_049646425.1 Phormidesmis sp. | reverse complement strand
GTCGAAGCCCAGGGCTGGCAAAGAGATAGCAATGGCAGGGCAACGCTCGTCGCGCAAGTGCCCACCTCTCAACCCGTCAGCAGCAGTCAGTACTCGTCCTGCGCTCATCAGAGTAGGAGATAGCCATGAGGAAATTACGCCGCCGTTTCTGGACGCGACTTCTTTGCTTCTGCCTTTCTTTCTTCCTCGTCTCAGGCCAATTCTCCTTCCACACCCTGACCGCTGTTGCCACCCTACCGCCCGCTGCACACATTGCCCAATCTAGCCCGTCTTCAGCCGCTGCCGCGCAGGCGCAGGGCCGAATCTATTACGAAGCAGGCAACTTTGCCGAAGCCGCTGAAAGTTGGGAACAGGCCGCACAATTCCTATCTGACCAGGGAGACACGCTCAATCAAGCCAGCGTATTGAGTAATCTATCCCTGGTGTATCAGCAGATGGGGGAGATGGGGCGTTCTAATGAGGCGATCGCCCAAGCCCTCACCCTCCTCCAAACCCTCACCTCTACCCCAAACACAGCCGACACCTTTGCCCAGGTATGGAACACTCAAGGCAACCTGTCTCTTCTTAGCTCACAGCCTGCCCAAGCCCTAGACGCTTTCCAAACGGCCACCCGCTACTACGCCCAAGCCAATAACAACAACGGCGCTCTTCGCAGCCAGCTCAACCAAGCCCAAGCCCTGCAAGCCCTTGGCTTTTACCGCCGCGCCCAGATTTTGCTCACCGACTTAGCACCTGCCCTCGATAGCCAGCCGGACGCCGACCTTAAAGCCACTGGCCTGAGATTACTCGGCGACCTCTTACGAACAACCGGCGACTTAGAAGCCTCTCAAACAGCGTTAGCAACAAGTCTTGCCACCGCTCAAACGCTGCCATCTCCAGAAGCTGCTGCGACTACCCTCCTTAGCTTGGGCCACACTGCCGAAGCCAGGGGTAATAGTGCCCTGGCATTGGACTATTACCAAGAGTCGAGTGCGATCGCCACCACCCCTCAAACCAAACTGCGAGCCCAGCTCAGCCAACTTGATCTCCTTCAGGTCTCCGAACGCGCGGCAGAAACCGCCAACCTATACAGTGAAATACAAACGCATCTCTCTACGCTGCCCGTCAACAGAACTACCCTCAACGCCCGCTTGGATCTGGCCCGCCACCAAATAGAAGACCCTAGTATCGCTGCCCAGTCAATTGCCCGCAGTCTGGCGATCGCCCGCCAACAGGCTCAAACCCTCAACGACCTGCGAGCGGAATCCTACGCGCTAGGCACACTCGGCACCCTTTACGTGAAGCAACAGCAGTTCTCCGATGCTCAAATCGCTTTTCAGCAGGCGCTACAGCTCGCTGAGAATCTGAATGCTGCCGATATTGCCTACCAGTGGCAGTGGCAACTCGGCAGACTTTACAAGCAGCAGAATGACTCCGCGCGGGCGCTGACTGCCTACGAAAATGCAGCCCAAAACTTAGAGTCTCTTAGGGGAAATTTGATTGCGATCGCCCCCGACCTCCGCTTCGATTTTAGAGAAAAAGTAGAGCCGGTCTATCGCGAGTGGGTCGATCTCCTGCTAGCCAAATCAACGGCTACCGACGCTCAGAAACAAGAGCGCAGGGCAACGGCCAGAGAGGCTATCGAATCTCTTCAGCTAGCAGAGCTTGAAAACTTTTTCCAAGAGCCCTGTGTTGCCCTCAGCCAAGAAATTGACCAAATTATTGAAAATACGACTTCACCCTCAGCGGTGATTTATCCGATCATTCTGGCAGATCGACTAGAGCTGATTCTCAAACTGCCTCAACAGCCCTTACAGCAATATACGGTTCCCGTTTCTCAAACTCAGTTAGAGACCCTGCTGACACAGCTACAGGCCGATCTGCGCCTGCCCTATACCCTCAATGCAGTCAAAGCCGAATCCGCTCAGCTCTACGATTGGCTCATCCGTCCTACCGAAACGGCCCTGGCTGATAGTCAAATCGATACGCTTGTTTTTGTGTTAGACGGTTTTCTGCGCAGTATTCCAATGGCCACCCTTTACGACGGTGAGCAGTACCTCGTGGAGAAATTCAGCATTGCCCTGGCCCCTGGACTACAGCTCGTTGCTCCGGAACCGCTCGAACGGAGTGCTCTTTCGGCTGTGATTGCGGGACTGAGCGAGTCTCGTCATGGCTTCTCTAAACTTCCGTATGTACAAAGCGAAGTCGAACAGGTTCAGCAGACGACTCAAAGTCATGTTTTGTTCAATGAGACATTTACAGAAGCTAATTTAGCTGCTCTCCTCAACAACACGTCTTCTTCTCTGATTCACCTGGCTACGCATGGTCAGTTTAGCTCTCAGCCAGAGGACACCTTTATCCTGGCTTGGGATAGACCGATTAGAGTCAACGAGTTTAACCAGATCTTGCGCCAAAGTGAACAAAGTCGTCAGGGTACTGCTGTTGAGCTACTCATTCTCAGCGCCTGTGAAACCGCTGCGGGTGATAAGCGAGCTGCCCTGGGTTTAGCAGGGATTGCCGTACAGGCCGGGGCCCGCAGTACGCTCGCCTCTCTCTGGAACCTAGATGATGAGACGGGGGCGCTTTTCTCTGACTATTTCTACCAGGAACTGCGAAACCCAGATCTCTCCAAAGCGCAGGCCCTAAGAAATGCTCAGCTCAGGTTCTTAAACAAAGATTCCCCCCTGCCCTATCAGCATCCTCGCTATTGGGCTCCCTATGTCTTGCTGGGAAACTGGCTGTAGCGCTCAAAAGAATTTAAGATAGCGCTGAAGCTCCCAGTCAGAAATATGAGCATGATAGGACTCCCATTCCTCTCGTTTGAAGTCAACGTAAGTGTTGAACATCAAAGAGCCCATCACTTCTTGACTGAGCGGGTCAGCGGCAAAAGCACTGATGGCTTCCGAGAGTGTTCGAGGCAACAGATCAATTCCTTTTGCTTGGAGTGTTTCTGTAGAATAGCTGTACATGTTTTCGGTGTGCGGCTCCCCCGGATCCAGCTGAGACCGAATACCCTCTAACCCTGCCGCTAAAATCATCGCTGCGCCAAGGTAAGGGTTGGTTGAGATGTCGGCGGCTCGACACTCTACGCGCCCGCCTGCCAGCGGAATGCGCAACATATTGGTGCGATTGTTGTTGCCGTAGCAGACATACGCCGGAGCCCAGGTGAATCCTGACATGCTGCCTTTGGGCACCAGCCGCTTGTAGCTATTAACCGTTGGGCAGGTCACGGCTACAATGGCAGGCGCATGACGCAGCACACCTGCAATAAATTGGTAGCCTAGTGTAGACAGACCGCAGCCGCGAGCATCCTCAGGGTCAGCAAATAGATTGTCGCCTGTTGCAAGGTCAGCCAGCGACATGTTGTAGTGCGCGCCGCTGCCGGTGCGATCGCCAAAAGGCTTCGGCATGAAGGTCGCCAGGTAACCGTGTCGCCGAGCGATTTCTTTGACCATCAGCCGAAAGAACGTCAGGCGATCAGCCATTTTCAGCGCGTCGCAGTAGGCAAAGTCTGTTTCAAACTGGCCGTTACCATCTTCGTGGTCAAAAGAGTACACGTCCCAGCCGAGCTGATTCATCGCTTCGACCAGTTCACTCAGCCAGGAATAGTTGTCGAGTATTCCTTGAAGGTCGTAGCAAGGTTTGGCGAGAGTATCGCGATCGCTCACAGGAATCAGATCGCCATCACGCTCCTTGAGCATGAAAAATTCAGTTTCAATGCCCAGGTTAAAACGGTATCCCATCTCCGCTGCCTGGGCTAGCACGTTTCTCAAGATTGTCCGACAGCACGCCTCAAAAGGCTTCTCGCCAAGATAGAGATCGCTGGCGAACCAAACTATCTCCGAATTCCACGGCAAGATAGTGGCGCTGTTGAAATCGGGTCTCGCCGCGACTTCCTCATCGTTGATAGCCTGCGGCACACCGTCTAGCGCGGCGCCAGTAAAGAGTTCTGACCCTGCCATCATTTGGTTTAGGTGAGCGAGCGGAACAACTTTGGCTTTGCACATACCGTGAATATCGACAAAGCTGGCCAACGCATACTTTACGCCCTGAGCTTCTAGGGAGTCTTTTAAGGACTGAAGGTCAGGCGATAGGGATTGAGACATCATCTATCCGGGTTAAGGGCAGCAGCTCAGCCTTACAGTCAGTCCTTTAAGGATAAACCATGCGCATACCGGCGGCGGCGTTGCCACTCCATCGCGCCTAGCGCAAAGACTATCAGCACCGTTGAAGTGCTGGGTTCAGGGACTGTGACGCGATCGCCCGCAATCATCGGCGTGCTAGCAGGCGGTCGTCGTCGCAACGTGCCTTGCTCGTAAGCGTAGGCCAGCTCAATCAGCTCAGGCTCACTGAACGCATCGCTGAGAAAAGTCAGTCCAAACGGTTCTCTCTCACTCGTGTAGCCAGCCGGAACCGTAATGCTTGGATAGCCTGGTCTCGCCCCGGCGGCAGCAGCCAGGTTGTTGGGAAATAGAAGCGCGTCTAAGTCCAGGCTCTCTAAAAGTACGTCTACGCCCTCGGTCGCCGTGCGCCGAATCCCGGTTTCCAGCGCTTCTAGATAAGCCGGATCGCTCAAATCACCACCAGTATCTACCGAAAGCTCAAGAATCTCTTGCCCGAAGGGAATCGCTTCATCTGGGTTTGCTTTGTTGAAGGCCACAATGTCGGCTAGGGTAGTGGCCGGGGCATCGTCTCCCAAGCTCGCCAAATAGTCTTCAACGCCTACGTTAAACTCGTACAGCAGCACATCGAAGCCCAGCCCAAACAGCTGGCCTGGGGTCGGAAACTCAACCGGATCAATCAGCTCTGCGCCCAACCTTTCTAAGTCACCAAAAGCTCGCTCAGACAGCGCTTGTTCATCCTCAGAGAGAAAATCTGTAAAAAAAGGATCTCGCAATACGCCCAGCCTTTTTCCCTCTAATCCATCTACTTTAAGAAACGGTGTATAGTCTTTAAACGACTTGCCGACACTCGCTGCCGTAGCTGGATCGCTTGGATCTACCCCGGTTAGTGCACCCAACAGAATTGCCGCATCTTCTACTGTGCGGGTAATTGGGCCAGCGGTATCTTGAGTAGCCGATATGGGGATAATACCGTCTCGACTGATCAGCCCGACGGTTGGCTTGATCCCGACGAGCGAGTTGTTGCTAGCGGGGCTCAGAATGGAGCCTGAAGTTTCGGTGCCAATGGAGAGCGCCGTTAGATTGGCTGCGGTCGCGGCGGCTGGCCCTGAGCTAGAACCTCCCACATCAAATACACCTGGGCCGTAGGGATTCAGAGTTTGGCCGCCGACGGCACTGAAACCATTCGGCATATCAAAAGCAACAAAATTAGCAAACTCGGTGAGATTGGCTTTACCTAAGATGATTGCGCCTGAATCGCGCAGCTGCCGGGTAATAAAGGCATCGTCTGGAGGAATGGAGCCGTCTAGAATCAGTGCGCCTGCGGTTGTGGGCAAATCAAACGTGTCAATATTGTCCTTGAGCAGGACAGGAATACCGTACAGCGGGCTGCGAGGCCCAGACAGGCTACTGCGTTCCATATCCAGCGCTCTAGCCGTTTGCAGAGCATTAGGATTTAGCTGAATAATCGAATTGATCCCTGGCCCAGCATCGTCATAGGCGGCGATCCGGTTGAGGTACTGTTGAACCAAATATTCCGAGGTGATCAGCTCAGCGTCGATGGCAGACTGAATTTCGGGGACGGTAGCCTCTAATAGGTTGAAGGAGGCGGCTCGGGCAGGGGGTGCTTCAAAGCTAAAAGCCACAGCCGGGAGCGCTGTGGCAAAAGCAAGGGTTCTAAAAGATTTCAGCATTAATAACTCTGACAGGGGCAATATGATTGGCGCTAACTAGCGTGTTCTGGTGGAGTCGTTCGCCGACAGCGCTTGCTTATGAGTGAACTTACGCCAGCAAAGATGTCATCTTATTCAGTGGGGTTCGTTGAAACTGTATAGAGAGTAACGCTTTCTGCAAGGATTCATGGGTAATCATCAAGTGCGATCACGCTTGTCGATGCGTCCTTAGTAAACGGAGCTTCATGAAGCCTGAATGAAGCTCGTCTGTTCGACTATCCCTTTATTGAAGTTTGTATGAAGCCTGACCGCGACGTAAACACGGACACATTATCAGTATGAATGGTGTCCACAAAATACTTAAGGCTAAACATTCTCATTACTTCAAACAATATAAATTTTAAAGAAGACTCTGTTACTTGTATAGAGTAATCCTTGTATAGAAAGCGAATAAACCTATCAGCATTCACCTACGTTAAGGATAGACTCGGTGTCTAATCGTCTCAAACAAGCAGCCGTTTCAGCGCTCGTTGCGCCAGCAGCCCTCTTTTCGATCACAGCTGAGTCGGCGATCGCCGCAGCCTTCAAGCTCGAAGAAGCAACTATCACCAGCATCAACAAAGCCTTCGATGCCGATGCGCTGAGCGCTGAAGAATTAGTCCAGCTCTATCTGAACCGAATTGCGACCTACGACGATGCTGGGCCAGTGCTCAATTCAGTCCTGTCTATTAATCCCAAGGCGCTACAAACGGCCAAAGCGCTAGACATTGAACGACAGACCGCTGGGCCGCGTAGTCCGCTTCACGGCATCCCTATTTTACTTAAGGACAATCACGATACCTTTGATATCCCCACGACTGGCGGATCAGATGCACTTGTCGGTTCACTGCCACCCAACGATGCCTATGTGGTAGACAGGTTTCGAGACGCGGGCGCGATCATCCTGGGCAAAGCAGAAATGGACGAATTTGCCATTTCTGGATCGGGCTACAGTTCTATCGGGGGGGCGACGCTCAATCCCTACAATTTCAATCGGTCTACAGGGGGATCGAGTGGGGGCACGGGGGCGGCGATCGCAGCTAATTTCGCTGTCTTCGGAACCGGCAGTGACACCGGTGGCTCTATTCGCACGCCCTGTTCGTTTCAAGCACTGGCCTGCATTCGTCCCACGCGCGGTTTGGTCAGCCTCGACGGAATTATTCCCTTTGTGCTCTCTAGGGACATGATCGGGCCAATGGCGAGAAACCTGACCGATGCGGCGATCGCCCTCGGCACAATGGCCGACTACGACCCGGACAATCCCAGCTTTGATACACCGATTGCCGCCCCTGAGGTTCAGCTCGACAAGTTCTACACAGACTACACTCAATTCCTCGACCCTACTGGCTTAGACGGCGCTCGCATCGGCGTGCTGCGCAACTTTATCGGTATCGAAAACGGGATTGATCCAGAGATTACTCAAATCACTGAAAACGCGCTTGACGTCATGCGCGGACTGGGTGCCACGGCTGTCGATGTTCTCTTTGAAGAAGATTTCTTAGCCACGACGAGAAGCCTGTACAGCACGGCTATTCCGGTCGAGCAAAAAGCCTATCTCGAAGACTATTTGGCGACACTGGATCCCGAATATCCAAAGACAATTGATGGCCTGATCTCTATACTGTCGTCGCCTGAGATTGCAGAATCCGAGACACCCTCCATCGTTCTAGGCACACTGGGTCGCTCTGCGGAGAGTCCTGGTTTCTCAGACCCTGAGTATCTCGACGTTGCCAATGTCCTGACGCCCTTTGTGAGAGGGAAACTAATCGATACGCTGGACTCACTCGATCTCGATGCGTTTGTTTTTCCCACGCTGAACACGTTTGCTCGACCCTTGATCGGCACAACCGATCCGACGTTTGAGAGCTTCCCCGGCTCTCCTCCCACCAGACCGGTCGAGCTATCGAGTTCTGCTGGACTCCCTGACATTACGATTCCAGCAGGGTTTGGCTCCACTGATTTGCCGGTAACACTCTCGTTCACCGGTCGCCCATACGACGAAGAGACCTTGCTCGGCCTCGCCTACGCCTTTGAACAGGCGACGATGGTTCGCCGTCCACCGTCTCTATTGCCACCCTTAGCAGGTGAAGTTATCCAATATGAGTCTGTGCCAGAACCGTCTGCCCTACCGGCACTGGTAGTGCTCGGAACCGCGTTAGTCGGCATCAGAGTTATAAGACGCGATCGCCAAACTCTCTTAACCCTCCTAACTCCCAAGGGCTCCTGATCTATGCTGAAGTTCGCTAAAAAAGTCGCTTTCTACGCGACGCTGCCTGCCGCTACCCTCTTCTGTACGGTCGATCCAGCGTTAGCCGCCGGGTTTGACTTTACTGAAGCCACAGTAGACAGCATTCAATCGGGGCTAAGTTCAGGCACAACCAGCTGCGCCAAAATCACTCGGCAGTATTTGCGCCGGATTAATGCCTATGACGACCGGGGGCCAACGCTGAACGCCATTATCGCCACCAATCCTAATGCCCTGAGCATTGCTGCCGACCTGGATGCTGCCTATGCCGCCTCTGGCCCAGTGGGATCGCTACACTGCGTCCCGGTCATCCTAAAAGACAATTTCGATACCTTTGACATGCCAACGACGGCAGGCGCTTTAGCGCTGAAAGACTTTCAAACCGGTGAAGATGCTTTTCAAGTCGCGGGGCTCAGAGAAGCAGGAGCGGTGATTTTGGGAAAGGCCAATCTCTCTGAATTTGCCTTTTCTTTTACAACGACCAGTTCTTTGGGTGGGACGACGGTCAACCCTTACGATACGACTCGCAATGCGGGCGGCTCTAGTGGGGGAACGGGGGCGGCGATCGCCGCTAACTTCGGCGTTCTCGGGTTTGGCACAGATACTGGCGGATCGATTCGGGTGCCTTCTTCTTTCAATAGTCTAGTTGGTGTACGGCCCACGATTGGCTTGTCAAGCCGCTCGGGAATTGTGCCATTAGCGCTCACCCAAGACGTGGGCGGCCCGATGACCCGCACTGTCAAAGACGCGGCGCTAGCCTTAAACGCTACGGTCGGGTTTGACCCAGAAGATCCCGCCACCGCAGGCAGCATTGGCAAAATTCCAGCGGACTACACCGACTTTCTTAAGCTCGACGGGCTAGCCGATGCCAAGCTCGGGTTTATCAGCGATCTGTTGGGGTCGCCCGACAACCCTGAAAGTGTGAAAACGACCAATGTCATCAACCAGGCAGTAGATGCCCTCGTCGCGCTGGGAGCCACAGTAAAGGAAGTTACCATTCCCAACCTCGAAGAGATCCTGGCGTTCCCCAGCCTCAGCTCATTTGAGTTCAAACGAGATCTCAACAACTACCTGGCTGAGCGGCCCGTACCACCCACGGGGGTGAGAACGCTGGAAGACATTATCGAGACTGGCCTCTACTTGGAAGACTTTGAAGCTGCCTACATTTCTCGTAACGAACGACCGGCTCCGGAAGATGACCCTGAATATATTCGCATCATCACGGAGCGACCCGCCTTGACTCAGTCTTCGCTGCTGAAGGCCCTGACTGGCTTAGATGCCTTGATATATCCATCTGTTGCAAGTCCGCCCAACGTACTGGGGGAGCCTTTGGCCGCTGGTTCGGGCAATCGGTTGAGCCCGTTCTCTGGCTTTCCGGCGATTACGGTACCGGCTGGATTTACAGAAGATGGACTACCCGTCGGGCTAGAATTCTTGGGGCGAGCCTACGACGAGCCGACGCTGTTAGGTCTCACTTATGCCTTTGAGCAGGGCACTTTATTTCGTCGTCCGCCAGCGAGTACGCCGCCGCTTGAGCCAGAACCCATTCCTGAATCCGGCACCACAGTCGCACTGATAGTGTTTGCTTTTGGGGTGCTACTGGTGTGGCGTAAGCAGCCCACACTGGGCGATAAAAAAGCTCAGACATAATGCCTGAGCTGTAGAGTCCTAGGAAGATAGCGCTGTGGAAAGTTCTTACCTCATACCACTACCATTTTTTGTAGGGTAAGAACTTGCCGCACATGATGACTTTGACGCGATCACCCTTCGGATCTTCTTCTCTTTCCACGTCAATCGAAAAGTCAATCGCACTCATGATGCCGTCGCCAAATTTCTCATGAACCACGGCTTTCACCGGCATGCCATAGACCTGCATGATTTCGTAAAAGCGATAGATCAGCGGATCGGTCGGCACCAGCGGGTCAAGGCCGCCTTTGAGCGGGCACTCGGTCAACGCCTCGGCAAAGTCTGGCCCGAGGCCGAGCAGCTCGACCATTTTGCTCGCTTCTTCTTCAGAAGCACTGGCCTGCCGGTAGAAGACAGACGCAATCCAGACCTCGTCGTAGCCGAGCTTTTCTTCTAAATCGGCAAAGCTCAATCCTTTTTCTTTCTTAGCGGCCAATAGTTTTGTCGTAATCTCTGGGGTTGTCATGGTAAACACCTCGTATGGTAAATAACTACAGTTTTGAAGTTTTGTGTGAGAAGATCAGCGAACGCGAGATTCTTCTACCGCCTGTGTCTCTCGAAATAGATGGCGCTCCATCTCGACTTTGAGCGAGTGGTAGGCCGGATGCTGGTCGATGGTTTCGCGATCGCGCGGACGCGGAAAGGGCACTTCCAAAATCTCATTCACCTGAGCGGCAGGCCCTCGCGTCATCATCACAATCCGATCCGAGAGCAGCAGGGCTTCTTCGATGCTGTGAGTAATCATAATCACCGTTTTGCGCTGCTGCTCCCAAATTCGCTCAACTTCGCTTTGCAGAAACCCTCGGGTCAGCGCGTCTAGCGCCCCAAACGGTTCATCCATCAGCAATATCTGCGGATTGATCGCCAGGGCGCGAGCAATACCGACCCGCTGCCGCATCCCACCCGAGAGTTCGTGAGGATGCTTCTTCTCGGCACCCGCTAGCCCCACGAGCTGAATGTTTTCCTTGATATTGCGAGTGAGCTGCTTAGACGGCAGCTTAGGATAAACCGTTTCTACCGCAAAGCGAATGTTTTCCTCAACGCTCATCCAGGGCATGAGGGCGTAGTTTTGAAACACCATGCCCCGATCTGGCCCCGGCCCTTGGATAGGATGATTGTTGAGTAAAATCTCGCCGCTGCTGATATCAGAAAGCCCAGCAATCATATTCAGCAGTGTAGACTTGCCGCAGCCGGAAGGGCCGATGATAGACACGAAGGTATTAGGCTCAATCTCTAAGCTAATATCTTCAATCGCGGTGAAGTCACGAGTCGTTTTGCGCGACAGCTTGCTGAACAGGTCTTTTTTGCCCGCGAACACCTTTGTAACATTGCGAACAGAAAGCTGAGCGGAAGGGACAGTAGGTTCTGAAGACACGGTACCTTTGGCTGATTGACCAATAGAATCAATAGAGGCAAGATTCATGTTTTGCGACCAAACTCAACAAACTTTTCAAGCGCAGCAAAAATGCTATCTAGAATCAGCCCGACTAAGCCAATAATGAAAATAGCCACCAAAATATTGGGAATATAAAGGTTGTTCCACTCATTCCAAATGAAGTAGCCCAGCCCCGTCCCCAAAAGCATCTCAGCGGCTACAATCACCAGCCAGGAAATCCCCATACTAATACGCAGGCCAGAAACAATATTCGGCAGCGCCGCCGGGATAATCACCTTAAAAATGGTTCGTAACCTGGAGGCACCCAGCGTTTTAGAAACGTCCAGATATTCAGGGCTAACGTTCGCAACGCCAAAGGCCGTATTCGTCAGCGTCGGCCAGATACTAGAGATGAGGATAATAAATACGCCCGTCAGCTCAGAATCTCGGAAGATGTAAAGACCCAGCGGCAACCAAGCCAAAGGGGACACCGGCTTCAGCAGCTGTACATAGGGGTTGAACGCTTTGTAAGCGATCGGAGAAATACCAATCAAAATGCCTAAAGGAACGGCAATGATGGACGCCAGAGTGTAGCCAATGGCAACACGACGCAAGCTAATTAGCAGATTCCAGCCAATCCCTAAGTCATTTGGCCCATTGTCAAAGAAAGGGTGTGTCGACCACCACCAAAGCTCTTGCAGGGTTTTAGAGGCGGTCGGCATTCCTTTGGCAAACCATTTCAGGTTTGCCCCGAGTTCCCAGAACGCTAAGAACAGCGCCAAGGAGATTAGAAATAATCCAATCGCTTTAACGTTCTCGTTTTGCCAGAGAGAGTCATCCTCTGATGTTTTAAGCTTGCCTGGAGTTGATTTGCTAGTGGTCATACACTCTGCACCTCATGAGATATCCTTTGAACGAAGCCTTAAACGCCATACTTATCTATTTGCTCTTTGATGTATTCACCGGGCTGTTCAGGATCAAAGGTGTCAAACTCAAGCTCTTCGGTACGGTAAACGTCTGAAGGGGGATTTAGCCCAACTTCTTCGGCCAGTTCTCTCGCCAGGTCAGTCAAGAAAACCTCTTCACCTACTTCGTTGTAGCTTTCATCAGTAATCTCTTTAGCAGCCTGACCATCGCCCTGCAAGTCCCACCGCACCAGTTGAGAAGAGATCCAGTTGGCAAAACTCTGCCAGGGATAAGGGTCGAAGTCAATCCGGTCGGGCACATCTAACGTGTTGCCAAGCCCATCGTCAAATTTACCGGTTAAAACGGCTTCGACCACTTCAGTCGGCTGGTTAAGGAAGGCGCGATCAGAAATGGCGCTGGCGATTTCTAGGCGATTGGCGGGGTCGCTGGCATAGCCCGCCGCTTCAATAATGGCCTTATTGAGGGCTCTAAACGTATTTGGGTTGGCGTCTATCCACTGATCGCTAGCGGCAAAGGCGCAGCAGGGATGACCGGGCCAAATGTCTTTAGTGAGCTTGAAGATAAATCCGGCCTCTTCATACACGGCTCTCTGGTTAAAGGGGTCGGGCATGAGATAGGCGTCGATGTCTCCGGCAATCAGCTGCGCAATGCTGTCCGGCGGGGGAACTGGGCGAATTTTGACATCGACATCGGGATCAATGCCGCCAGTGGCGAGGTAGTAGCGCAGCAGGAGATTGTGCATGGAGTACGGGAACGGCACACCCATGGTGAAGCCTTTGAAGTCGGCGGGGCCATTGACCTG
>JBARVU010000393.1:0-2284 GCA_049646425.1 Phormidesmis sp. | reverse complement strand
GTTCGATAGCTTTTGGATATGGGGTCACCATGCGTTAGTCCCAGGGTTCTCTTTCAACCTATCTTAAATGATCCTACTGCTGGATTTTATATAATCCTCATTCCTAAGTCGTTGAGAGCAGCACGTAGCGTTTCACCGACCACTTCTAAACGGTTCAGGCTACGGATCTCGCGCCTAGAACGCGGGTGGAGTCGGTACGTTGCTTCCCACCAGCTTTCACTAGACCCATTTCTTGGCAGCGTTCCAGCAGTTTATCGAGTAGCAGGTGTTCAACGTTGCCTGCTAGCAAGCGCCCCCGAAGCTCGCTCAGGACACTGTGGTCGAAGCCTGTGTCAGTTAGCTCTAGCCGTAGCAGATACTTCCAGTCGATACGTGAGCGCACCGCTTCGGCAGCTTGGCGGTCAGATAGGTTTTCACGGAACTGCATGATGGTAACTAAGGCTAGCCGCCACGGCGGGATAGCTGATTGGCCAACCTTTGAGAACAGCTCAGTGAAGTCGGTGTCTTCAAAAATCGGGCCGAGTTCATCGTGTAGGGTCACATATGGATTGCCTTTCTTGAAGACGGCTTTGGCAACTTGCTGTGTATTAGCAGGCACTAGCGAGTCTGGTTGGGGCTTTAGGGACATGGCGATCGCACTTCCTGATAGCGATAGATTGGCCTCAGCTTACCGATTTTTCGCTACTGTCGGAGTTCGCCAACAGTGTCCTATACACGGGCCAATTTGGCAGTCTCAAAAATTAGAGATTTCTGTACCCTGCCAAAAATATGTCTCTTTTAATGGCTCAGAAAGGCTTTCTCACAAGCTCTAAGGTGTTTATAGGCACGACATTACTATCTTTCAACATTCTGGTTGCTGCATATTACTCTGACTGAAACCGCTTGAATAGTTGAGTGAAGTCGTCCGGCTGTGCCTCATAGTTCAGCATGTCTCTATCTTGAGGAAGCCATGTTTGGGCGCTGCGCGTCCATAGACTACCCACAGGTTTAAGCCAGCTCGTATCGTCTAGTGTACCGGGCTTGATGTTGGTGATCTCGTCGTTGCGAGCTGGATTATGAAACAGTCTCGTTCCGCAGTTGCTGCAAAACGAGCAGCTTACTTCTCTCCCGTTATCGGAAGTTCTTCTCCATTGCTTTGGTTGACCTTTGACCAGAACAACTGACTTCCGTGGCACAGGCATAGACATCCCAAAGGCACTAGAGGACTGCTTTTGACACTCCTTGCAGTGACATACATAGAGCGTGAGTGGTTCGGCTCTGATCTCATATCTGACTTGCCCGCACTGACATCCGCCGCTGTATGGAGCGCTCATGCTACTTCCTAGTGTCTACTCATACGACTGAGACTATAGCAGTCTTGTAACGCCCAGTTGCCGGGGTCGCAAACAGTCGGTAAGAAGATCCCAGCTACAAGTCTACAAAGTTATCTCGCTCTAGCAGAAACTGTTCTAGGTCGTGATGTTGCCCTTTCCAGAAGCCGCCTTTCTCTATGGTCTTTTTATTCTTGAATCCGAGCTTCTTCAGCAGTCCTTTAGACGCTATATTGTCTAGCATCACCCGAGCGATGACAAATTCTAGCTCTCTTGTCTCAAACCCGTATCGTATGGCTGCGGATAAGGCTTCGCTCATGATGCCTTTGCGCCAGTGGTTACTCGCCAGCTCATAACCGATCTCAGCGCCCTTGATCGATGAGTCTGGATGCCACGAAAAACCACACGAGCCAACGATGCGTCGGTTTAGTTTGAGTTCGATGGCCCACCGTATACCCTGTCCGCTCGCAAAAGTCTTGGCTCTACGCTCTACTACTTTGAGCGCATCATCAACTGACTCAAAGGTCGCAAGGTCATGAAATTCAGTGACTTTTGGGTCTGCGAACACGGCAAAGATATCTTGACTGTCCTTCTGCGTGGCCTGTCGCAGCCGCAATCTATCCGTTTCTAACGACGGAAATAAGTTTGCCGAGTCGCTGCTCGTTGAGGAGACGTTAGAACTCATAGACCCCTGGCCGAGATACATGTAATTTTCCCCACAGTAGTCTGAAAGCCTCATTCTATCGTAGTGAGTTGAACCAAATTCTAGCTAAATGACGTATTTCTGTGAAAATTTAAAGCTCTTGTATATTGGTGGCACTAGCGCGATGTGATAGACTTTTACACGTATTACCCCGGCAAAGAAAGAGGAGCGATAATAGAGATATAGGCAACCGGAGGTTTGAGATGAAAAAACCAGATGCTAGATACCTATCAATCGACACCCAAAACTACCTTAGACAGCAAGCGATACA
>JBARVU010000392.1:0-2899 GCA_049646425.1 Phormidesmis sp. | reverse complement strand
TCGCTGGAGTGAATGGAACGGCTACCACCGCCACTATATCGACCTTCCTGACGAAACCAAGTGGGCCTACAGCCTCTCAGAACATCGACTGGGCCAGCTCCCCCCGGCTCATACCTACTATCAAACCGTCAGCCATACTAATTTCACGCTGTATACGAGTGCCCCGGTGAACAGTCTCGACTATCAGCAGGGAGAGATTGTTGGCGTTTATGGTGCCAGTGCTGACTCATCGGGTCGCACCCTTCGCCACGACGCCCTGATCTGCGGCACCGGCTTCGTCACTAACCTCGATCATCAAAAAGAACTCCGTACCCTAGCGCCCCATATTGCCCGCTGGAAAGATCGGTTCACCCCGCCGCCGGGCGATGAGCATACTGAAATGTCTCTCTATCCGTATCTGGGGAAAAGTCTTGAATTTATGCCGCGATCGCCTGACCATAGCTATCTCAAACGCTGCTACTATCCCGCCTGCGGAGCCGCCCTGCTCAGCGGTTTTCGCGCTAACCTCACCGACTTAGAATTCGCCCTGCCGCGAATCGCCTACGACATCGGCAGACAGCTCTTTCTCGAACATCAGGACGACATTCAAGCAGACTTCGAAGCCTACGATAATTACGAATACTGATATCCGATACGCTCTTTAGAATCTTCCAGAGAATCTTCCAGAGAATCTTCCAGACATATCATCACGGCAGTGTTGCCACATAATATAGAGACGTTGATCCTCAGCCTTGCCAATGCTGCCAAACCGACCCCCGCTGCCACCCCTGCCAAATCGAACTCGCCAATTACAGCTTCATTCGAGAGCAGAAAGCAGTGCCCGCCATGCCACCTGGCTAGAGCTATTTTTTGACCTGGTGTTTGTGCTCACTGTCGCTGAGCTGGCGCATCTGTTGCATGGTGACCCTAGCTGGATGGGGATCATCAGCTTCGTTGCGCTCTTTGTGCCGGTGTGGTGGCTGTGGATTGACTTCAGCTACTATGCTGACCAGTTCAATGTAGAAAAAGGCCCCTATCGACTGGTGATGCTGGGCGTTATGTTTGGCATTGTCGTCTTAGCGCTGACGATTCATGACGCTCTGGCAGGCGGTTCAGCCAACTTTGCGACTGTGTACGCGGCGCTGCGACTGATTATCATTCTGCTGTACCTGCAGGCATGGCGGCAGGTGCCTCAGTCGCGAGAACTCACCGCTCGGTACACGATGAGCTTTTCGGCGGCCTTTTTGCTGTGGCTGCTGTCGATTGTCGTTCCCCCACCGGCTCGGTTTTTCCTGTGGGCGATCGCGCTCCTGATCGAAGTCAGCAACGGCCCGATTACCTATCTCACGATTCGCCATGTTCCAAAGCAAAAGTCTCATATGGACGAGCGCTTTGGCCTGTTTGTGATCATCGTCCTGGGTGAGGCGATTATTGCAGTGGCCAGCGGCGTCGCTGAGACCGATTGGCGGTGGGTCAGTGTGCTCACGGCGACAGGCGGATTTCTAACCGCTGTCAGCCTCTGGTGGATGTACTTTGAAAGGGCCGATGAATCGATAATCAACCAGGCTCTGCAAGGCGGCAAAAGGGCCCTGCTACGCTCTTATATCTACGGCTATAGTCATGTTCTGGCATTCATTGGCATCGTCGCCACGGGCGTTGGCGTTCAGTTTGCGATTGAGGCGGCTACGGGCGAACTCTTTATCGCCCAGATGCGGGCGGTGCTCTGTGGGGGCATTGCGGTCTTTCTGGCGGGTGTCACTACGCTGCAATGGGCTTCACCGAATTCACTGCCGCAGCGGGTGGTTGGGGCGCGATCGCTCCTCGCCCTTTTTACCTTGACCCTGATCCCTATCGGCTCAGTCCTATCTCCCATGGGTCTCGTCCTATTGCTGAGTCTGCTGCTGGTTGCCCTGAACAAATTCGACGGCATTCCGATCCGCGCTGCTTGAGCCAGCTGACGCCTACGTACTTTTCGGGTCACTTCGCAAGTTATCTCATTAGGCTTGTAGCCAATAGGATATATTCAAGCCAAGTGACCCGCACCATAGATTTAGAGCTTGGCAATATCACCGAACCCTATCGGTACGAGGAACTTGCCAACGGCAGCGTACCGGCAACGGGTGTAACAACCATGGTAGATTTCTCCTATTTTAACAAATAAGTGAGTGAAAACTTGTCTAACTGTGTACGGTGTCAGGTGATGACGCCTGCCACTATTGACTAGGCAGGGAACTGCTTGACTAAACCATCTCCAGCTAGGATCGTCGTGGTAAAGACAAACTGATGGTCTTTCTGATAGCGGCGGTCTTGTTTGATCACACTCATAAACTGCTCGTGCTCCTTGATCGATCTACCCACAAGGCAGCCCGCAGAAGCTGTTCCGATGTTCTCTTTTGAATTGTTGTAGCCATGATGTTGATTGATACCATGGAAACCCGTATCTAGCTTGTCTCCCGTCCGGTATCCATTCTTATCGAGATCTCGGTAAACGGTAACCTTGCCGCCTGTTTGAACCAATGCTTCATGGCCTTTGTGATCTCCAACTTGCCAAGCAGCATACTGCTCGAATGCAATCCGAGCAGCCCCTCTAGCATTTAAGGGGCGATTCGTATAAAGCCGGCTAGGCTCTGTCGTGGCAATCCAGGGGCCACCCACAATCTTAGGTTGGCCGTTCACCACCTCAATCACCAAACGAATATCGTTGAACTTATTAGGCGCGTCGGCATTGAGGCTGCCATCTATGTTCATCCCTTCCACATAGACGATGTTGTATTCCTGCGGGCCTTCAAAAATTTTGTAGCCTTTGCTAGCCATGTATCGCAGAATACGACTGGCAAGATCTTTGCCGGAAAACCGGGCTGATTTTGGCTCGGGGTGGGGGGCGGGTTCAGCCACGTCTATGCCGTTGGCGATCGCAACC
>JBARVU010000391.1:0-2785 GCA_049646425.1 Phormidesmis sp. | reverse complement strand
GAGCTCAACTGACTGCATGACCTGGGCAACCGCTCTAGAGGTTTCGGTCTGCTCTACGGTATCAGCGGTAATAGAGCGCACCAGAACATCGATTCGGTTGGAGACCTGAATAATGTCATCTAGCGATTGCTTGGCCTGCTCAGCCAGACGCGTCCCCTCAATTACCTGCTGCGTCCCTTCTTCCATCGCGGTCATCACACCGCCGGTCTCACTTTGAATTTGCAGTACGATCTGCTCGATTTCTTTGGAAGCTTTAGCGGCCCGATCTGCCAGCTGTCTGACCTCATCGGCTACAATTGCAAACCCCCGGCCCGCCTCCCCAGCCCGAGCTGCCTCGATACTGGCATTGAGCGCCAGCAGGTTTGTCCGCGAAGCAATCTGCGAGATCAAGGCGACAATTTTCGAGATTTCCTGAGAAGATTCGGCCAGGCGCTTTACCTTCCGGGTGGTATCAGCCACTGTCTCCCGAATGTCGAGAATACCCGCTACAGTCCGCTCTACGGCCTCGCCACCGCGCAGTGCGGTCTCAGAAGCCGAACGAGCGACTTCTTCAGCTTCTCGGGCGCTTTCAGCCACCCGCTGAATAGAGTCGGTCATCACCTGTACAGAGTTAAGCGTCACCGCGAGCTCCTCGGCCTGACGCAGCGCATCCGCAGAAAGTGCCCGGGCAAACGCCTCATTCTCGGTCGACCCCTGACTCACCTGTCGCGCTGCTACACTAACCTGCTTGACGATTTCACGCAGATTCTCAATCGTCAGGTTAAACGAGTCGGCAACGGCACCTAGCACGTCCGCTGTGACTTCAGCTTTGACGGTCAGGTCACCTCTAGCAGCCCCCTCAACATCATCGAGCAGACGAATCACCTGGCGCTGTAGGTCTTCTTTTGCCTGCTCTTGTTCTTGCGCCTTGCGCTGGGCCTCGCTAGTCGTAGCAGAAATCGCGCTGGCCATTTGGTTGAACCCGACTGATAGCCGACCAAATTCATCCTGCGTCAGGATAGTGGCCCTGGCATTCAAGTCACCTCTGGAGATTTGATTGAAGCGCATCTGCAAGTCATTCACGGTTTGTTGGGTGCGCCGATCCAGAAAGTAGCCCAGGCCGAAAACGCTGCCAAAGCTAACCAAGCCCGCGACGCTACCACTGGCCACGACCGGCAAGACATTGCCTCTCGACTGGGCGGGCTGAGTGAGTAAGCCGATTGCGCTGACGGCGATCGCCGACAACACCCCCGCAGACCCTGCTAACAGCAGCCGCTTCGTTGACATAGAAGCGTTTTCCAAAGGCGCTAACCTCCCCTGCTGACGGGGTTTCGGATTGCTTACCTTTTTGTTGAAAGTGGGCATGGGAACAGCTGGCACCTCTCCAAAGCCATCTTCCCCTGTCGAACTGTCCGCCTGGGCGATCGCGCTGCCAAACTGGCTAGGCGTAGCCCCTAGAGAAGGATTGGTAAATCCGGCTGAGCTGTCAGAAAGATCGAAATCAGGAATACTCTCAAAATCGTCAAAGTCGTCTTCAAAGCTATCCGGGAAAACGGGCGGCTCGCTGTCATCCGTCGGGGCGATGTCTTCAAAGGCTTCGTCGTCGAAGTCGTTGGCTTCAAAGCCATTCGATTCAAAGTCGTTCGAATCGAAGCGGTCGGCCTCAAAGCCGACAGGGGCGCCTGTCTGTGTCTCTGTCCGAGCATCTGCCATCACCGGTTCAGCAGCTGCAACAGCGGATGGGGCAACTCCTCCAGTATCTGCCATAAAAAAGGTCTTATCTTCTGCGTCATCTTCAGGCAGTGAATCAAAAGATAAATTCTCAAATGACTCGCCCTCATCTGCAAAGGCGAACTCATCTGAGTCATCCTCCTCGCTGATCTCAGAGCCTGAACTGGCCAGTGGGTCTACCGCTGGTTCACTGGTGCCAAAAGCTTCGTCGAATTCGGCCATATCAAAATCAGCAGTAGGATGGTTGAAGATTGTTCCCTCCTCTTCAGCATCCGAATCCGGTGCCATCAGATTGAGACCGAAGGGATCCTCATCTCCTGTTTCTGCCTGCGATTCAAAGCTGTTTGGATCTTCAGTCGTGCGATCGCTGGTACCAAAGACATCATAGCTATTCTCATCTTGCTCTGGCGAACCATCCGCTACATCAGCAGAAAGGTCAAAAGGATTATTCAACTCGCTAGAAGCCTCACTGAATGCAGCTTCGCTATCAGTAGCAGAGCGCTCTGCAGCAGCGTCCTCTAAAACAAAATCGCTAAAAGTATTCAAGTCGTCGCTCTGGAGGTCTGGCAGTTTCGTATCTACCTGGGCAGAGGCTTCAGCCTCAGCAGGGTCTTCAAAGCTATCTATCGAATCCAGTAGGCCATCGTCAAACTCGTCAGGCATGGGGTCAGTGGTATCATCATTGGTTTGACTATCTGCCTGCGTAGCATAGTCCAACCCGTTGTTGGCATAGTCTACAAACTCTGGGTCAGACGATAGATCCAGCACTGTCTTATACTGCTGCTGAGCCACGTCGTATTGATGTAGGCCGTAGCAGTAAATATGTCCTTTGAGCAACAGCACGCTCGGATCAGTTGGATACTCATCAGACAGCTGATCAATAGCCTCAGCGGCCTCCTCGTATCTTCCCTGCATATAGGCAGTCTCTGCGGTCTGATAGGATTGTGCGTAGTCAGTGCCCGATGCCATGGTTTCTTTCCTCTGCCGATCTAAGTCCTAAAGAATTGCTGGGTGGGGGGTGGGGAGTAAAGCTGGAAATCGTTACGCGACCCAGCGGGCGGAGCGTAAAATAGCA
>JBARVU010000390.1:0-7184 GCA_049646425.1 Phormidesmis sp. | reverse complement strand
CAGGCGATCGCCCAGGCCACAGTGCCCCGCATCTACGTTTGCAACATTATGACCCAGCCGGGAGAAACCACCGCTTACAGCGTGGCCGACCACTTACTCGCCCTTGATCGGGTTTGCGGTCAGCGAGTGTTTGATCAAGTTGTGGTACACCAGGGCAGCTTGTTGCCCCAGACGCTCTCTCACTATGCCCAGTCCCAGTCCTATCCCGTACCGTTAGACGCCAGTGCCGTGGCCCGTCTAGGCTGCCAATTAATTACTGGCAATGTTGCTGATGAAACCTCAGACCAGGGCATCCGTCACCATCCGGCGCGACTGGCCCGGCTGCTGATTCAAGCAATGCAAGCTTCTGTCGGGTTAGCTACTTAGACGTTAAGAAACTTAGACCTTGAGAAACATCTATGGCGAGTCGATGGCGCATCAGTCACCTCTTACTCCTGGCAGTTCTAGGAATCCTTCTGGTCTACAGCTCGAATCTGGGCACAGATATACCGCCTCGAAGTAGTGAGCCGCCTGTGGCCAGTGCCTCCGCCAGTTTGGTCTCCAAGTTCGTAGCGTCAGAGCAACTGACAACCGTTCGCACCTGGGTCTACCAGTTACAAGGGCTCGACGGCGGCCCGCTCGATTTGCGTCCCCTCATCGACTATCCTGCCGATTTAGCTGTCATTGACCATTCGCGGGACGGCAGCGAAGCCGGGGCGTTCTCCCCGGACGAAATCGCAGATCTGCAACGATCTGGCAAGCGCGTGCTGGGCTATATGGCCATTGGCGCGGCGGATAGCGATCGGTTTTATGACCAACAACCCGGCGATAGTCACCCTTTCAGCCATCAACGGGGGCGATCGCTAGTCGCGGCTGAAAATCCTGATTTTCCTGGCACCTTCTACCTTCGCTACTGGCTGTCTGACTGGCAGGCCATCTTATTGGGGGAGGCGCTTCCAAGCTGGGTGCAGGCCAATCGATGGCCCAATAGCAGCTACCTGGAGAGAATTTTAGAGGCCGGGTTTGACGGAGTGTATCTAGATGACATCGATGCCTACCAGCAGTTCAACGAAGAGGGCAACGGAACTCGTCCTTCAGCAGCTTTGGAGATGCTGCTGTTAATTCAAGATATTTCTGACCAGGCAAAAGCGCGTCACCCAGAGTTCTTAGTATTTCCTCAAAATGGCGAGGCCATTTTTCAAGATGCTTGGGAAAACTTGGATGAGAATGGCGACGGCCAGATCGATCAGTCGGATCGCCTGATTGCTGTTCAAAATAGAACCCTATTTTTGGATCTTAATGGCAACCACCGTCACGACTCCGATGAGCGTTTCCTGGGACAGCTAGATACCAATCAAAACGCCATCATTACCCAACAGGAAGTAGAACAGGTTTACTTTGGCTCCATTGATGGCTTAGGGGCGGAAGACTTTTTCTTCAAAGGCGAACGAGCTGAAGACAACCCGTTTATCAGCACGTTGGCCGCATCAGACCCTCGAATAGAGGACTTCAAGTTCACGGCAGCGAACTATCTAAGCTATGCCCGCTGGCAAATTCCTATTTTTAACGTTGAGTATCTCACGCCTAGCAACGGCGTTGGACTTAATCAGTATCAACAGACCGCTTCCAGTCAGTTTCGGTTGGAAAATCCAGGGGTGACTACTGACTCTCAGGCTGCCGCCTGGGGAGAGATTGACCTGCAGCGGCTGTCGATCCGCCGCTTTGCTGCCCCGGATCGAGAGTTAGACCGGCTGCCGTCTCTCCATCACTCTGCTCTTTCGAACTCACAAAAGTCCTGATTTAACGCAATTTTTGGCCAAGGTAGGAACTATCGGTGCTGACCATTCGAACACTACTAGCTGACTGTGCGATCGCCGTTTGGGTAACCCTTTGTACCGTCGCCCTTTTATATTGGATTCCCAGTCGCAGCTACTTTCCCCGGCAGTTTGCTTCATCCGCTGCCCTAGCTGGCAGTCTTGCTAGGACGTTGCTGAGCGTTGTCTTGGGAGTCGCGCTGTTGGCGCAGTTTGGGTTGTTTAACTGGCTAACTCTGGTGCTGGGATATACGAGCTGTCTATTTGCTAACGGGTACTATCGAACGGGCCGTCAAGCTTGGAATGCCCTGCGTCATTTCTGTGAAAGCTGCTGCTTTGGCCTGTTTGACGCGCTAGATAGTGGGGTGAACTGGCACCGGCTAGGGCAGAGAGTCAAAAGGGAAATCGGCAGTTGCTTTGAGCCGCTTTCGATGCATCGACTGTCGGCCAATCTCACATGGACTTTAGTCGTAGTCGTCCTCCTCAGCTTCTCGATTTTGGTTCGGTATGAGCATCCCCTGTTGGAACTACGGTTCGCCCAAGCTGATGACTACCAAACTTTACTAGCGACGCGGCAGATTTTAGCGGGAGACTGGCCGGGGTTTCCTGTTTCTGTCTATTCCTGTTTATTAGCAGCGCTCTCTTTAATGAGCGCGGTTGATCCAATGCAGGTACAAAGATTTCTAGGGCCACTCGTGGGGCTACTGCTGGTGGGTTTGGTCGGTCAGCTAGTTTGGCGGCTGACCGAACGGCGGGGAGCCGCCACTGCCGCTGTTCTCAGCCTGGGGGTCTACTGTTTTACTGTCTTGCTACCTGTAGATCCGTCGCCAGAATTGTTGCCAGCATTACTGCAAACCCTCGCGCTACAACTCAATCAGGGATTAGTTCGGCAGTGGGCTCCGGCTAACCCAGAGATTGGGGCCCTTTGCCTGCTGCTGTCGTGGCTATCGCTACTGCCGTTCAATTCCAGGCTATGTCGCCGTTCTAAATGGGTGAATCTGTTCTGCGGTGTTTGCCTAGTTGTCTTAGCGGCACCCGAGATGCTGCCCCTGCAAATTCTGGGTAGTCTGGGGCTGTTGATTCGGCCCCGATTGGGATTAGGCACGATGGGCTGCGGCTGGTTAAGTTTAGCCCTACTGACAGCAGCCTATCCGGATGCTTACGGTCACAGCCTCTTGATTACGCTGCCTGTTGGTCTAAGTCTGCTAGTGGGCGGGCTGTTTGCCTTTCTTCAAGATTGCCTACAGGTGCTGCCGCGAAGCAAAGCTTTGGAATCGCTCAGCTTGATACTTGTCTTTTCCCTAATCATTAATTTTGCGCTCCCCGTCAATCAGGCATCTGCCTATTTGGAGCATGATATTACCGCTCGAACCGCGATCACTTTAAACAACCAATACCTCAGCAAGCGCTGGATGCTGGTTGCCCCTATAGAACAATTTGCCGAAACCTATGGGGATAGCTGGTACAGCGATCTGGCAACCTTTGTAGAAACCTATGAGCAACCGGTGCAGCAGCCTGGTTTCAATTTTCCGGTGAGTGTCCCGGATCTGTTTGTATTTGTTGAGAAGCGACCGTTTCAAACTTTTCAAAGGGAACCGTTGGTGGTGTCGGGTGAGGTAGCCTTCGACCCGGTCTATCGCAACTATCGTTTAGTTGCGGGACGCAGCAGTCTGCAATTTGAGGCGCTAGAACTTTGCGAACAGTATCGGCTTCATCATTCCGACAGCAGGATCTATTACGAGGACGAAACCCTACGGGTTTACCACTTTAAAGTTCCGGTTTTAGAAACCCAAGCTGCCTATGGTGAAGACTGACCCAAATTCATGTCTCGGATCGCCTCTATTTCTTCAGTCCAGTAAGCGGGCAGTTGATTCCAGGGGTTTTGGTCAGCGCCGTCAATGCGATCATCAGTGATAAAGATATAGCCGATATTGTTATCCTTAGCTTGAGCCGCGATATTTCGCATCTCCTCAGTGCCATTGGTGGTATGCACCATGGCCGCAAACTGCTGGGCATTGGCATCAGCCATGTAGGCTGGAAATAGGTGGTTCCTCCAGGCATCAGCCTGGTTTTCAAACACTACAAAGGTATCTCCTGTAGCCTGAGTTAGATAGGCCGGATCTGGAGAAGTGCCCTGGTTGAGGATGGTTTTCTGCAAGCCCGAATAGGTCTGAATATGACGATAAAGCGCTTGATAATAGCCTAGCTTGTCGATACCACTAGCCGCTTCATCTAGGAAAATGCCGCTAACTGGATAGAAGGCTGCGTATAGATCGATGTCGGCCTTGACATCTGCGAGTGGGCGATCGCCGTAACGGGTGGACACGTATCCTAGTAATTGCACATTAGCAGCCGTCAAAGTCCGCATTCCTTCGACATAATCTTGGTTAGGAGCTCCGCCATCAGGGCCGTTATTTGGATTGATGATAGCCGTTACGGATACTTGGGCTTGGGCTGCGGCCACGTTGGGCCACACGTAGGTCTGCCAATCATAGTGGGATGGATAGATATAAAGTGGAATTAATATTTCTAGCGGTGAGTCTGTTGAGGCTTGGCAGCCAACAGGTGTAAATATAGCGAGTGTTATTAGGCTATTTGATATAAATTTTTTCACAACAATTTCTGGCCCAAAATATAGAACAACTGACCCTTAAGAACAAAGATTAGTACGATTAGCAC
Source organism: Phormidesmis sp. (assembly GCA_049646425.1). GTDB lineage: Bacteria > Cyanobacteriota > Cyanobacteriia > Phormidesmidales > Phormidesmidaceae > Phormidesmis. Next base: position 2,712 of record JBARVU010000390.1, on the reverse strand, counting down.
ATCCCATATTACTTTCGTAATCATTCCAGAGGATTAACTTTATAAAATAGCCACGGATTTAAAGACTTTAATAGGGCGTCGTTTGTTTACCTCTGACTGACGCTTGATCGACAATAATAGTCAGGTGATTTCTTTTTGACCCCAATTATAACTTCGCTTTGGCTAAGGTCACGCTGCGGGCATTTTGGCGACTTGGACTCTACACATTGCTGTCCCTTCTCTACTTGTGACTAAGCCCTCTTAAATATTGCTCAAGCAGATTTTATGGACAATTTTATAGACATAGTTCTATAAGATGTCGCTGGGCTGTACCTCAATTGATTATTTCTAGTACTTTTATGAGCCGAAAATGGCTTTTAGAAGGTGCAAGCTTTTTATCTATTAACTTTAGGAACTTTAAAATATGTGCGGAATTGTTGGCTATATTGGAACTCGGCCTGCCTCTCAGCTTTTGATCGAAGGACTTCGTAAGCTGGAATATCGTGGCTATGATTCTGCTGGTATTGCAACTATCAACGAAGGTGAATTGCAGTGTGTGCGCGCTAAGGGAAAACTGCAAAACCTTCAGGCCAAGGTGGACAGTCTTGAAATTCCTGCTCGCTTGGGAATTGGCCATACCCGCTGGGCCACTCACGGCAAGCCAGAGGAGTACAACGCCCATCCCCATCGCGATACTGACTGCCGGATTGCGGTAGTTCAAAATGGCATTGTTGAAAACTATCGGGAACTGCGGGAAGCGTTAAAAGCGAAGGGCCATGTTTTTAGCTCTGACACAGATACTGAAGTGGTTCCCCACTTAATTGCAGAGTGCCTGAAATCTGCTGATCTTGTCTCTGGACTCAGCTACCAATCGGTTCTCTTAGAAGCGGTACGGCAAGCAGTAGGACAGCTGAAGGGGGCTTTTGCCTTAGCAATTATTTCTGTCGACTACCCGGACGAGCTAGTCGTTGTCAGGCAACAGGCTTCTATTGTGATTGGCTTGGGTCAAGGAGAATATTTCTGCGCTTCCGATACGCCTGCGATCGCGGCCCACACCTGCTCTGTCCTCCCCCTGGAAAATGGAGAGCTCGCGCGACTAACTCCACTAGGGGTCGAAGTCTACAGCTTCGCCGGCGAGCGACTGTCCAAGTACCCAATTACTTTGAATTGGAATCCTATTTCGGTCGAGAAACAGGGATTCAAGCATTACATGCTGAAGGAAATTTTCGAGCAGCCAGCAGTTGTGCGAACCTGCTTGAAGACTTATGTCAAAGATACTGGGAATCCTGCTGAAACCGACCAGTCACCGGTAAGCCTAGGGCTACCGCTAGAGTTGCTAGCCGGAGTAGAGCAGATTCAGATTTTGGCCTGCGGAACCAGTTGGCACGCTAGCTTAGTCGGCAAACATCTTTTAGAGCAGCTAGCGGGTATTCCTACCGTTGTGCACTATGCTTCAGAGTTTCGCTATGCGCCATCACCGCTGAGACCCCATACGCTAACTATCGGTGTGACTCAATCTGGAGAGACGGCAGATACCCTGGCAGCTTTGGATATGGAACAGGAACGCCGCCGTAACCGTTTAGATTCAGCGTTCGCCCCGCGTATGTTGGGCATCACCAATCGATCAGAGAGTTCTCTGGCGCGCTTGGTACCCCATATTATCGATACGCTGGCGGGCATTGAAATTGGCGTGGCAGCCACCAAGACGTTCATTGGTCAGCTAATGGCGTTTTATGTTCTAGGCATAGCGCTAGCTCACCAACGCCAAGCAGTATCTGCGGAGTCTCTAGAATCACTGCTCGCAGGACTTCAGCAGCTCCCCGTTCAGATGGATCAACTGCTCGAACAAACTGCGCTCGTCGAAGACCTGGCCCACAATTTTGTCAATACGCGTGATGTTATCTATATCGGTAGAGGGATCAACTTTCCCATCGCGCTTGAGGGAGCTTTGAAGCTGAAAGAGATTAGCTATATCCATGCGGAAGGATACCCGGCAGGAGAAATGAAACACGGTCCAATCGCCCTGCTGGATGCCAAGGTGCCGGTAGTGGCGATCGCTATGCCGGGCGCTGTCTACGACAAAGTACTCTCAAATGCCCAGGAAGCTAAAGCCCGGGATGCACAGCTGGTTGGCATCGTTTCCTGCGAGGATGCGGAGGCGGCAGAAACCTTCGATTTTCTTCTATCTGTGCCAGCGATCAGCGAATTCCTCTCTCCAGTGCTATCCGTCATTCCTTTACAGCTTTTGGCGTATTATATTGCTGCCCATCGGGGCTTAGATGTAGATCAGCCCCGCAATTTAGCAAAATCGGTCACCGTGGAATAAATCTTCGTCAACCTGTCTGCTTGGAGTTTATGCATAATTACTCCGGTCAAGGAACTGTCACCCCTTCGGGAAATGCTTTCTACGTAGTGATCGCCAAGTCAATATCTCGCACTAACCTTGTTGGTTATGTTGCAAAAAATGTATCGTCTCTCCTTGGTATGCTGAGATGCTCTGCTCATAGCCTAGGCAACGCTCCCCTCCAAACTGTTTAAGTGGCGTCACTTTCAGTCAGTCTTGGTTCTGATTCCAAGTAAGGTAGTCCATTTTAGTAAAGGATAGAGAAAATAGCGTTGGGGTCATTATCGACCATCTTTTCTTTGATTAAACGGTTGTACTCGTGGATGAAATTCCAAATCGCACCGACATGGTTCTCTAACTTTTTGGAGCAGGAGAGCGTTTTCCTCACT
>JBARVU010000389.1:0-2133 GCA_049646425.1 Phormidesmis sp. | reverse complement strand
TCAAAAGTCGTGCTGTACACCTCCGACTGCGAGGTCGGAATCACACAGTTGCGAGCAATGATCGGACTAAACATATCCGGCATCGGCCCCATTGGCGTATCCATCACGGCGGCAATCCCTAATGAGTGCGGTGTCACATCTACCAAAATAGAGTCTACTGCCTCTCCGGCTAAGACACCGGCCTGCAGGGCTGCGCCCAACCCTACACAGAGGTCGGGGTCAAAGCTGTTGACGGGAATCCCTGGCAGGTGATTTTCTACCAGCATTTTCACCAGCGGGATTTTGGTAGAGCCACCGACCAAAATGACCCGGTCAATGTCGTCAGCAGCCATATCAGCGTCGCTGAGCGCCCGGTCGATAGCCGCTAGCGTGTCTTTGAGCAGGGGTTTGATCAGGTTTTCAAAGTCTTCTCGGGCGACTTCCGCCTCCAAGTGCAGCGCCGTTTCCCCCTGGCTGACTAAAAAGGGCTCACGCACCGTCGCAAACGCATGTTCGCTCAGCGTAATTTTGGCTTGCTCAGCAGCGCGCAAAAGTCGGGCTTGGGTGACGGCATCGGTCGGTACGGTCGTGCCATCGTGCGCCTGCAAAAACAAGTCGGCCAGGTGGCGCTGTAACTGCCGGTCAAAGTCGTCCCCGCCGAGTCGGTTGTTGCCGTGGCTGGCCAGGACTTCGGTGACGTCACCTGTGATTTCCACAATCGAGACATCAAAGGTGCCGCCGCCCAGGTCATAGACCAGGACATTCTCGGTCTCTTCGGTGCTGGCGTCGAACACCAGGGCAGCAGCGGTGGGCTCATTGAGAATTTGGAGAACTTCAAAGCCAGCAATTTCTCCGGCTTCTTTGGTGGCCTGTCGCTGGGCGTCGGTAAAGTAGGCAGGGACGGTGATCACTGCCTGGGTGATGGGTTCTTCCAGGATATCTTCGGCCCGCTGTTTGAGCGATCGCAGCAAGATCGCCGAGATCTCTTGGGGCCGGTAATCGCGATCGCCCAGTGTCGTCGTATGGTCAGTGCCCATCTGTCGCTTAATTGACTTCACCGTGCGATCAGGGGCAGCCGCATACTGACGCAGTGCCGCCTGTCCGACCAGCAGTTGACCGGTATCGCTCATGCCCACATAGGAAGGTAACAACAGTTCCCCTTCTTCATCCGGAATCACCCAAGGCTGACCTTCTTCTAAGGTGGCAATCAGTGAGTTAGTCGTGCCTAAGTCGATACCGACAACTTTGCTCATAAGGCTAAGTCCTTGCTGTGCGACAGAGATAATTTTACCTCGTGCTTTAGAAGAAGCGGGGGATGACTACCTATCTTTTGCCGGAGCGACCGCGACAATCACCTGCGCTGCTCTTAAGATGCGATCCTTCCAGCGATAGCCACGCACTACTTCTTGTACCACCGTATTGGGCGGCACCTCAGTAGTCGCCTGCTGACCGAGGGCGTGCATGTGAGTGGGGTCGAAGGGGTGTCCTTCGGCGGGAAATGGGGTCACTTGATGCTGGCTCAATACCGTCAGCATCGACTCTCGGATCATGTCGGTGCCTGCTCGGGCGCTCGTAACTATTTCACTCAGATTGTCAGCCTGAGCGTCGTCTATCCCCACAGCGGCGAGCGATCTCAGCCAATGCCGCCAACGCTGCCACCAAGGCAGCGGCAAGGGTGCAGAAGATTGGTGGCGTTCGGCCTGTTGCCAGTGGGCGACGGCGCTATCTAGGTCATCTACGACAGTGAGTAAGTCGGTTAATAGCTTTTCCTGCTGTTTGCGTAGCTGAATTTTTTGAGTGGCGAGTTCTCTGGGCGATCGCGTCATAGTTTTTCAAGTATCAGCTCTTTTAAAAAGTCAGTAGAATCAAATCTTCCAAAGTCACTGTGACCGCCGCCGTGGCCTGCTGCTGAAGCTGATCTAACTGGGCCGGATCGAGGGTGACCTCAATGGGCTGCAGCTTAAAGAAATCATCGGTGTCTTGAGGCGTTTTACGCAGGGTTTCGTAGGCCGCTCGGATTGCCTTGAATTCCTGCGGATGGCTGTGAGCTGGGAATTCTTTGAGCTTGGCGTGGTAGGCGGATTTAATTTCGGCGGGTGTGGCTCCGGGGGAGAGGTTGAGTTTTTCGTAGTGTTCTTGCATAGGGGAGGGGGG